>JAPKCI010000065.1 GCA_028823035.1 Rubripirellula sp.
CCTTCTTGTCAGCAGCCTTCTTGTCAGCAGCCTTCTTGTCAGCAGCCTTCTTGTCAGCAGCCTTCTTGTCGGCAGCCGTTTTGTCAGCAGCCGTTTTGTCGGCAGAGTCAGCGTCAGCTTTCTCTTTGTCGCCAGGCTTTTCAGATTTTTCTTGGTTTGCCCCCTCAGACGCTGCTGCGGGTTGATCAGGTTTCGTTTCCGGCGTGTCTTGGGCATGAAGACACACGGAAAGGGCAAGCAGCAAAAGGCAGGATAGCATGCTGCGAAGGATCATCGTTGTCACTGAACGGGGCATGCAAAAACTCGGTTGCAAGTGGGAGGGACTGGGGCAGAACTCGACCGACCGGTATAGTTTACTTCGCTGGGCTGCCCTAGACCATCATGCCAGCTGCACCGATAGGCCAGCTGCACCGATAGGCCAGCTGCACCGATAGGCCAGCTGCACCGATAGGGAAGAACAACGCTGGATTTCGCATCAGCCCGCCGCAAAATGGAGAATCCGGTCTGAAATGGCGACGCTGCCTAGCGAATGCAGACATCCCGCGGTCGCCGCAAATCGCGAAGCAAAACGCGTCTATCCCAAGCGTTTCTGAAGAAAACAGACGTTTCTGGAGCAAACGGATACTTGCAGCAGAAATCGGAGCATTTTCCCGAACGACGGAATTCATGCTCCCACGTGACAGAATCTTGGCGTCTACCGCGACGATTTCAGAATCCCCGGTCCCTGGGATCCGTCAAACCATCTGCAAGCCGACGAAGTGCTTCGGTCTCGATCTGCCGCACTCGTTCACGGGTGAGTCCCAACTCTGCACCAATTTCTTTCAGCGTTTTGGGGTCTTCGCCCCCGAGACCAAAACGCAGTTTCAGTACGGTCGCCTCGCGGTCTTCCAAATCCCCCAGCAATTCCATCGCATGACGCAGAATGTCGTGATCCAGCATTTCCTCATCTGGTGCTTTCAGACGCTCGTCCATTACCATTTCGCCGAGCGACCAGCCTGACTCACTCTGATCACTCTGAGGAGTGCTGTTGCTGATGCGGATCGCCTTGCGAATGATGGGCAACTTCTTTTTAGGCAGTCCGAGAACGCGTGCAACTTCCTCATTCGTTGGGGTCCGGCCAAGTTCCTCACTCAACCGTACTGTGGCCCGCCTCCACTTGCTCAGCAATTCAACCATGTATGCTGGAATTCGAATCGTCTTTGCACTGTTGATCAGAGCGCGTTTGATCGATTGCTTGATCCAGTAACTGGCGTAGGTGCTAAACCGTGTGCCTACAGTCGGGTCAAAGCCCTCGACCGCTCGCAGCAATCCAAGATTCCCTTCTTCGATCAGATCCTGCAGTCCGAGTCCCTTGCCGGTATAGCCTCTGGCGATGTTAACCACGAGCCGCAAGTTGGCTCGCACCATTCGGTCGCGAGCCGAGACATCCCCCTCCCCAATTTTGACTGCCAATTCCACTTCTTCCTCGGCGGTCAACAGCGCAGTTTCGTTGATCTCACGAAGATACGTCTCCAATGGCGACTGAGCTGACCGACTACGGGTGGTTACCCGTGACCGAGGCTGTCGTGTGGCCGTTCGCGGCTTGTCGTGACTAGTTGAAGAAGCGATGGGAAATTGCGTCATGGATACACGGCATGCCTGTCGGTCACGTGCGGAATTCAGCATCTACTGCGATGAGTTTTCGGCTGCCGGGAACTTGGCTGTCGCTGCACATCGCATGGCTGATCCCACTCCGATTCCGAAGTCTGGAAATGGATTGGTGGAACACTTCTAGCATCGGCACGCTTTTCGTCATTCCTGCAACCTGCGTAAAAACGTAACACATATACAAAGTATTCCGATTGTTGGGGAACTGCGGATCGCAAAGCAAAAAACACTTCTCACGCTTAGGTTTTGCTTTGTCTGTTCAACTCAAATTTGCGAATCCCATCGATCGCCGTCATCAGGAATTCCGTAACGCCAGCTTGCGATATTGTCCGGGCGTACTTCCCTCGACCACGCGAAATCGGCCAACCATATAAGCGATGTAACTGAAACCAGCCAGATCAGGAATCGCGCCGAGCTTCAGGTCGGTTTCTCGCAACAGCGTTTTTACATGATTGATCTGCACGCGTCGGATCATTTCCATTAACGACAGGTTCAACGCCCTGTTGAAACGGCGGTCAAGAGTACGGCGTGACAAAAGAAACACTGCTAACACGTCGGTGAGAACAATCCCGACGAATGCATGTGCGGATATGCCCGACAACCGAAGCGATCAGTGAGTCATCGATTGGCAGCGTATCGGGCATACCGCGAGTCACGATCCCTCTCGGGGATACTACGATCGAATTTGCCAGTGGACCGCGTATGCTGAGACTGGCTCGACTCATCAGTTGATCCAGTAATCCAGCAGCCTGAATCTCAATCGCTTTGGTATCGAGTGCGACACTTCTCAGCGGTGGATCGCAGAGGTTAAACAGCAGGCACCTACCGAAGTCTTTGGAAGTTTCAAACAGCAAGGCGATACAATGGTTCGCCCCCCCGGGGTGACGTCAGTGACACAAAACCGTAACATCCGGATGCAAACGCGAATTGTTGTAAGCGTGTGCAGGCATTGTTTTATCGTTTTCCCTTAATCCAACAGACCCGAAATGATGTTAATCGACAGTCATCATCACCTCTGGAAGTACTCGACGGAAGAATATGGCTGGATAAACGACCAGATGGAGCCGCTCAGAGCAGACTTCCTGCTGCCAGAATTACGCGAAATCGCCGCTCACAGTCAGGTCGATGGGTTCGTCTCGGTACAGGCACGCCAAAATCTGCAAGAGACAGAGGATCTGCTGGCAATGGCTCGAACGGAGCCACTGATTTCTGGGGTTGTTGGTTGGGTCCCCTTGGCCGATTCAAATATAAGTCAGGTTCTCGACCGGCTTAGCGATCAGTCGATGCTCAAAGGGGTCCGACATGTTGTCCAGGATGAACCAGATGACCGCTTTATCCTCGGCCCTGATTTCAACCGAGGCGTTTCAGAACTCAAGGGACGAGGGTTGGTTTATGACGTTCTGATCTTCGCCAGACAGTTGCCGGCATCGATCGAATTTGTTGATCAGCATCCCGATTTGACGATGGTCCTGGATCACATCGCTAAACCGACCATCACAGACGCCGCCTTCGACAAACAGTGGGAAACAGATTTTCGTGAACTCGCGAAACGTGAAAATATCAGCTGCAAGTTTTCCGGAGTGGTAACGGAAATTCGCGAAGATTCCTGGTCCATGGATCAGATCCGTCGCTATTGGGATGTTGCTCTTCAAGCATTCACTCCTGACCGCCTCATGTTTGGTAGCGATTGGCCAGTTTGCTTGCTCAAGACAGAGCATCGTCAGTGGGTCAATGCTGTGCGGGAACTTGCCGGTGAACTGTCGCAGACCGAGCAGAGCAAATTATTTTCGGCCAATGCCATACGTGACTACAACCTCAACGTCGAATCTATCTGAAGCAATGTGCCTGCTCATCATCAAATGATCACGAGCCTCAGTTCGCATCATCCTCATTTTCAACATTCAACACTTCTGGCAAGTTAATATTTCACACTTTTGCCAGGATTGATCCCTGACAAATCTACACAACCAGAACTAGACCGTTCTACCGGAGTTGCCATTCATGCGTGCCATCCAGATTTCTGAAGTCAAGACATTAAAATCAATTGATATCGAGCAACCCGGCAGTCCTGGTGCAGGGCAGGCACTTGTACGGACTCACCGCATGGGCGTTTGCGGAACAGACATCAGTTGTTATCTCGGCAAGTTTCCGTTCTTTGACTTTCCAAGAATACCTGGGCATGAATTAGGAGTTGAGGTCGTGGAAGTCGGGGGCGGTGTCGTCAACGTAAAGCCGGGTGATCGGTGCAGTGTCGAGCCGTATATGAACTGCGGAGAGTGTTACGCCTGCCGACGGGGAGCTTTTAACTGCTGCCAGAGCCTCAAGGTGATCGGGGTGATGATGGATGGTGGTTTGTGCGAGTCATTTCTGGTCCGCGCTGACAAACTGCATCCTTCGGACAAACTAAGTTTTGACCAACTGGCCCTCGTTGAAACTCTCGCGATTGGCTGCCATGCGAATGATCGGGGTGCGCCACAGGGTGGCGACCATGCTTTGATTATCGGGATGGGGCCAATCGGTTTGGCAACGCTTGAATTCGCTCGTCTGACGGATGCGACAATTAGTGTGATGGACATGAATCCGGCACGACTGGATTTTGTCCGTCAGAACTATGGCATTGAAAACACAGTGTTATTCGAGGGCGATGGCAGCGAAGTTGAACGGATGAAGCAGATCACAGGCGGCGACATGTACCATGTGATTACTGATGCGACAGGGAACAAGCACTCAATGGCTGGCGCGCTTTCTTACATCGCCCCCACCGGTCGATTGGTGTATGTAGGCATCACAACAGAGGAGGTTTCGTTTCGACATCCGATACTGCATCGACCAGAAGCTTCCATCATTGCTTCCCGTAACGCTCTGCCACCGGACTTCACTCGGATCATCGGTTTGATCGAGGATGGCACGATCAATACAGACCCCTGGATTACCCATCGCACCAGTTTTGATGGCGTTCTCAGTGACTTTGAGTCTTTTACCAAACCGGAAACCGGCGTGATCAAGGCGATCATCGAAGTCACTTCCTGAATTTCCTCGCCAGTCTGCTTTTCCGTTAGTCTGGCCAATGTGTTTCCACTTTATACCAGTCTTAAAACAGACACTCCTGCAACTTCCCTTTCGCTACACCTGACAGTGCCTTAGCGGTTTCAGAAAGTAGATAAATGACAAAGAAATGTGTAGCCCTCGGTTTGGCACCAAGCTTTGGATTTGGCGATCGCACCGGATTGGCGACGCCAGGACATGTGGCTTCGATGAAACGCTGTGGCAGTGGGATTGAGGCGATTTACCCTCAGCAGTCCATACGTGAAATGACACGTACAAAAAGGACCCCGCAGCAAGTCATGGATGATGCCATGAATGGCGCGGAGGCTTCAGGCTGGACAGGCCCCATCGGTGCGGACGCAGATCACTTGAAAGTACCCGAAGATGTGGATGTCACCGCCGCGGTTGGATTCACATTCTTTACTATTGATCCTTCAGACGACGTCGATCAACAGGCGGACGATTATGACGAATCCAAACTGCGGTCAACGTTTGCTGAAAATCGCGACGACTCCCCGTGGTTTGAGAACTACCTCGGCAAGACGATCAAACTGGGGACGGGGACAGTCGTCTCATTGGATGAGCAGGCCTGCATGCGGGCTGCGGTAAAGTACGGCAAAGCACTCACGCGAGCCTTGAAACTTGGCGATTACATCAAAAAGGTCAACGAAACAGCTGGCAATGATTACGAGATCGAATTGTCGGTGGATGAAACCGATCAGCCCACAACTTTGGCTGAACATTACATCATCGCAGATCAATGCCTTCAGGGAGGGATGAAACTGGTCAGCTTGGCACCACGCTTCATTGGTGATTTCGAAAAGGGAATTGATTTCAAAGGTGATTTAGAAGCACTTCACGCCTCGTTGAAAGACCATGCTGCAGTTGCCGAAACGCTCGGCCCCTACAAGCTCAGCCTGCACAGCGGCAGCGACAAAGTATCCATGTACGGGATCCTTGCCAGTGCAACTAAAGGTCGTTTTCACGTGAAGACGGCAGGCACAAGTTATCTGGAGGCCTTGCGTGTCGTCGCGCGGCATGAGCCTGGGGCGTTTCGCGAAATCATCGATTTCTCACGAGGTCGGTACGAAACAGATAAGGCGACCTATCATGTGTCGGCAACACTTGCCGACGCGCCATTGACCAGCGATGCTGATGATAGAACACTCGAAAGCGAGTACCTCGAGATGTGGAGTGACGTTCCTGTCGGCAAAGGATTTACCAAACCTGGGCGACAAATCCTGCACTGCACCTTTGGATCCGTGTTGACCGATGAGAAGCTCGGCAAGATCGTTCATGATTGCCTGACAACTCACCCTGAAACCTATACAGCGGTCCTCGACGACCACTTTGGCAGACACCTCGATGCCTTGCGAAGCGGCATGGAGTGAGTTCGATCCGATTCTGGAGGCTGTCACATGAGTTCGATAACGCACCACGATTTCGGTAACACCGGACTGACCATGCCTCGTGTGGTATTCGGTGCTACGTGCCTGGGTAATCTGTTCGTTGCGATGAGCGATGACCAAAAACACGACTTGATTCGTGAATGGTTTGCGCAGATGCCTAAACCCGTTGCGATCGATACCGCGGGCAAATACGGGGCCGGCCTGTCACTGGAAGTGCTGGGGCGTGAGCTTTCCGCGTTGGGGGTAGCTGCTCAAGATGTCGTGATCAGCAATAAACTGGGTTGGAGACGAACACCACTGCAGACCCCCGAGCCGACCTTTGAACCGGGGGTCTGGGTGGGACTGCAGCATGATGCTGTTCAGGACATCAGCTATAACGGTATCCTGCGTTGCCATGAAGATGGTTGCCGCATGCTCGGCGATTACTCACCTCAATTGGTAAGTGTTCACGATCCGGACGAATATCTGGCGGCCGCAACAGACCAAGAAGATCGGCGTCGGAGACTGGACGATATATGCGGTGCATACCACGCTCTGGAAGAATTGCGTGATGCCGGACAAGTGGCAGGCGTAGGCGTGGGAGCCAAGGATTGGCGAATCATCCGCGAGCTTGATGGTCACTGCCGTTTCGATTGGGTGATGATGGCCAACAGCTTTACCATCATGAATCACCCGCCCGAACTCATTGAGTTCGTTGATTCATTGGCAGACCGCAACATTGCCTTCATCAATTCTGCTTTGACGCATGGTGGTTTTCTTGTGGGAGGCAAGTTTCTGGACTATCGCGAACCTGACCCAATGAACCATGCCGACGCAGCCCGACTTGAGTGGCGCAGGCAGTTCGTTGAGATCTGTCAGCAGTTTGATCAGACTCCCTATGATGTGGCCATTGCTTTTGGCGTTTCGCATCCTGCAGTAACATCGGTCGCGTTAAGTACCAGCCGGCCTGACCGCGTCAAGTCGATGGTAGCCGCGGCGAATCGACGCCCACCGGTCGACATTTGGAAAGAACTGCGTGTAAAAGGTCTGATCGATCAAGCTTTCCCGCACTTGCCGGATACTGAGTGAAACCTGAAGTCAAACTTCCGTTGCCAGCAAGTCCAGTCGTCACCCATCCCGATAGTCAACAGGCTCGGATCAGCCGCCCCGTCGTATCTCCGAACCTTTGAAGCGGACAGTGATCCGATAAACCTTTTTGCGATGGTAGATCACCTCGCCATCACTGCTGATTCGTTCCGGTACATCGTGCCGCCAAATATCGACACTAGCATGGTAGCCCCGTTCGGAAAACACATCGATCAGCATCGCGAGTGCCTCATGCTCTTGCCACAACGGATCTTCTGAATTGATGTCGGCGTGCCCGGAGATCGCATGGCGGACAATGATGGGCATCATTTGTTCTTCGATGAAACACACGACCTTGTGAAACAATTCGGTGCGTTCAATCTCGTACCCGTCCAGTCGGGTCACCAGTTCCCGTCTGGCATGGCTGACAATATCGATTGCTAGAGGAATCGATTGCAGTGAATGGAACGTGCGAGGATCCAGTTCCAAAGAACTCTGATACTCCAATTCGTGCAGAATATTATCCTGCACTACGTCCAGCGGAGCCTGCGCATTGATGAAGTGATAATGAAAGATCTGCTTGAGAGAAACCAATGCATCGTAGGTTTGCTCCTTGAAAACGCGGTAACGATTTCTCGCTAATTCCTCGTTAAAGTCAGTAGGCCTCTCTTCCCACATCTCACCAATACCGCTCTGCTGAACCTCCTCGTTGTGCGTGATTGTTTTTCGACCACGCGACAACTGCCGAGCCACGCTTTCCGCTTCATCGACAAACAAAACCATGATGTGAAACGTTGGTTGCTTGAAATGGACCAACTGAGGAGAGTCAGCATATTCCCTACGCAATCCATTCATGCGATCGTAGAGCATTTTGAGGCATTCCACTTGAACCTTGGTTCGCGGGAAACCATCCAGAATCGCTCCGCCCTGATAACCCGGTTCAAGCAACTTTCGGAACACCAGACTAACCACCTCGCGGTCACCGACCATACCGCCCTGCGACTTGATCGCTCTTGATTCAGTGCTATCCAAAAGTTCACTAACCACGATCGGTCGTTCCGAAATATCACGAACCTCGCGGATAAAGTTGGTGTTGGTCCCTTTTCCAGAACCAGGAGCCCCCCCAAGAAGGATTAATTCCTTCGGGAAGTACAGGTTTACTTTCCCATACTGTTCCTCCAAGTCCTTCCAGACAGCGTTGAAAATCAGTAGCGCGTCTTTGACTTCGAGGTCGACGGGCAATGGTGCTTTCTTGCCGTTTTCTGAGGTGCTCACGATGACTCTACAAAGTTTGGAGTGGTTCGTTCACGTCAATAGAACATCCCTGTCTGTTTGAGCCAACACCCTTGTAAAATACCGCGTCGGGATCATCGTGACCCGCCCGCAGGGGCAATTTCATGCTCTCCCTACGATCGGACTGTTGTGAGTGATCGCCATGAACTGATTTTTCGTCCCCCGTTCCCTTGTGATTCCCCGCGGTCCACGCGTCACCAGACCTTTGCACAAGGTAGCGTTCAAAATTGATCAGGTGTTGGCGGAAAGATTACTTCAAAAAGGGAAATGGCCTGTGTTTCGACTCGATTCCGTGTCAGACCCCACCCGCGGCGAAAACGAAATACGAGCGTGGAGATGTGGCAGAATCTTGATGCGAGCGGGAAAACTCGTCGAGATTCAGCGGCGTCTTGTCTGTGGCAACGTCTCGGTCGCCGAAGTCTGGTGGCAAGCAAAATTTGGCCGCCGGGACGATGATTGCTGTTGGCTGGATTACCACCAGCCCTTCGGGATGCCCGGGTTCCTGACGCTCGATTACATCCGCACTGGAACACTGGCCAGTTACAGAACGTTTATCGGGGCCTGCCACGTTCTCGACGAAATCGCACGTATTCGCTCATCTTCTGCCATCGTGGCTCATGTAACCAATCGGAATATCAGCGATCGCCTGCTCGCACGACATGGCTGGGAAAGACATGCGGAACATTGGCAAGGCCGTCACTGGATTCGACGCTTCTACAATGGCTACCCGCCCAGCCGATTGAGCCGGTACCTCAGCCCTGATCATCCTGCGAGTTTGGATCTCAAACAAACGGCCGGCGCCGCTTCGATTCCGGGTCTTGAGATCACTGACGTGCAAACAACAACGAATCAAATGTCAAGCTGACCCCAGAGTTGTCGTTACTGACTTTCTGGTTTCCTGGCTGTCCCGCCGGATAACAGCCATTGGGATCGCCCGGATGAATCGCCCGTTATCGCTGGCTGCTGTGCCATTCCAGGAATCTACTGGCATCAGCCATCCTGTTGAGGCATGTCCGGCGTGGTGTTGGATTCCCCGGCCGTTTGCATCTTCCGAATATCGATGCATTCCATGCCAGCGCGACGGGCAGCCTCAATCCCTGGTTCACCATCCTCGTACACCCGGCAGTGCTTGGGAGCCACATTCAGCCGCCGCGCTGCCTCCAGAAACACATCAGGATCTGGCTTGTGATGTTCGGTGTCCTCACAGGTGACGATGGTCTCAAACCAATCCATGATTTGCACTTGCCTAAGTTGCTGGTGCACAAGATTCCGTGTACCCCCACTGGCGACCGCCATCTTGATTTTACCACGGTGCCTGTCAGCAATTTCAACGACATGCGGAATACGACGCAGCAGATCAATCGAACCGATAAAGTGTCGTTCTTTCGCTTCCAAGGCTCGATGGAAATCAACTTGCTTTCCTTGTGCTTCGGCCAACATTGGGATGACTCGACTCGACGGAGTCCCCGAGTGTTTGTAAAAACTCTGTTCGTCGAGTGGGATCCCTTGGGACGACAAAGCTTCACGCCAAGCCGAGTAATGCGCGAACATTGAGTCTATTAGCGTCCCATCACAGTCAAATATCAATGCTTGAATCATCTCGGCGGTCTTCACCAGTGGGCTTGGTTGGGGGACAATCAGCAGCAGTTGCAATCGCAAAGCTCACTCACACAACACTCGCCCCTGAGAATACCGCGTTATTGTTAGGTTGTGGACCGGACATCAACCAGAATCGACTCGGCTGGAATCAGATCCGCCTGGCAACCACACGAATGAACAATCTCTGAATCATATCGCAGATTCAGCTGGCTCACGGAAACTTCATGTCAATCTGCATCGCTGATCTATTCTGTGGCATTGGCGGCGTTTCGGAAGCCGTCCGACACTGGCATGCACCAACCAACAGCAATGGCGGGCCAGCGGTTTCCCATGCCGCTGACAGCGGACCCAATGTCGTCACTGCGATCGATATCGATCAGTCCGTCACCGCTCTTTATGCTCAGAATCATGGTATCTCGCCACGATGTTGCACGATTGAGTCACTTAGGAACGTAGCCACAAACGAGACAGGTCCGATTGACATTTGGTGGATGTCGCCCCCCTGCCAGCCGTACACGGCCAGAGGCTTCCGACGGGGGTCTGCTGATCCGCGCAGTCAGGCTTTGGCTCGCTTGATCCAATTGCTGCCTCGGGAACTTCCCACACTACTTGGCTTAGAAAATGTGCCGGCCTTTCGTGGCTCGCAACATCACCATGAATTGAAAAGTGTACTGACCGGGTGCGGCTACGTTATCCGGGAATATCTGATTTGCCCTACCGATTGGGGAATCCCGATGCGGCGCAAGCGTTTTTATCTACTGGCAAGCCGGGACCCTACATCCATTTCAGAATTAACGCCCGCCCCGGTGACTTATGCACTGAACGACTTCGTTGACGAGACAGCGTGGAATGATGAGTCGTTGATAGTCGACCGGCAGTTTTGGAGTCGTTATGAATCGGCCATCAGCATCGTTGACGTCGATGATCCCAATGCAATCACTTCGTGTTTTACATCTGCCTATGGAAAGAGTCCGGTCCGATCGGGTTCCTACCTGCGCTGTCGAGCACGTAATCAGATACGACGTTTTTCGGCGGATGAAATTGCTGCGTTGATGGGTTTTCGGCAAGGTTTTTTTAGCAGTTGCGATCTGCGACAGAGAAGTCGTTACCGCTTGATCGGCAATTCATTGCCCGTCCACGTGATACGCGAACTGCTCAAATCACTGTTGCCGGATGACTGCATTGATCCTGTGCACTGCTTTCCAGCCGCCGTTGTTCGGTGAGTGGATAATCTCCACTAGCAGCGCATCAAAGCTGTCGACCACGTTACTATCAACGCCTCGGTTTTTTGCAGAATTGGCCACTCAGAAGCAACAGAGCAACCCGTTTCGAAACACGGTGTTGATGGCACCATGAGCTCACCGAGCCAGCTTTGTTCTCAAGTTCCGATGGGTCGTTGCAGGCCCGAAAAGTCCGTTGTTGCAAATTTCGATAGCAGCATGTATCTCAGGACCGGCTGACGACCCTTGATTCAAGCGTTCCTCTTCATCCCGCAAAGCTCTAACTAGCCCATTTGAGGGTTAGTGATCCCCTGCTGTTTTCTCGCTACCGTCGGCCCTCCTCTCAAAAGCGATCAGAAAAGAGGTTTGCGGGCGTGATCAAGTATCAAATTCGACAAATTCAGATAACGCAGCTTGACTTCCTGTTTCTTGTGATAAATCGCAGATTTCTGCCTCCACCGAAGCGATTCAGCAGCATGTTTTACTGAAGGAACCTCTTTGTGCGGTGGCGAATTTCGCAAGGCCCCAAAGGACAGCCGGACAGGTCATTTGGCCCAGCCGCCGAGCCTTCAATAGCGCAGCCAAACATTGGACAGTTCTGAATCTGGACAGATCTGAAACTGGACAGATCTGAAACTGGACAGATCTGAAACTGGACAGATCTGAATCTGGACAGTTCTGAATGACAAGAGCGATCTTGGCGGCACTATTGGCAGGGGTCTTCGATGGGTTGAACGCCGATCCTTTGACGTTGGCGTTGGTTCGACGCATTTCATGCAACGTGTTTTCCGAATTGCTGCCTAACAAAGTAAGTAGAAATGACCTCAAACTCTGAATCGTACAGAATTGCTTTTCGCGTCAGCGACAAACAATTTGTGGTCCGCGACAACTTCGACAATGACGTCTTCCAAGGCGATTACCGTCAGGTCGAATCCTGGTTGGATCAACGGGAAAACAGCCTTGAGCCAGCCATGTCAGCCGAGGATGATCATGATTCCGAAACAGACATCGCCGACAAACTGCTCGAGGCAACGATAATCACGCAGGAAATGATGGAAAAAGTCCTCAGTCCTGACCCAGCGCCGACTTCACCAACCAGCATGATTTCTGAAAACAAAAAGCAGGCCGAAAAGTGATTCTGATCTTGTGTTGTCCTCGAACTCTGGCGTGACGATATCGCGTCAGCGTTTATCCAGCTGCCACTTCGCCATTGGCTACGGCAGCAGCTTTTCTTTGACTGCCCGAGATTAGCACTTCCAACAAAAGCAAGATCAGAGCAGGCGCGAGAAACCATTGGAATCTCGCTTCGTAGGAATCGACCTTTGCCGTTTCGAACTCGGTCTGCTCCACTCTGGCGATATATCCGTGGTAGACATCGGCCATATTGACCTGCTTAGTTCCCGCCGGGATATAGGCGCCTCCCGACTCGGTTGCAATCTTTTCCAGCGTCTCACCGTCGAGTTTGCTCCAGACAGGTTTGCCTGAATGTGAGAGGTAATCACCACCTCGCACAGACTCCACAGGTACTCTGGCACCCGTTTCCAGATCACCCAAGCCGATCGTAAAAATCCGCACTCCATTATCTTCTTTTGCCAGCCGGGCGGCTTCCAACGGTTTGCTTTCCTGGTCTTCACCATCGGTCAACAGAACCATCGCTTTGTGATCATTCGTAATTTCCAGGAACCCTTTCGAGGCAACTGTAATAGCATCTCCCAACCGCGAACCACCTCGATTCAGGCTACTGGGACTGACCTCGTCCAGGCTCTGTTTGAAATCGTCATAGTGATTGGTCAGCGGGATTTGCTGTCGCGTTTCGCCGGCAAAGATGGTCAACCCAACCCGGTCGCCCGCCATTTCGTCGACGGTGTCCTTGATCATTTGCTTGGCACGCTCTAAACGGTTGGGTGTGACATCTTCTGCCAGCATGCTTCGCGAAACGTCCAGCACAAACATGACTTCGATTCCGTTTTGCGGAACCTCTCGCTGCACTTTGCCCCAGCGCACATCCACGATACAGAGCACCAACAGAGACATCGCTGCGAGCACTAGAAAAACAGATGCGGCAATTCGATAGATATTCTGCGGCGGAAATATTCTGGCCAGCATATCAGTGGTCGCAAATCGCAGCGCGGCCCGCCTTTGCCATGCCATCGAGAACACCGCGAGGGCAAGGATGACCAGCACAATCCACATCCAGTGCAGATTGCCAGCGTTTCCAATTTGTATGTCTTTGGGATTCATTGCACTACCCATCAGGCAAGGCGTCGTAGAAAAGTGAGGCTCAGGGTCATTCTCAACGTCAGCAGCACAAGAGCGACAGAGAGCAGAGGTGGAACTCGAATCGCCCCCAGACGTATTGGCTGAACCGCAAGTTCCCGGTAGTCAACGAACTGCTGTGTTTCCACCTCGGTCGTTTCCAACTGGTTGATCTCATCGTAGATTGCTTCGAGTGATGCGGTGTCGGTGGCGCGAAAGTACTTTCCGCCGGTCGTGTTGGCAATCACTTTGAGAGTTTCTTCATCTATGTTGACTCGCTCATTGCTTATCGTGATCCGTCCATCAAAATGTCGAACGGGGAAGGGTGCGACACCGCGAGTTCCGACACCGATCGTGTAGACCTTCACCCCCAATGTTTTTGCCAGCTCGGCTGCGGCAGCCGGCTCAATGTCGCCAGCCGTATTTTCTCCGTCGGTCAACAGGATGATCACCTTGCTCTTGATTCGTCGCGTCTGCCGGTTGTCCAGATTGTTCAACTTGTCAACCGCCAAGCTGATCGCGTCACCGATCGCCGTTCCATCTTCGGCACGGCGGGTGACAATCTCGGCACGATCAAGCTGATTGACGAGGAAAGCATGATCGAGCGTCAGTGGCGTGATGGCATCCGCGAAGCCGGCAAAAGTGATCAAACCGATCAAATCGCTCACGCGTCCGTCAAGTGCAACACTCCCATCAGCGGCCTCAGATCCCATCACAAATTTCCCTGCAACATTCTTGATGGCCGTCAGCCGGTCGACGTTATGACCATCGATCTGAAAATCAAGCGCCTGCATACTGCCAGAGCGATCGACCACCAGCTCGATGGCAACCCCATCCGTGCTAATCAGGGTTTTCTCACGGCCATGTCGAGGGCGAGCCAGCGACAGGACCATCAAGACAATCGCAGCTACCGTCAGAGCTGGCGGTAGCCACGCAAGCCTTTGCCTGAGCGTTGGACGTGCCGACCATTGGATTGCCGCAGAACTGTAGCGAATGGACGTGATCCGATTAGCACGCCACAATCGCCAGGCTGTAAATGGCACCAGCAGCAAGAGCGTCAAGAACCATGGATTATGAAACATTATGCCTCCGCTTTCCGTGCCAGGTCAGGTGATGGTTGAACGGCAGCAAGCCCTGTTTGGCGTTGTTTCTGGCGAGATTCCGTCTGCAGTCGTATCGATTCTTCGACGATAGCGCGAGCATGATCAAAGGGTGATGGATTGACGCCGATCGAAGCCACCGACTTGGGAGCAAATTTACTGGCATCCGATTGGCTCAGAATGGTGCGAGCACCAGCAATCACAGATGTTTCGAAATGGTTTCGTTTGAGGACTTCTAGAAATTCTTCGGTCGACAGAGCTGTGGCGGGAGTCTGGCGGGCTGATTCCAGATAGTCTCGCAGAACCGCTGAGAGTGCGTTGTAAACTTCCACGGCAGCAACCCGTTCGTCCGCATAAGCTCGTTCAAGTTCCGCAATGCGTTGCAAAGCCCAGCGGTCAGCCTTGGGGATCCTGTTCTGTCGCAACCAATAACAGCCCAATCCAAGCAACACGAGTGACAACGCACCACCGGCGAACCAGATCAGGGGCGAGAGGGTGGCCGCTGGCTCACTCGCTGGAGTTGCCACAGCCGTTTTGATGTCGCGGTACTTATCAGGTGAATCGCTCGCAACCAAGACACTGGCGACCTCAACCCCTAATGCCGGAATGTTAATCGTGCCCTGAGCCCCAGGTTTCCGACCAACGACTTTCTGATCACCGGTAGTAACTGCGTCACTTGGCTGAGGTGCGGCACCAGAAATCTGATAGGCAACCTCCAAGGCCGGAGCCCGACAGAGACCTGACTGAAGTGACTCGATTTGCAGCGTCAATTGGGTTCGACGCCAACTCGTTTTGGCATCAATCGGGATATCCCTACTGATTTGGATACCGGTCAACAGGAAGTCTGCAAACGGCTGATCCAGCGGAGTTCTGCCGAGTGATTCATCACCAATCGTGGCAAGGACGGGTGGCAGTACCACCGTTGTGCCAATGGGCGCGTCCACCATGATCCGATATTCAATTGGGTCTGCGACCTGTGGATTCGCAGACACAATTTCAGCGGTGACAGAGACAGGTGCCCCCGCGGACTGATAACGATGCTGAACAATATCGGCATCCGCCAACGGTGCTGGACTCTGTCCTTGGCAAACACGGTGCTGTGTCCAGCATGCCATGACCAGACAGAGCAGCAAGAGGGAGCGGATCAGGCGTTCGATGCGTTTCAACGTTCTGCCTCCCGACGATGAAAAAAGCGTTTCAGCGGATCAACATAATCTTCGCCTGTCGACAGGCGAATGGGCTGCATTTTGAGACGACGGAAGATGGCGTCGCGATTCGCAGCCTCCAACTCTTGCATTTTCCGGAATGCTTCCCGATGACGTCGGCTTGAGGTATCGATCGTGACCATGCTTCCCGACTCCGGGTCGCGGAGACGAAGCAATCCCACGTTCGGCAATTCCTGTTCGCGTTGATCGGAAATCAAAATGGGGATCACATCATGCTTCTTTCGCGTGATGCGAAGTGTTTTCTCAAATCCAATGTCCTGAAAATCACTGATCAGAAAAACCACGGTGCGTTGTGAGGCGGTGCGGAGCAAATGATCGAGTGCTGATTTCAAATGGGTGCCCCTGCCAATCGGTTGGCAGTACAGCAACTCACGGATCAAACGCAGTACATGACGCTTCCCCTTGCGGGGCGGAATGGCCTTTTCGATCTGGTCCGTGAACAGTGACAAGCCGACCTTGTCGTTATTCTTGATCGCGCTGAAAGCAAGGGTCGCCCCCAATTCGGTGATCAATTCACGTTTGGTCTGAAGATTAGTGCCGAAGTCCTGAGACGCACTAAGATCCACCAGCAGCATCACGGACAGTTCACGCTCCTCGCGAAACAGTTTTACGAAGGGTTCTCCGGCACGAGCTGTCACGTTCCAGTCAATGGTGCGTACGTCGTCGCCGACCTGATAGGGACGAACTTCTTCAAACTCGACCCCTCGGCCCTTGAAGGCAGAGTGCCATTGGCCTGCCAGCAGGTCATCAACGACGTGGGAAGTATGGATTTGGATGCGGCGTATCTTGCGCATCATTTCGCGTGGAATCATGATCTTGTCCTCTTGCACTCACGACTGGAAAACTCGTCTTCAAGGAACTGGAATCGAGTGCAGAATTTCGTTGATCAGCATTTCAGGGGTCTTCTCTTCCGCTTCGGCTTCGTACGTGATGACCACTCGATGCCGCAGAACATCCATCGCAATTGATTTGACATCCTGAGGTGTGACAAAACTGCGTCCGTCAAGAAACGCATTAGCTTTCGCTGCCAAAGTCAGGTTGATAGTGGCTCGTGGTGAAGCACCAAATTCGATCAAATCATCCAACGCCAAGTTGTAAGCCGATGGTTTTCGGGTCGCCATAACAATGTCGACGACGTATTCCTTGATTTTACGGTCGACATGAATACGATCCACCAATTCCCGGGCGGAAAGGATATCAGCAAGTGACACCACAGCTTCAACGTCCATCTTCAGTTTTGTCCGCGACATCCGTTCCAAAATCTCAAGTTCTTCATCGCGACTCGGATATTCCACGATCACTTTCAGCATGAATCGATCGACTTGGGCTTCGGGGAGCGGATAGGTCCCTTCTTGTTCCACCGGGTTCTGGGTCGCCATCACCAAGAAGGGATCCTCCAGATAAAAGGTCTCCCCGCCAATGGTGACTTGTCGTTCCTGCATCGCTTCCAGCAAAGCACTTTGCACTTTTGCTGGGGCGCGGTTGATTTCGTCAGCCAGAATCAAATTTGAAAAAATGGGCCCTTTCTGGACCACAAACTCCTGGGTTTGGGGTCGGTAGACCTGAGTACCGATCAAATCCGCTGGCAACAGGTCTGGCGTGAATTGCAAACGCTGGAACCCTGTTTGAATTGCTTTGGCGAGGCAGGCCACAGCCGTAGTTTTGGCCAACCCCGGCACTCCTTCGATCAAAAGATGCCCGTTGGCAAGCAGCCCGACCAGCATTCGGTGAATTAGCCGTTCCTGTCCGACAATTGTCTTTCCGACCTCGCTAAGCAACCGCTGAAATGGAACACTTGCCTGTTGGATTTCAAGATTGATCAACGCCATGGGGTCTTGATTGGGTTCAATTGCGTTCGACATTTTTTTCCCTTGATTGAAGTATCCCGTTCCTACGGAAAGATTGGCATTCGGTTCGCCGGGATACCTCCGCACGCGAAATCTACCGTTGCGTCTTTCCGAGCGCTTTTCGCTGCTGTTCCCTGCTTTTCTTGCTGTTCGCTGCTTTTCCTGCTGTTCGCTGCTTTTCCTGCTGTTCGCTGCTTTTCCTGCTGTTCGCTGCGGATCGTTTGTCCGCAGCTGGCTCCAGCCTCACTCAGAAACATTGCAGAGCCTAAGCCTTGAGAAACGTCTGACAAGTACGCCCTCGATTTTCAAGACAGCCTGTTTGAGGATGCTCATCACGCAGCCTCAATGCTATCAAAGCCAGCCGTGTGTTAATTGCCATTGTTTTGAGGCCAGAATCAGGGGCCTTAACCTGCATCATGGGCTCTGAAGAAGCAAGCCGTGCTGATCTGAACCTGATCCGCCGTTGACCCCAGAGGGGTTGGCTTGGTATTTCGATGGGTTGTACTAGTTGATCCTGCCCTGCCAGCTGTCGGCACGACCTGTTTACAGAAATCCAACGCGGTGAGCGATATCCCCTCCTGCCGAATTCGCATTGCCTCTGTGGTGTCTCTCTGCGCTGTGTTACTTTCTGCCAATGGCTGTCGTAGCCGTGCCCAGCAGGATTTGTATCAGCAGAAAATGATTCGCGAAGTCCGGGTTCTGGAAGACCAACTGTACGAAGCTGATTATCAAAACCGCATTCTGGCGGACAAACTCAAACGAGCCAGAATCGAAGCAAGTCAGGTTCCGATCCACTCAGCCAAGCCGGCTCGTCGTCCGAATATTGAGAGTCCCAGTCGCCTTCTTGAGCCGACGCCCGACGCTCAGACCAACACAGGCGAAGCACAGAATGACGAGATTGGCCTGAGCGACCTGTTGCCACCCATGTTTGACGAGGGTGACCCAGTGGAACCCGACGCCATCGACGGACCAGAATTACCTTCGGTACCAATACAGCCGCTGGATGGTGAGCCTGTACCGTTGACTGATCCCATCGCGCCAAACAGAACGGGCGGCTTAGCAGTGCCCGATTTCCCGGAACTCAAGCATCCCTTGCCACAAAGCGAAACCACTCCAAAACCCAGTCGTCAGCTAAAGATGCCCAACCAGGACGGCGATACACAATCGCCGGGACCGAATCAGGGCAATTCGCTACTGGAACCGGCTCCCGGCGGTCCAGTTCCTCCGGGCAGGAAAGATACGGAACTGCCGCCGGTTCTACCGGGCGAACAACTACCACCTGAGAACGGCGGCCCAGACGAAATCAAGCCACCTGGGCAGATTGAGTTGCCCGATTCAGTAAAAGCAAATGATCGCGTTCCGGAATCACTACGAGTTCATCCAACTCTATCAGGGGTGAATCGTGTTGATGGCAAGATTCAGGACATGTTGGTGGTGGTGAATGTTGTCAACCATTTGGGCAAAACAATCGACCTGAAGGATTTCCTTGTTGATGGCGAACTATCAGTCGTCATCCTGGATCCCGAACGCGAGCCAGCCGAGGCACGTCTCGGACGCTGGAATTTCGATCGTGACCAAGTCGTCGAGCTGATTCGCAAGCAGCCCGTCAGTGGTTTTCATATCCCAATTACTTGGACCGGGGACGAGCCGACAGGTAAGCAAGTCATCGTCCACGTACGTCTTCGTGCCGAAGATAACGAAATGCGTTGCGAGACCAAGTTAGGAATCGAAAAGCAACGCGGTGTAGCGGGTTGGATGCCACGAGTTGAATCGCTTCGTTAGAATCTTATCGATGAATCGCAGCCTCGGCTTTGCTTGCGATCCTGCCCCTGCTCAACTGCCCTTTGGTTTTTGTTAAACTCTGTCTGTCCGAAAGATGGATAATTCTGCTGGGCCTCGAATGTTCGAGGGATGGAAGCACGAAAAGGCAAAAGCAAAAACACCACCGCAAACTGAATTCAGTCTCGCAGTGTAATTCACGGGATCTGATGAGCGAGGCTGCTGAGGACCAGCGTTTTCAGCAACCGTGTGGACTGCGAGGCGTTCGCTCAGAGCAAAGCCGATCTAAAAGGAAAACACATTGTCGAGTCTTTGCTTCATTGGCGGTTCAGCGATATTGCCCGACCGCATCATCGACGATGCCGTCGTCGTGTGCCGTGACGACAAAATCATTTATGTGGGAAAATCCCAACAGCGGATACCCGCGCGGGCAGAAAAGATCGATGCCAAAGGTGGCTGGATCTGCCCCGGTTTTGTCGACATCCACGTTCATGGCGGTGGTGGAAGCGACTTCATGGATGGCACAACGGACGCAGTACGCACGAGCTGCCGAGCACATGCATCGCATGGAACGACAACTCTTTTCCCGACCACCAGTACCGGCAGCCCACTGCAAATCCAGGCGATGTTGGACGCCTGTGCGGCCGCGCAAGCCGAATGGACAGCCGATGCGGGTTCCGCTATCGGTGGTGTGCACTTGTACGGACCGTACTTTGCCAAAGAAAAGGTCGGATGTCACAACGAAGCCGGATGCCGGGTTCCACAGCCGGAGGAATTTCGCAACTACTTTAAGTCTGGAATCATCAAGGTTGCGACGTGTGCGGCCGAGTTACCTGGGGCCGCTGGCTTTTACCGCTACGCTCGCCGGAAAGGCTGCCTCGTGACATGTGGCCATTCCAATTCGAGTTGGGCCGAGATGGACAACGCATTCAAGAATGGAATGCGACACGTCGACCACTTCTGGTGCGCGATGAGTACCGTCCCATCGATCCGAAAGCGTTTGGGCGTGCCAATGCAGGGCAGCATGTTGGAATATGTATTAGGCAATCGCGAGATGAGTACCGAAGTGATTGCCGACGGCATGCACTTGTCTGCCGAGTTACTGAAATTCGCCTGGCAACTTAAAACTGCCTCGCGTCTCTGTCTGGTCACCGACTGTAACCGAGCGTTGGATATGCCACCGGGGCGGTACCGCTTTGGGCCGGAAAAAGATGGTTCATGGTTCACCAGCGACGGTAAAGTTGGCTGGGCAAACCCCGAGTCACTGGCAAGTTCAGTCAGTGGAATGGATCACATGGTTCGAACGATGCATCGGTCTGCGGGCATCCCACTGTTCGAAGCGATCCGCATGGCATCACTGACACCCGCCGAGCGACTGGGAATGAGCGATCAGCTTGGAAGCCTGCAGCGTGGCAAGCAGGCGGACGTCTTGGTGCTGTCACGCCGCTTGCAAGTCAAACAGGTGTGTTTGAGAGGAACCCTGTTTGCAGGTTAGGTGGGGTATCAACCAAGCCGTTACCGCCCCTTCCGCTTTTGCCCAGTCCGACTGCTCAGGGCCCCAAATCAAGGTACTCTTGGCTGATGGCCGCCAGATCAAAGGCCTCTTTGGCGCTGGTCTCATTTCCGATCGCCTGAAACGCTTCGCCTAAGTGCCGATAGACCTCAGGAAGCGCCCGCCAACTGATTCTCTCGTCCGGGTTGGATTTGATCAGCAGGTTCCATTGATCTGCAGCTTCATCGAGGGAATCAACCGATTGTTCATAGAGCCCACTGACGAGGGCGTTCCTACCATAGTGATAAAGAAACAATGCGTACCACGCCCGATACCCGGCGGCGTTTGGATGCATTTGCACCTGTGCAGCATAACCATCGACAGCGCGTCTCAACGAGTCACTGGCCTGGCGTTGTAGTTCGCGTCGTTGTTGTTGTGGTACAGTTTGCGATTCCCGTTCCATCAGCATCGCCTGCTTGAAATGCGTGTGCACCATCGCGTTGATGTACTTGGGGACGTTGGGGTGAACATCGCAAAGGTGCGTGAAGGTGTCAGCAGCCTCGGTCAGTTGGGCGATGCTATCGCCGGTACTATTGGAATCTGCATGATAAAGCTGTTGGTCAGCCAACGCCTCGGAGAGTTCAAACAGCACCGTCTCATTATCAGGGTACTGTCCTTTGAGTTCTCGAAGCAGTTCTACCGACTCGCGGATGGTTGGCTTGGTCACCGAGCGAGCGTGAAATGTTTCATCATGCTCGTGTTGCCGAAGTGATCGCGCCAGAGAAAGTGAGTAACTGAGATTCTGCGGGTCCTGCTTAAGCAATTCCCTCAAAATCGTGATAGCCAAGTCGAGGTCCTCAGCGTGGGCAGCGTTGCGGCGGTCCGTTCGCAGTCGCTGATCCCGACCTCGACGAGGTGGTGGCGGTCGATTTGCATCGCGTTGCGAGGATGGCAGGCCCTGACCATTCAGACGAGGCGGTGGTCGGTTGGATCGTGGTGGAGCACCACGCGGTTGAAGCATGCCGGGAAACACATCTCGGTTGTCGAGGCGTGAGGTGTGGAGCAGGTCTACCGTTGGCATCGCAGTGGGCCCCATCCCAGGTAGCACATACAGGGCCAGCAAGTAATGTGTACGAGCTTTTTCGAACCTGATGGTCATCGCGTCCGGTGTGTAACCCGTCTCAGCAACTTCATCAACAATACCCAACAAATCCAACAAATCCATCGCCAGCTGGTGTTCCTGCTCTGCTGTCTGGTCATCACCCAACATGCGATAACACAACCCGAGGCGATTATGCAGTTTGGCTGCCTGCAATCGCTGTTGACGAGAGTCGATACCTTCGTCCGGTTGTTTGAGCAAGGTTCCGCGATAGGTATCGATTGCCCTCTGGTAGTGCCCCAGACTGAAATGGATTTCTGCTAATGCTGCCTGCGCCCCTGCAGTTGACTGCAGCAGTTCTGGTGTGATGCCACTGTCGGCGAAACTAAGTTCATTGATTTGACCGTAAAATGGCAGCAGATCTTCAAGCATCTCAGCTGTTTCAAGACTGATCGCCGGAGAGGCTGCGAATTCCTTTTCAGGTTCCGTGCTTTCGGTGGTCCCGGCAAATCGTTGAAAGATTTGATCCACAGCGCCGACAGCGACTTCCGCGATTTGTTCTGCTTTCTGTCGATTTTCTTTTTCCCGTTCGAAAGCCGCTCGCAGTTGAATCAAACCGGCACTGGACAGGATGGCAACGCTCGCCAACAGGATCAGCGACAAAGCCGAGAGAGAGGCGACCGCAGGATTCTGTCTGGCCCAACGGGTGACACGTTCGTGCCAAGTCATCCGACGGACAGCGATGGGTCTTCCGTCTAAAAAAGCTGACAAATCCTGCTTGAACGCATCAGCCGTTTGGTACCGTGCCGCTGGCTCGTTTGACATTGCGGTTTGCAGAATCGTTTCCAGATCCAGTGGAACGTCTGGATTTAGTTGCCTCAAAGGAGGTGGACTTGGAGCAGGACGGCGGGTCACGATAGCTTGCCGAATGGAGGAGTCATCGATAGCAGGCCGCCCAGCCAGCAACTCATAGAGTGTGATTCCCAAACTGTAGATGTCGCTTCGCACGTCGGCTTCGCCAAGGACCTGCTCGGGCGCCATGTAACGCAACGTGCCGACGACATCCCCAGTTCGCGTGACTGTGTCGGCTTCCAGAGCCTTGGCAACGCCAAAGTCAGTAACCCAGAGATCCAGCTCGTCATTGACCAGCAGATTCGCGGGCTTGATGTCGCGGTGCAGAACATGCTGCTGGTGGGCGTAAGCCAGTGCTGAGGCAGCCTGCATCCCCAATTTCGCAACCTGCTTTGACGTCAAACGTGACTCGGATTCAAGTAACAGTGTGTCGAGTCCGTGTCCGTCGATTCGCTGCATCACGAAGTAGTGAAAGCCCTGGTCCTTCCCCACCCCGAAGACAGGAACAATGTTCGTATGGTGCAACGCGGCGGCCGTTCGGGCTTCCTGCTCAAAACGACGCAACTGTTCGCTGCCGGACAGCAGCGAACTTGGCAGGACTTTCAACGCGACCCGTCGACCCAGTGATTTTTGGACAGCTTCGAAAACCACGCCCATGCCACCACGACCAATCTGCCGAATCAGCTGAAAATCGCCAAGTCTTTCCGGACGCGAGGCACCGAGCGTCGCGAGCCCCGATGGACGCTGAATGTGCGACTGCCTCGCTTCTTCGAGTTTTTGAATCACCGGCAGCAGTTCACGCAACGCGGCTTCGTGCTCCGGGTTGGATTTGGCAACCGAATCGATCGTACGGCGTCGCCCACCACGGACTGACTCGGCATAGTCACTGACGATTGACTCGACGGGATGACGCGATGTAGATGGTGTTTCCGGATCCATATTATTGATTACGTTGAGTTTGAATCGATTGAGTCCAAAGAACGGGGCAGTCCTCGAAGCCAGGTAACAGCATCACACATCCAAGTTTAATTGTTCCAGGATATCTTTAAGCCGGGAAAGCGCTCGAACATAGCGATTACTGGCCGCGGTCACGCTAATCCCCAACACCTGAGCCGCTTCGACGTTCGTAAGCCCTTCAAAGTGTCTTAGAGCGATGGTTTCTTGATCCAAGGGAGACATTTGTTCGATCGCGTCGGCGAGAGACTTGCTCGTCTCGTCACGCTGCACAGAGTTGCTGGCAGATGTCTGGTTGGCGACCAAGTGCGCGGCGAGCGAGACTGAGGTGGTTTGCGGATATCGGTTTCCGCGAATCGAAACTTCACGACCAGCTGAGCGTTTTTCCGTTCCTAAATGGCGGCGGTGAACATCAACAAGCGTCTGCGCTACAATCATGCGCAACCAGATAAAAAGCGTGTAGGCCTCATCTCGCAGGTAGTGGGGCAGCCGTTTTGATGCGGCCACAAACGATTCCTGTAATACATCGTCTGCATCGACTCTGGCTGCGATGCGACGATCCATACGGAACGTGACAAGATGCCAAAAACGCTCACGGTTGAGCGCAAACACTTCTGCCAGCACCTGTTCGCCATCCTGACGAAGACGCTCCAGCAGTTCCGGGTCTTCCTTTGGCAGGGATACTTCCTGTTCCGAATCGGGACCTGCGTCTGTATCGTTCATGGAAACCAGCGTGTTTTAGGAATACGGCCTGAACATGAATCTATCCACATCCCGATGCTGAGAAAACCGACAGATCGGCGGAATTCACGCTAGCTGCAGTTTCGGGAGCGGACAATCGCTACCACGGTACCCAAGACGAACGTCAAATCTGCCAACATTCTCGTGCTGAGACTTTCAGAACGCTCACGTTGCACCTCTGCCTCAAGAGCAAATAATCTGGCGATCAAAGGCAGGGTTGCCCAGTCATTCAGCCGCCCCCGTAATGAACGGTTGGACTGCCTGAGTGGATTTCCATCATCCTGCATATTTCGGTTTGTAAAATGCAGATGACCCGATTCGAGCCACCTGTATGCTTTGACCTTCTTAGCCGCTGCGTGGTAATCTTGGACTGCCACGAATGGTCACATGGGCTGGCTGATTCGAATCGCACGTTGACGCGTCATGTCGTTTCGGCATCACATGTAGCGCGACCAGCAACACCGCCAGATCAAAAGGTCTGGCTCACCGCCGAAAAGATTTCAGTCACATGTCGCATGTTAACAGCGAATCACCGGGCAAACGCATGACCGACAACTCGGATGCGTCAAAACAGCTTGATGATGTTCATCAGCAAACCGGGAAACCCAAGCGAAATCGCCGTGTCAGGGGACTACTTAGAGTGGTCAGCCTGTTTTGCGTTGCTTATCTAATGGTGCTTCTGCTGATGGTGCTGATGGAATCGAGGCTGGTGTATCCCGGCGCGTACGTCGCAACCGACCTTCCTGCCGACAACTTGGCAACCGAACCGATTCAATATTTCGCAGCGGATGGAAGCCGTCTCAACGGCAGGCTTCTAACGCGTGCAGGGTGTTCGAATTACCTGCTTTTCATGCATGGAAACTACTCCAAAGCGCAATGGCTCGATGAATGGGCCGCGAGACTGGGCGAAGCATTCGACGCGACAGTGTTATTAGCTGAGTATCGTGGCTACGAGGATGACCTCACCCCAACGGAAGCTGGGATTCTGGAGGACTGTGAAGCTGCTCGGAAATACCTCTGTGACAGGTTTGAAAAACAGAAGCCGGACATCATTTTGTACGGACGTTCTCTGGGGGGCGGTTGCGCGGTCGCGCTGGCCGCAAATGGGGGCGCCAAGGCACTGATACTGGAACGTACCTTCGATCAACTGGTTGGCGTAGCGAGTGCTCAGTACCCGTGGGCGCCGATCCGTTTGCTGATGAAGAATCGATTCGATTCAATCGGGCGAATCGCTGGCTACACGGGACCCTTGGTGATTCTGCATGGCACAGATGATGAATTGGTCTCCATTGATTGCGCCAGGCGGTTGAATCAAGCAGCAAATTGTCAGCACAAACTTTTCATCGAAGTAGCGGGCATGAAACACAACGGAAATTTGCCTGACCAATACCTGCGGCAAATAGTCGACGCTGTGACCGCATTCACTTCGCAGTCGAGATAATCTGCTGTAGCGATTCAATCAGCTGCGTTGGATTTTCGTGAGTGTAGGACACTTCACTCGACTCACGCGACGCAAGCGTCTTGACCTGACAACGATTCTCGTTCCATTCATTACCGCCAGCGATGACCGCTGCGGCAAAGCCTTTTTGAGAGGCATACTTCAGCTGGACACCCAGTTTTTTCGCATCCGGGTAGACTTCGACGCCGATGCCGGCAGTTCGCAGCTTGCTGGCCAACTGTAGGTAATCGTCCCGGAAGTCACGATCGAAGAAGGCGACGAAAACCGGAGCGGGAGTCGAGGCGTCGGGCAACAACTGCAATTCTTCCATGGCAGCCAGCAGGCGATCCAGGCCCAGTGACGATCCGATGCCCGGCAGATGTTGCTTGGTGTAGAGGCCAGCCAAATTGTCATATCGCCCGCCACTGCAAACGCTTCCGATACCGGGAAGCTGGTCGAGAGTGGTCTCGAAAATTACGCCGGTGTAGTAGTCGAGACCCCTAGCAATCGAGACGTCAACTCGCAGACGAGATGAGGGCACTCCCGAAGCGAGCGCACCACGATAAATCTGCGTCAAGCGGTCGATTCCCTCAGCCGCTTTTTCATTCCCGCCAGTGATCTCGGGTAACTGGGCAAAGACGGACTCGGCATCGCCATCACATTCAGCCAACGCCAGGACAGCGTCTGCCTGACTAGCCTCAATCTCCGCGACCCTGCACATTTCTGCCGCCGTTTTCTCTCGGCCAATTTTGCCCAGTTTATCGAGGCTACGAAGTACTGGAACTGCCTTATCAGCCAGACCAAGTTGCTCCAGGAGTCCGCTGAGGATGACCCGATTATTGATACTGATTGTGAAGGCGTCAAAACCGATGGTGGCGAGCAGGTTGTTGATGACCGCCACCGCTTCGATGTCAGCAAGGACCGACTCCGTACCAATGGTGTCAAAGTCACACTGCACAAATTCCCGATAACGCCCAGCTTGAGGATTTTCACCTCGCCACACGGGAGCAATGTGATAACGCTTGAAAGGTGTGCCCAGTGTATTGATGTGCTGTGCTGCGAAACGCGCGAGTGGAACCGTCAGGTCAAAACGCATCCCCACATCCCGACCGCCGTTGTCTTCAAAGCGATAAATCTGTCGATCTGTTTCATCACTGCCCTTGCCTGTAAGGATTTCAAGGTGTTCCAAGACCGGCGTGTCGATGGGGGCAAATCCAAATGAGCGGAATACCTCTCGGGCAGTCTGCATCATTTGCTCGCGCGGAATCATCACCGAAGGCAGGTAATCTCGAAAGCCTTTCAGCGTGCGTGGTTGGATCAGCGACATGAGTGGCAGTGTGATAAAGAAAAGAACGGATGGAATAAAATTTCTTGGCAACGGAGGATAGGCATCCTTCGAAGCCCAGAATCCGAACCCCAGTGAACCAGCATTGGATGTCAGTTGAAGTAAACAGTAACAGACGAATTACGCGATCGGCAGTGAAGTTGGACGACGACTGCGCAATACGTTGCATTCCTCCAGATCAGAATGCGGGAATTGTGGCCCAAACAGTGCGTCTGCATATTCGTCGATCTGTTCAGCCGTCTCAAAATATTTTTCGTAACACCAGTCATCTTCAAACTCACACTCGTCGGTGGTGTAGTCACGGCAGATTTGCGGCCGGGTTTCGTAAATCCCACACCGGTAGTCGTCTTGCAAATGTTTGCAGGTAGTGTGAACCAACAGGTACCAGTCTTCGTTGTCAACAAAGATCGTCGCACGGTCATGCAGCAGATACCAACGCATAAAATCGAAGTCCCGGCGATTCACCGGTTCATCAATCGCCAAAGCAAAATAGTGACAGCATTTGGCAGTGCAATAATCACACAGGTTTGCAGACGCAGGAAGTTGGCTGCGGCGTCGTCGGGTGGGTGGTGCAATGGCGGACAAAAGACTGGCTCGTGATGTAAGACTTGAATGAATTTGGGCAGCAGCCCGGCATGCCTGCCCTGGCAAACGTTGCATGAACAGCAAGACACTCAGATCTTGCTCAGGTGATCTAAAACTGCCCTCACAGAATCCTTGCCGATCGCCGGAGAGACATGGATGCTCGAAAGGCCCAGACGACTCGGCCTACCTTTCGCTTGCGTTGCTCGGGTTTTCCTTCTCTAGACGTTATCAAAGCCGCCGCCACAAGAAAGCCCCTGCTCGGATGGAAACCCTGCAAAACACGGGTTCTGGTGCTAATTGGGGGCAGGAAATGACGGCCTGGCACCCTGCATTGCCTCTTCACACCGGTTAGACGGTGTTTGAGATTCGCCCAAAGGATTGAGATCAGTGGAGGCGTTTGGGTGGCAATCGCAATCAGGGGGTCGGCAAAATCGATTGAAAGATTCACAATGCACATGTTGAGGCAGTTGGAGCTGAAAAACACCCCCAGTCGTGGTCGCAGTACCAGACTGGAACGATTGAATAAGGCAAGTCCTGTATCAAGTTCTTGCCCCGTGGGGCCGGAGAATTTTTATGGAAGTCATCATCACAGCCTTAGGGCCGGACAATGTCGGTCTGGCTGACCCGATCATTCACCATGTGACGGGCCGGGGTGCGAGAATTGCTGAGATTCAGATGTACGACCATGACGAAAAACATACCTTCGCCATGCTCTGCCGCATTGATATCGATCCCGATGAATTTGAGCCATTGACCAACGCGATGCGTCAGATCGGCGAACACACTTCCTTGGCAATTCGCGTTTGGAGCAGCGAACAGCGAGTCGCTTGCCCACGGATCGCGGTTTGTTTCACCTACGTCGAACATACTCCGCGAGCCGTTCTTCAAGCGATTCAAGATGATCTGATCAGTGCCAAGGCGGCAGTGATCATATCAAACCGTGACAAACTCACATCACTGGCCGATGAATTTGACGTTCCCTTCCGAATGATCGGCAATGACCGAGGCGTGGCTGACGATGACGCCATGACCGCCATTCTTGACGAATTCGATGTCGATTATGTCGTGCTCGCCCGGTACATGCAGATACTACCCGCTCAAACCTGCTGGCAGTTTGCTGGCGGACGAATCATCAATCTGCACCATGGCCTGCTGCCTGGATTTCCCGGTTTTCGCCCTTACCATGATGCTTACAACTCACGCATGCTGACGTTCGGCGCGACCTGCCATTTTATCATCCCTGAACTGGATGCCGGAAATCAGACCATCAATCAACGCACCTTTTCCGTCGCGCCTGGGACGCCCTTGGATGCGGTCATCGAGCAGGGAGAACTTGAGAACGAACCAGCGTGCTTGGTAGAAGGGATCCGCCGCGTGGTTGATCGCGAGGTGTACCTGCATTTTCACCGCGTGGTAGCACGCAAGCCCGATTCTGCCAATTGAGCAGGACAGCCATCCGCCCATCGAACTCTGAACCGCACTGCCACAGTCCCATAACTCTCTCGCCGTCCGCGATTCGTTCGTCCGCAAAGTGCTCGGCGGCTGTGTTGATTGGCGGCTGTGTTGATTGGCGGCTGTGTTGATTGGCGGCT
>JAPKCI010000301.1 GCA_028823035.1 Rubripirellula sp.
TTTTGGTGTCGCTTTTGGTGTCGCTTTTGGTGTCGCTTTTGGTGTCGCTTTTGGTTTGGGCATCGGTGGTGGGCTAATTCGCTGTGGCCTTGAAACAGCGACGATTTGGTTCGTGAGAAAGTTCTTGATGGACTCCATTTCTTGGTTGGTGAAAGGACCAACATGGTGTTCTTCCATTTGCGTCATGTCGCCACTGCCAGCCGTCATGAACTTGACAAAACCCTTTACTCCTTGAGTCTGTTGGTAGCTTTCGGTCTTCTCAAGAATCACTTTAACCACCCGTTCCGCTTTCATCAGTTCTGGTGGATTGGATCCATTGCGTTCAATCACACCTTTATCCGAGATGGCGACAAAGATTTTGAACCGTCCATCGCTGAATTCAGGCTGAATCTTTCCAAATATCTTTTTCGGTCGCAACGATTCCTTTGCATCGTCTAGAAGACTCTGCAGCAGTTGAGACTGCAATCGTGCCTGTTCAATGGGGGATCGCATTCCGGTGTTTTTGCCGCCGTTTTTCCGCACAAACTCATGATGTTCGTTGACTTCCACCGTTCCGCTGACCGATTTGCTTTCCACAATCACGAACCCGAAGCGATGAACAACAAGGTGATCAATCTGTGCTCGCTCACCGTTGCGTTCAAACGTGACGTCATTGAAAACCAAAACGTCGAGTTTCTCGCCAAACGCGCGTCGGAGAAAAAACGCCATTTGCTTTTCGGCTTCGTATCCGGCGGTTCCTCTTGCATCAGTCGGGCGAGGAGATTCCTTCTCTTTAACAATCATCGGTCGCTTAAAGTTTGAATGTAAATTGGTGTCTGAATAGTGTAACCGAGGTTCATCCGGCCGTCGCGAGAAGTCGATCAATCGCTGCTTGCCAGCGATCTTCAAGTGGGATCATCGAAGACGCAATCCAGGTAAGGCCGCCAGCAACTGCCGTTATCGAATAGAGCGTGTGGTGTCAAAAAACTCAGCCGAGCATTAAACACGGCATCAAGGTGAATTTCAAGCATTGCTGAGTCACACATTTCAGCCGAGATCAGATGTACGTCGATGCCCTGATTGCCCACGCAATCATTCTCGCCGAAACAAAGCCAAACGCCGAACCTGCGGAGGCCCACCAGCACAGCTTTGCATTTCGCTTCACGCCAATGATCGTTTCGAATTTGCCGAACCGAGAGACGACCATGGACTTCGTCCTGCAGCCATGGCAGTTGTTGATGCTGATCATTCTTGCCGGCTGGATTAATCGCCGGCAACAGCGACGGATCGATGATCTAGAGACCATCATCTCGGTGCTGAAAGAGCATAATTGCAAGAAACGAATTCTGCTGACCGATGACCAGCGACGTCGATTGGCAGTCAGAGGCAAGATTCCCGGCCGCAAGCAACTCGCAGAAGTTGGCGTCCTGTTTACTCCCGACACGATCCTGCGTTGGCATCGACAATTGGTGGCCAATAAATGGGATTACTCGGATCGCAAAGAGAAGAAATCTGGTCGGCCACGGATCCGCCACGTGATCGTTGATCAGAGCGTCAAGTTTGCGAAAGAGAATCCGACGTGGGGCTACGACCGTATTAACGGTGCGCTATCGAACGTCGGCTACAACATCTGCGACTCCACCATTGGCAACATCCTTAAGGCCCACGGCATTGAGCCAGCACCAGAACGCAAGTGCAAAGGATCATGGGAGACGTTTTTGAAGGCGCACTGGGACGTGATGGCTTCGATCGACTTCAGCACAGTTGAAGTCTGGACCAAGGGCGGACTGACCACTTTCTATCTGCTCTTTGTCATGGAGCTGAAAACTCGCCGCGTCAACTTCGCAAGCAGCACCACCAATCCGAACGAAGCGTGAGAAAAGACGATTGCCCGTGAACTGACCAATTACGAGGATGGCTTTCTCAAAGACAAGAAGTACTTGATCATGGACCGCGATGCAACGTTCAGTCAATCGTTTCGAGACTTCCTGCACAACGAGGGTGTGAAGCCTGTTCGGTTGCCACCGCAGAGTCCGAACTTGAACGCGCACCAGGAGCGATTCTTTGGGTCTTTGAAATACGAGTGCGTCCATGAACTGATTCTCTATGGCGAAACCGCGACGCGCAAAGCCGTTGGTGCGTGCGTCGCGCATTATCCCACAGAACGGAATCATCAGGGTTTGGACAACGAGCTGATCGTTCCGATGGACCGTCCGCCTGACATGAAAGTTGAGATCGAAACGACGGAGCGTCTTGGTGGCTTGCTTCGCTCCTATCGCCGCGCGGCTTAGCTCATCCGGCTTTCACTCGCTCCGCACTACTCCAGTTTCGAAACATCGGCCTGCTGCGCAGTACGCCCGTTTTGTCTCGATTTTTGGCGGCGCCGCTCTAGCTGAACTCGATCTCGACCGAGAATCAGGCCCTATCCATCCACGTAACTACGGATTTTACTGACCGAAATTTTCCTGCGAGATATTTTGACCACACGGCCTGCTGCTTAACTTGCTGCGCAAACTAAATGCACGCATAATTGAGCATTGACTTAGGTCGTCCGGGCAATTCGCGTGGGCGACCGTTTCTCAAACGTGGCATAACAATACGATGCACGCGAAACCGGACTAACGCGTGTTTTTGAAAGGGATGATTGCTGGTTCCGGATCGGTGATCTATTCCGTTATCCGAATGACGCGCGGAGGGAATGGTAGATGTGGCTACATGACGTTGCAATCGGCATTGCTCGGACGCCGACAGACTTCTCTTCGGGGTTGTTCTCGAAGGCATCACCGAACGCGACAAACCGCTGAAACAATGTTTTGGATCAAACTTATCGTTGCACTTGCTGCGCTGGCGCTGGCATCTCTACTGACGAACGCCGTGTTTCGGAAATGGCCGAAAACTGGAAAATGGGCGATCACGTCGGGAACGGCACCCTGTCCTGTTTGCGGAGTGGCACCAAATTCAATTCGTATTCCACGAGATTGTCACGAAATTATGTGGGGCGGCAATACTTGTGTACGATGCGGAACTAAATTTGACAAACATGGTATCGAGCGTGAAACATAGTCAACTCAATCAAGTCCAACTTCAAATCTTAATCCATGCACCGGATATCCAAGGCATGCACACGGAGCGGCGGTATTTCGGTTACATTGAAGCTACGCCGTTCGCGGCCCGGTGATGCCAGGCGTGATGCCGCATAATGTGAATCGATTGCCACCATGAAGTTATATATCGCAATCCTGATCGCGATCGCTATGGCCGGCTGTGGCGGACGTTCGGCAACACCCCCTCCACAATCGGCGTGGCAGACATTCGAAGCCAGTGACGCCAGTTTTCAGATCGACTTTCCGGGAGCACCTGAGACATGGGTGACTGACTTTGAGTCGCCCGCATACGGAAAGACGACAGTTCAACATGTAAGCGTGACTTTCAGCACGATGACTTATGGTGTTAGCTACAACGACTATCCGCGCATGCTATCCGAGACAGAAGAAAAAACCGAACTCGACAACACCAAGACGGTACCCGGCTTGATTGAGTCGTCAAAGGTCAAGATCGGGAACACTACGGCCGTCCAAGTCGTCAGTAACAACTGGGGACTTTACCAAGTCGGCCTCTATTTTATTCATGACTCCCGTCGGCTGTACTCGATTCAGATTGGCGGCCCTCAGGACCCGCGAGAAGACAAGGCTACTGTGGACTTGTTCTTTGACTCGTTCACCCTCGACGAGACGCCAACCGGACCTCAGAAATGAGCAGCTAACAATACAATACACCGGAGTTGCCGTCCGGTCGGAACCTGAAATCAACATCGCTGGCGGCCACCCGGTGATGGCGGACGTTCGGCCTGGCGAGCGTTGAGGTTCACACATGTAACCGGAGTCAAGCGATGAAGGCGAAAGCGGAACGAGGGCTGCGGGTGGCGGCGTGGCTGGGCGTGGTCTGTTTGGGACTGCTGCCGGTGTCGTCCCTTTCGGCACAAGAAGCCAAACCGCGGGTCGCCCTCCAGGGGCATACCGATGCGGTCGTAGCCGTGGCATTCAGCCCGGATGGCAAAACCCTGGCATCGGCCAGCTACGACGGGACGCGGAAATTGTGGGACGTGACCACAGGCAAGGAGCGGGCAACCCTGGGCGAGTACAAGGGCTGTCTCGGCTGTGTAGCGTTCTCCCCCGACGGGAAGACCCTGGCATCAGGGACAATCGGATCGCCTGTCTACTTTCCCGACCTCAAGAACGTCAAGTTGTGGGACGTGGCCACCGGCAAGGTACGGACCACCCTCAAGGGGACCACTTTCCATGTCCACTCCGTGGCATTCAGCCCGGATGGCAAGACCCTGGCCTCAGTGAATGGCGACGTCAAGCTCTGGGACTTGGCCACGAACAAGGAGCGAGCCACCCTCCATGGGCATACCAAAGAGGATAGGGAGACGAGCGGACCTGCATACGGTGTCGAGTCCGTGGCGTTCAGCCCGGATGGCAAGACGCTGGCGTCGGCCAGCCATGACATGACCGTCAAGGTCTGGGACGTGGCCACTGCCAAGCGGTCCACCCTTCAGGGGCATACCCATGTGGTCTATTCCGTGGCCTTTAGCTTGGATAGCAAAATCCTTGCATCGGCGAGCGGCGACAAGACCGTCAGGCTGTGGGAACTGGCCACCAACAAGGAGAGGGCCACCCTCATGGGTCATACCGAGTCCGTAATGTCCGTAGCGTTCAGCCCCGATGGCAAGATCCTGGCCTCAGCGAGCCACGACAAGACCGTCAAGCTCTGGGATGTGGCCACCGGCAAGGAGCGAGCCACCCTCCAGGGACATGAGGGCATTGTCTATTCCGTGGCCTTCAGCCCGGATGGCAAAACATTGGCCTCGGTGAGCGGCGACAAGACCGTTAAGCTCTGGGACGTAGCCACCGGCAAGTAGGCGGCGGGGGGAGCTTTTCTGTGGGATAAGCCTGGTTCAATGCGGACCGAACAAGACGCTGCAGCAGACGGCAGCCGCGATCCTGGTTCCTCATGACATCACGGCTCTCAACGCGGCTCTCAACGCGGCTCTCAACGCGGCTCTCAACGCGGCTCTCAACGCGGCCGCCGCGGCTGAGCTTGTCGTTATCCCGCCATACTTTATTCGTTCTTCGTAGCGCGCTGCACCAATCATAGGTCGAAAACATGTCAATTATTCTCGGAGCATTTCTTTTTCTGGCACTGCTCGTTGGTCTTGTGGCGACTGGAATTGCAATCGCGTTACCTCGCTTTCGCGCTGTCGCCGGCATCATCGCATGTTTGGGGTTTGTCGGTTCAGCTGCGTGCATGGGAATGTTTGTGTTGGCTGTAAGTCGAATGAATTAGTAATACACAAATAGTTGTACTTCAGATTTGAGTACGCGCTAGAGGATAACAATGCGATGCACACGAAGCCGGACTTGCGTGTGCTATTCAATGTTTAGATCTATCGTTGCGGCCCGGTGAACGCGGGCGTTATGTTGTCAAAGTCGCTGTTCGTGGATCGTACAGACTGACGAATTTGGGACACCTGAAATGACAAAGCACGACTTCTATCGCAACAAACAGGTTCGCGAAACAGAATGGTGGCTCCATTCCTGTGATCTCCCGGTGCAGAAATGGGCGAGGCTACGCGTATTCAATGATGGCACGGCTGATTCATGCTTCGGGCCAAACGACACGCTCTTCGGATTCGACAACCGTGACTATGCGGGCTACATCCTGTCCGAAGATGAGTACATTCGGCTCAACGATATGGATCGCGAAGACGAGGACGAATATGGCATTGTGCTGATGAATATTGTTCCCCCGACATGGCCGGAAACTGATCATCAGTAATTCAAGTACCTTGGCACATATTGAATCGGAAACATAACAATGCGATGAACCGGAGCGTGATTGGGCCGGAATTCCGCCACCAAGACTCGCTGTTTGTCTAGAATTGGTTGGACGCCCGGTTATCTCAAACGTTGTCCGACGAATCCAGATAGATGCTCCACACATTCCTAAATATTGCCTGGTTCACGTTACCCGTACTTGTTTTTTGCGTGATACGTTGCGTTCGGCGACGAGTCCACCCAGTATTGGTCTGTGCTTTGTGTTTTGCCACCATGATTGCCGGAACTTTCATTTTGGTGCATTCCGTGTGGGCCCTTGACGCGGTTCTCCTCGCAGAGGTGGACAAATATGATCCCGGCACCCCCGAGGCGCAACGTGCGTCCGAGGAATGGGCCAGTGATACTGGTAGGTCTTTTACGCTGCTTCTCAGCCCGCTGCTGACAGCAATTTGGTATACAGCCTTGTTTCTGTTACTTTTTGGCGGCCGATGGATTGTTCATCAGATGTTTCCAGCTAAATTCGCTTCAGTGCACGCAAAAACGGACAGTGAAACTGCAGAGCAACAAGGTGATGATGGAAATCCTTATCAACCACCAATCGTCGCATAACAAGGCGCTGCACCGGCGCTGCACTGGCGCTGCACCGGCGCTGCACCGGCGCTGCACCGGCGCTGCAGGCGGCGTCGGTTTTTGAATTCAAATTCGTTCGCCGCTCAGTGATCGTTGTCGTTAGCCGGCACGAGGTACATTCCATATGAAAATCGTCCTCGATATCGACAAGCTGCTCGCCGACGGGCAGATCACGGCCAATGAATACGATCGACTCAAGGGGTTTTCTCTCAAAGAAACTGGTTCACTAGCGTTCAATATCCTCGTCGGATTCGGGGTTATCGCAACCGCGGGTGGTGCCTTGGCACTGCTACCTTCGTCTTTGACGGCGATCGTCTTGGGGATTCTGTTAGCCGGTGCGGGAATTCTTCTGTCTGTCAGTCTTGCCGAAGAATGGGGATTACTCGGTTCTATTCTGCTCCTCGTTGGTGCTGTAACTGCGGCAGGGGGTGTGATCGTCTTGACCGGCGGCGGCGTCGTGGGGTTTCTCATCGTAACCGTTCTGTGCGCTGCGGCCGCCGTATTCGCCAAAAGCACGGTGCTGTCGATAATGGCCACACTTGCACTGTCGGCGACGGTTGGGGCAATGACTGCTTATGGTCACGCTACGTATATGCTGACTATTCGGCAACCAACCGTGACCGTTGGCTTATTCACGCTTCTCGGCTTGGCAACGTATCGCCTGAGCAAGCGGTTGCCACCGGACTATGAACGTATCGCTATTGTGTTTTCACGAACGTCACTGTTCATGGTCAACCTTGGATTTTGGGTCGGCTCGCTCTGGGGCGATTCACTTTGGAATCAGCGGGATAATTGGAACTTCCGCAGCGGTGCCGTTATCCCCGATTGGATTTTCGTAATTGGGTGGGCCGTTGGGCTCATCGCTACTGGTGTTTGGGCGGCGCGCGCGAACAGACGTTGGGTCGTCAATCTCTTGTCCGTGTTTGGTGCCATTCACTTGTATACTCAATA
>JAPKCI010000066.1 GCA_028823035.1 Rubripirellula sp.
TTGTTCGAATGCCACCAGGTCTGCGATCGAAAGAAAAGCCGCTGGGTCGCCAGTGGGATCCGGGTTTTCCGATTCCTCCTGAGGACTCTCTCCCGTTTGCGTCGAAGGTTCCTCAAGGCGTTTTTGGATCTTTTCAGCGGTGCTGACCTCAAGCAAATCCCGTTCTACCTTTTCCGCGCTCCCGAAAATCTTCTCAAGAACCTTGTCCACTAAACCCCACTCACCTGACCCGCTCGTAGCAGTATTACCGTCCTCATGTTTATGTTCTGGCAAAGGTGACGAGTCATCTGGCACAGTTGACAACGCGCCGTTTCCCATTTCTGAGACAAGCGAGTTACTGGAGTTTCCGACGAGTTCCTCAATTCCTCCCGAAGTCGTTGCAGTGCCACCGATGTCGGGCAACCCGGTTGAGCCCAGGTCAGCACCCGATTGCCCCACCAGAGTGCTGATGAAAATTCCCAGCGGATCAGTCTGGCCTTCACTGTTGGTTTCCGTTGTATTTCCAAACAGGCTGTCCAGAGCCGAATCGACCGTACTGACTGGTGTGGGAGCGATATGGCCATCATCTGACTTGGCACCCAGTTTGGACAGGACTCCGCTGAAATCAAAACTGCTGCCTTCCGCACCGACTGTTGCCAGGATCGAATCGATTTGATCGGCGGCTTGCGACAGACGGGGATCGGCCGCCATTGCGACGTCGCCATCCTTGTTGCCTGTCTGTTCGACGACGGACGTTTTGGCGACAGGCGTCGCGTAGACCGCTTGCAGATCGGCTTTGATGGTGGCATCCGCCGCTACGGCGGTCACCCCCACGATGTCACCCGCAAACAACTGACGCTTTTCGAGGGTTTCCAGCTTGGGTCTGCGGGCTTGTTTACGTTTCTGGCGATGGGATGGCTTCAACATGTCTGGACCCTTTCAAGGCGAGGAGATTCAGTACGCGAATCAGCGTCATGTCGCTTTGGTCGCGGAAGGTTTCGGCCTTCGAAGGGATCAACCGGAACGTGCTGGCAAAACCCGCCAGATTTTTTTGCGAGGTTGGGAAAAAATGGAACGGGCAGGACGACAGAACCGAAAATCCTGACGCACTCCTGCCGTCCAGTCCTCTAGAATGATCCTTCGTGAAACGACCGTCGAGGATCGAGGAGTCGGCAGTGGGATGTTGCGGATTTGGGCTTGAAATGCTGTCCATGTGACCGTTCGTTGGGTTTTCAGCGAAGTGGATCAGTAGGCTGCCAGAGAAAAATGACAGATTTCCAAAAAAATTGGCGGGTTCTGGCGGGCTGATACGGTGGAATAAGTGAGGCATTGCCGGTGATTTGATCAGCGGGCCGGATGCTGTGATGATCGTGGCTATTTGGCAGGGAATGAACCGTGAAGAAAGACAAACCCGTTTCTCTCGACACACCGTTGGCGTTGGCCGAGCTTGAACGCATCAACGCCATCTGTTTGGACTTTGAATCGAACTGCAAGAAAGGAAACTCACCTCGCATCGAAAATCAACTTGGCGATACGGTGGGTCCCGTCAGAGATAGCCTGTTGACTGAACTGCTGCTGTTGGAAGTCGATTATCGACTTCGCCAGGGAGCGACGGTGCTTGCCAAGGATTATCGGGATCGGTTTCCGCAGGATATCGACTTGGTGACCCGAGTGGTCGCTGATTCCATCGCTGCCGAGTCTGAACCTGACGGATCGGGTGTCTTGCCGTCAGATCCGAAGACAGGACGCATGACTAGGACTCTGGGTGATTATCGGATCATCCGCGAAGTTGGCCGAGGCGGCATGGGCGTGGTTTACGAGGCGGAACAGATTTCTCTGGGACGCCGCGTTGCGTTGAAGGTCTTGCCTTTTGCTGCGGTGCTGGATTCACGGCAGTTGCAAAGGTTTCGGACGGAGGCTCAAGCAGCAGCATTATTGCACCATCAGAATATTGTGCCGGTCTATTCGGTCGGGAACGAACGGGGTGTGCATTATTACGCCATGCAGTTCATCGATGGATTCAGCCTTTCGCAGATGATTGAACAGCTGAAGCAGATCGAGGTCGCTGCAACGGTGGTGGAGAATGCAAATGGCGAAACAGATGCCCAGCATGGGGACGGCCACTCCGCTGCAGAGATAGCACAGGGCCTGACGTCCGGGCGTTTCGTTGACGCCAAACCCGCGTCTGACAGGTTTGACGCGACAGTCTCGGTACAACGCAATGCGGAAACCGTCGATCGGCGTACCCGGGTGGCTGTCGGATCGACGGCATCGGATACCAAGGTTGCTGCGATTGCAGGGCTTTCCAGCGAAGGATCGATACACAATCGCAGCTACTTCAAGACGGTTGCCAATCTGGGCGTCGAAGCCGCCCTGGCGTTGGAACATGCCCATGATCTGGGTGTCGTTCATCGCGACATCAAACCGTCGAATCTGATGGTCGATCCACGCGGGAAAATCTGGGTCACCGATTTCGGGCTGGCCCGCGTTGGTACCGATGGTGGGGTCACCGTTTCGGGAGATCTGTTGGGCACCTTTCGCTACATGAGTCCTGAACAAGCGATGGCGAAACGTATCGTGATCGACCATCGCACCGACATCTACTCGTTTGGGGCAACGCTGTACGAGTTGTTGACACTCACGCCCGCCAAGCCGGGAAAAGACCGAGAGGAATTGCTCAGGCAAATCGCTTTCGACGAACCTGTGGCTCCTCAAAGGTTGAACAAGTCCATCCCATCAGAGCTTGCCACCATCGTGCTGAAAGCGATGGCCAAGAACCCCGAGGAAAGATACTGCACGGCGCAGGAACTGGCAGATGATCTACGTCGTTTTCTTGATGATAAGCCGATTCTGGCGAGACGTCCCACCCTCTTGCAGCGAACTGCGAAATGGACGCGTCGGCACAGTGCTTTCGCGACGACTGCCGCCGTATCCGTGCTAATGCTGCTGATTTTGGTTGCTGTGGGCGGTGCCTTGATGGCAAGACGTGAACGTCAGGTCGCTGATCATGAACGCACCTCGCGTTTGGAAGCCGAAGCGCTTTATGACACGGCACAGGAGCTAGTGATCGAAAAATCAGAACTGGCGGCGAGTGAGCAGGCCGCAAGATTGGAGAAAACACAGCAGCTTTGGAGATCGCTCATCCATCAAGCTCGCGCTTTGCGACTCGGTGGGCAAATTGGGCATCGCTTTCTGGGTTGGGAAGCACTGGAGCAGGCCGCCAGTCTGATACCGGTGGATGAGTTGCCAGCCGAGGCTGTCTTGGAATTGCGAAATGAAATGATTGCTTCGATGGGATTGGTCGATTTGCAACTTGAAACCGAATTCGATTGTTACCCGGCGGGACAGGATCTGGCGGGGATCGACTTTGACGCAGACCTTGAGAATTTTGTGCGATTCGATGATGACGGAAATCTCAGCTCCAGACGAGTCAAAGACAATCAGGAAATCAGTCGAATCTCTCATGAGATTGTCGGAAGGCCTGAGGAGATCCAGCCCGGTTGGAGAATGAATCTGCGGCTTAGTCCAAACGGAAAGTATGTGGCAGCAACCGGGGTGGACGATCCTAACAACCCAATTCCGACTCAAGTTTGGAACCTCAACGGCCCCACTCTTGTCAATGAAACGAAAACAGGTTTGCCGTGGTTCAGTCACGCGATCGACTTTGATGATCGTAGCCAAACGGTTGCTTTCGCAAATAGCGGTGGGCGGATCAGCCACTACGATCTTGCCTCGGGTCAGGAACTTGGGAATCTTGAATTAGGGTCGCCTATTCCGGGCGTCGTTCGGTTTCAGCCACGAGGCGACTGGCTTGCGGTTGCCCAAGGAAGCGATGTCCATGTGATTCAGTGGAACTCCGATCAGAAGTTGACTCGCAGTTTTCCAGAGCAGGCCAACATGATCGACTGGAGTAGTGATGGCCAAAGGATCGCTGTAGCGGGCAATGACAACCTGATCTATGTGTGGCATCCCTTTGAGACAAAACCGGATATTGTGTGTCGAGGGCACAACGCCGCCGTTTTGAATGTTGCCTTCAATGATCAAGGCAATCTGCTCGCGTCGACCGGCTATGACGGGACGTCGAGGATCTGGGATTCGAGAACCGGCAAGCAGTTGTTGCAGACGAGCGGATATTGCACTGGTTTCAGTAACGATGATCGATTTCTGGGGTTTGGGTGGAGTCGGTCAACGGTTGGACGATGGAAGGTTTTGCATCCAACCGGCTTCCAAATGCTGACTCGGATCCCACGGTGTGAGCAGGTGAGCATCAGTGCGGATGGTCGTGTCTTACTTTGTGCCGGCATGAAAGAGGTGCAACTGTGGGATGCGGTTGAGCGTCGTTTGTTGGGCACTCTCAAGTTGGGCGAAGGGTATTGCTCTGCCACACTCGCTCCGTCGGGAAAGTTTCTCGTGACCTGTAGTCCGCGGGGACTGTTCCGTTGGCCAATCGTGAAGGAACAGAAACAATCGACCAACTCGTGGTCGATCGGTCCGCCGGAAGACCTGCTGCTGCCGCTGGCGGGATCGCCCAAGACATGCTCGATCACTTCTGACAGCCGATATCTGACCGTGTTTTGCGAGCGAGGAGGAAGTCAGTTACTGGTGTTGGATTTGGAAGAGACGCCTCGCCAAGCCTGCCGGATTGGATTTGGGCCAGGCGATACCAGTTCGGACGGACAGTGGACCGCGACTGCTCCGTGGCAGGGGCATTACACAAATATCTGGAACGTCAAAACCGGTGAACGTGTGCAGCAGATTCCGGGAATGAATGCACAAGCCACTTTTTGCCCGGACCAGTCAATGCTGGTGGTTGCCAGAGCAGAGGAAGTGGATTTCTATGATGGTTCATGGGAATTGATCGACCAAATGCAACGGGAATCGGGTGGCGGGCATCGGCCTGCCGTTGCTTTTTCGGGTGATGGAAAATTGCTGGCTTATGCGCATAGCAGTTGGGAAATCAGGCTATTGGATGCCACGACCCGAAAAGAACTTGCGACGTTGGCTTCACCCAATTCAGAGATGGTGATTCAAGTTGCAATGAATGGTGACGGTAGCCAACTTGTGGCCTGCACTCGCGCAGGTGACATACTTCACTGGGACCTGCGCCAAATCCGACAAAAATTGAAGGCTTACAAGCTGGACTGGGATTCTGCTGGTCTGGATGAGACAGAATCTGCTGGCACTGATGTTCCGCTTCAACTGGACATCACTAACGCATCTTTGCCGAACTCAGTTGGCTGGGATCAAATGACTCGGGAAGAGCAATTGGAAGCCTGCAATCGTGTGATCAAAAGTTATCCCGATTTTGCAGAGGCTTACAGTCAGCGCGGATCGGTCTACCGTGAATCGAGGCAGTTGGAAAAAGCCAATCGTGACTACCTGGAGTACTACAGCAGGAAAATCGCTGATGATCCGACCAGGACTCGTAACTGGGAAGGGCGTTCGGTTGTCCATTATCGACTGAAGCAGTTTGAAGCGGCCATTGGCGATGCAACCAAACTGATTGAGCTGGCTCCCCTGTCAGCGCAGCACTATTCCTGGCGCAAAAGACTCTACTGTTGCATCGAGGATTATTCGCGAGCAGCGGAAGATGCCAGAATGGCCGTCGAAATCATGCCCGAGGATGCCAATGCGATAGATTCCCTTGCCTGGCTGTACGTAACCGGGGCGGCTGAGATCCGTAATCCTCAGGCTGCCTTGTCGCTTGCCAGCAAGGCGGTGCAGGTCACGCCCGAGTCATACCGATACCGGACAACTCTCGGAGCGGCACACTATCGGCTCAAGCAATACGATCAGGCAATCGAACAGCTTGAAAAAGCCTCTGCAATTTCTGGTGTCACGCCCACTGCATCCAATCAGTTCTTTTTGGCCATGAGCTATCAGGCAGATGGACAGCCTGAGCAGGTTGCGAGTTGTTTGCTCAACGCCGTTACCTGGTGGGCGAAGCAAGGCAAACTCGCAGCGGATTCGGTTCTCACTCTGGAACGCCTGCGAACCGAGGCGGAAATACTGATCTCGTCATCCAACCCCAACCCGGGTAGTCCTGAGCCAGACAAGGAATCTGCTGACAAGGAAACTGCTGACAAGGCAGCTGGCGCGGCGAGTCAGGTGCCATCGACTGATTGAATGCGAAACCAAGGGTGCGGTTTTGGCGTCAGCGAACCTGATATCCCGAACACGCTTTACTTTTCCCAGAATCCCAGCGGACTGTATGACAATGGATGAATCCATTTCGATGTGGATCGGACGGTTGAAAGAGGGAAACTCAACGGCCGCTCAAGTTGTTTTCCAGCGTTACTTTGACAGGTTGGTGGGTCTTGCGCGCCAAAAACTCAAGGGCGTACCGGGTGGGATGGCGGATGAAGAAGATGTCGCTCTGAGTGCGTTTGACAGCTTTTGCCGCGCGGCACAGAAGGGGCGGTTTCCGGATCTCGCTGACCGGGATGGGCTGCTGAGGTTGCTCCTCAGCATGACAGCGCGAAAAGCGATCGATCTCAGACGCCATGAAAAGGCACGACCCGGCATTCAGGAGGACGAGTTTTTCCGTGAAGCCATTGGGCAAACGCTCGATCCCGAACTGATTGCCATTTTTGATGAGGAGTTTCAGCGACTTCTGCAATTGTTGGCCGACAGGGATTTAGAAAGCTTGGCGATTGCAAAAATGCAGGGTTACAAGAACAAAGAAATTGCCGAGAGAATGGACTGTTCCCTCCGCACTGTGGAGCGACAGTTGCAACTCATCCGACTGAAATGGCAGGCAGAATCATCGCATTGATGGTTTCGACTCGCATGTTCGTAGTCGAGGGAGCCGGGAGTCGTTTATCACGTTGTGCTCATGCAAGTGTGAATGTGTAGGAAATCAGTTTGCTTTGCGATGGTGCATGCGTGAGGAATCGGCCTTTTGTATTCTCGGTGAACGTGGGGTGTTTGAGAAAACAGGTTGAATCATGAAAATCGTGAATTCCTTCCTTGCCGGTTTCGGACATGGTGGTGAGCCACATCGGTTCGCTGCCGGGAATAGAAGCAGTTCTCGCCTGCCACCAATCCCAGCCCCAGCCCCAGCGGTTGCTGCCTGAGATCGATCCGATTGGATCTAGCTGGACTGCGACGCGAGAAGGATTGGGCTGATCCGCGACGACGAGTCCGGTACTGATGATGGTTGTTCCGCATAGGGAAATCGCATGCCGGGCTATTGTGTTCCACGTCATGAAACTCAAGAAGTGCGGTCGCATGTTTTATATTGGGTTAGAGGAGGTTTCGTGTCGGAGGTGAGTGGGATGACCGCTTTGATCAGAAATGAAAGTGTGGTTCTTCACGGATTCTTAATGATTGAGGGTAACGATTTACACCTTTTTTTAAGATTTTCTGCATCATAATGGATGTTGAATACGATCTCAAAAGCATTGACGGGAAACCGGTTGTCGTGCTAATTTGATTTTGGTTGACAGCTATCTATCCTACCGCTGTATGGCGACCTTTCGACGTCGCAACACACTTACCAATTCACGACGTTTGTTTTTCGCAATGTTCGCATTCCTGCACTCAATCTTGCAACTCAGCCTCGCCGGCCTTCGCTTGGTGTTCGTGTTGTTAGTTGTCGGCTTACCAGCGATCTCACCGCTCGTCACCGAGGTGATTGATTCGGTGGTTGAGGTCGAGGTCTGCGAGGATTGCGAGGCGTGTGTAGCGAATAGCCGTCAGGAACGCCGGTTCTCTCGACGTGGCTGGGCTGTAGCGAAGGATTGTGTTGACTCGACTTGTCGGTCTCTGGCTGTCAAGCGACACTTCTGCGCGGTGGACGGACATCGTCTTCATAATGGCATGCTTGCTCCGCTGCGTTGTTAGCGGTCTTACCACGCGAACGTTTTTTAGATCTCTTCGCGGTGGCTTTGTGCAATGCCTTGGGATTCTGACTGACCTGTGTGTAGGCCGCGGCGGCAACTTTGCCTGCTTCTGCGCACATGGGTAGTTGAAGCTGGCTAACGGTAGCGGGTGTCGCGTGTTGATGCGAAATCCACTCGCCTCGCTGAATCTTCTGTCAGCACATCCTACTAAGACTGGCTGACTTACCGTGTCACCAGTGCCACGACGCATCTTGTAAACGCACGCTATCTCTCTGTTCGTGGTAGCAACGGACGATCGCTTCAGTACAGCCGTATTTTCCGGTTGGTGGTTGCGATTCCCGAAATTCGTTTGTTTCACGTTGATCTGCTTTTTTGTTTTTGTAATCGGATGAATCTGCCATGGCTGGGCAACCAGAATCGAATCCTTCCAATCCCCTTGACTGTACCTCGACGTTCGTTCGTGACCTGGTCGCTGGCTTGGTGGTTTTTTTAGTCGCTCTCCCTTTGTGTTTAGGGATCGCTCTTGCCTCGGATGCACCACTTATGTCGGGTGTGATCTCTGGCATCATCGGTGGTCTGGTTGTAGCCATGATCAGTGGTTCGAATACCAGTGTCAGTGGACCGGCCGCCGGATTGGCTGCCATCGTGGTTGCGCAATTGACGATCCTTGGGTCATTCGAGGCCTTCTTGCTGGCGGTGTTCATCGCGGGTTTGTTGCAAATCGGAATGGGCATTGCTCGTGCGGGTTCCCTGTCCGCGTTTTTCCCGTCCAGCGTGATCAAAGGATTGCTTGCGGCAATTGGTGTGTTGCTGATCTTGAAACAGTTTCCACACATCCTCGGGCATGACAGTGACCCCGAGGGTGAGATGTCATTTTCCCAGCCCGATGATCAGAACACTTTTTCAGAGATTGGAACGGTATTGCTGGGTGACATTCATTACGGAGCCGCGGTTGTTGGCATCGCATCCATTCTGTTGTTGGTCATTTGGCAGAGAGTGCCATTTTTGAAACGATCGCTATTTCCTGCTCCGCTGATCGTCGTTCTATTTGGTGTTGGGTTGCAGGCTGTTTTTCAAGGCGCAGGCGCGGCATGGGAGATTGGCAACACGCATCTTGTGCAGATTCCCGTACCGGACGGTGGCTTGGTTGGGTACCTGACGTTTCCTGATTTCTCCGTCTGGTCCACACCTGCTGTCTACGTTGCCGCTGTGACGATTGCGATTGTGGCCTCGCTTGAAACACTGCTAAATCTCGAAGCAGTGGACAAGATTGATCCTGAGCAGCGAACGTCTCCCTCCAGTCGCGAACTGATTGCGCAAGGAATCGGAAATTCCGTTTCGGGATTGATCGGTGGTCTGCCGGTGACTAGCGTCATTGTTCGCAGCAGCGTGAATGTCAACATGGGAGCGAAGACCAAGGTGTCGGCTGTTTTTCATGGCATTCTGTTGCTCAGTAGCGTCCTATTGTTCCCGGCGTATTTGAACAGAATTCCGTTGGCTGCCTTGGCCGCTATTCTTTTGGTAACTGGATTTCGACTCGCTAGTCCGGCCTTGTTTCGTCAGATGTGGAACGAGGGCAGGTACCAATTCGCGCCCTTCCTGATCACTGTTTTATCGATCGTGTTCACGGATCTTCTGGTTGGTGTTTTGATTGGTCTGTTTGTCAGTGTCCTGTTCATTCTGAACAGCAGTCTTCGCCGGCCGGTGCGCCGCATCATTGAGACCAAAATTTCCGGATACGTCTTACATATTGAACTTGCAAACCAAGTGAGCTTTTTGAATCGCGCTGCGTTGGTGAAAATGCTCGATAAAGCTCCGCGAGGCGGAGATTTGTTGATCGATGCGTCGCACACTGATTACATCGACCCGGACATACTGAGTCTGATCCGTGAGTTTAAATCAAAGACAGCCCCTGCTCGAGGCTTGAAGATGAGACTGCGCGGGTTCCGAGAAAAGTACAAACTCGAAAATGACGCAGGCTTCTCAAGTTTCACCGTCACCAAATTGCTGGATGGCGTCACGCCGCCTGATGCCTTGGCTATTCTCCGTGAAGGGAATCGTCGATTTCAAACCGGCCAACTCTTGACTCGTGATATCAATCGGCAATCAGTGCAGGCAGCCCAAGATGCTAACCCGATGGTTGCTGTGTTGAGTTGCAGTGACTTTCGTGTCTCGCCCGAGGTGGTCTTCGATATGGGAATGGGAGATGTTTTCAGTGTTCGAGTTGCTGGTAGCGTTGTGGGGAAAAAGTCGCTCGGTAGTCTTGAGTATGCTGTCAATCTGGGCGGTGTCAAAATCGTCGTGGTTCTTGGTCATACCGACTGTGGTGTTGTTGGTGCTTCGGTAGAAGCGCTGGAAAAAGAAGATCATGGTGAATTGCAGGTCGACGGTTCAAATTTGAGGCCCATTGTTAACGAGATTTTGGAAAGCGCCAGCCACGATCGATTTCAAAGCATGGGTGAATTGAACGAAGGGTTGAAAGCGAGTCGGTTGGATGAACTGACGCATAGCAGCGTTGATCGTACCGTCCTTGCGATTGTTGAACGAAGTGCGTTGATACGTGAGGCGGTTGAGGCGGGTGAATTGCTTGTGATCGGCGCCGTCTATGATTTGCAAAGCGGGGCGGTGCAGTTTCTCAATCAGGAAATGCAACAAGACGTCGCCTGAGCGTTGAGTTAACGGCATTGCAACAGGACTGCAAGCGAAAGCCCCGAAGGTTCTTTGGTCACTCTGTCTGAGAATCTGCTGAGGTAAGGCTTGTATGCAGAGGAAACGTTCACGATGCGTCGAGCGGCTTTCTGCAAATCACTGTTTGCATAGCGAGATTCAGATGACGCTCGAATAGCAAGATCGGAGTCATCAGAACCTGGCCGGCAAAGTAGGGGTAAATGGATCGGCGAAGGTTAAGGCCCTTGCCCTTGCGGAGGTGAAATGCCAAGCCCGCGTAAATGTAGAAGTAGGCTGGAAATGCGCCGTAAGGAAGATAGTCGATCAGTTCTAGCCCCGAACGCTCAACGAATTTGAGTAGCATTTCTTTTGTATACATTACCGTGTGTTGTGGGGCTTGGACGCCGGGCCATCTTTTTCCGTACATGCGGTACGTCAAGCAGTCTAAACGTGGAACCTCAACCACGAGATGACCGCCCGGTTTTAGGACACGAAGGCTTGTTTCCAGTGTGCGAACTGGATCGTAGTCATGTTCCAGAAAATGCCACATGGTTACGAGGTCATAGAAGTTGTCCGCCAGTGGTTGTTCGTAATACAGGCCTTCGTGGAACGTGACCCCCTCAAAAAAAGGCAGGTGCGTTAGGTTTTTGAAGTCTACACCGCTGGCGTTGGCTTGGTGTTGTGTTCTTAATCGTTGTAGAAAAGAACCCGACCCACATCCGACATCAAGAACTTCGGTTCCCGCTTCCATGTCCACGTATCGGGAAACCAATTTGTCTTTTTCGCGATCATGTTTTCCCATCGCACGTTTGTAAAACCAAGTCAGGATCCCCCAGTTTGTCTCTTTCCGGTGAGCGATATATTCTTCATCGTAATAGGGGCTGATGTTTTCGACCGTCAGTCGTGGTGACTGGTAGGCAAGGCCGCACCGCTCGCAGGTGACAAATTGAAAATCCCCCGGTTTTCCTGATAAGTCATCTTGGCCTATCAGCAAATCGTGACTGGCCGTTTCGCCGCAGTTGTAACAGGCGACTGATTCAAATTTCTCAGCGGTCGGCGCGATGTTGGTGACGGAGTTCATCAGTGTCTCTTTGGAATTGCATGGATTCGCTGTTCAGGGAACGCTTGGCCATCGTTAAATAACTGTCAGTGAAAATCCTACTAACCCTGCGGCGGACACCAGTTCGGTGCCTGCAATTAGTTGGCAGCGTGTATCTGATCGCAATACCGGGTCATGGATAACCTCGTAAATGCAAAGCAGAAAATAGGCCAGTAAGGCGATGATCAAACGCAATTGATTGATTGGACGATCATCACAGGTGCTGATCAGAATGACGAACAAGGGGTACTTGAGTATCAGCAGGTGGTAGCTAACGAGTGGCCAGTCCGCCCGCCAAGGCAGCTTGTAAAAACAGACAAAGAGAATCACGAGGCAGGAAAATCCCAGGCTGGCTTGCGTATTCCCGGAAGCCAGCAGCACCGCCAGAACCGTGGTTCCGAGCAGAATACAGACTCTCTGAAACAACCTCGCATGATCAGTGCCGGACAGGACACGATCAGGATGCTCGATGCGATCTTGATTCAGGTCTGCCAAATCATCCCACAATCGGAACATGGAAATCAGCACGATGGCGAGAAAGACTTGCAAACAGATGATGGCGATGCTGTTGGGCAGCAATGGAAACCAGACAGCAGTCAACAGCAGGACCACCAGCGCCAGCATGGGGACTGTTCGTAATCTCGAGGCCACATAGCCGCGCAGATCATCAGGAAAGGATTTCGACACGTCCCCGATCTCCATCGACTTTAATAGTGTCTCCTGTTGCGATGCGTTGCGTCGCATCCTGAATCGCAACAGCCGTGGGAATGCCGAATTCTCTCGCCAGAATTGCTCCATGAGAGAGCATTCCGCCACGTTCCATCACCAGACCGCGAACGAGAAACAGAATCGGTCCCCAGCCCGGATCGGTCTGCCGGGTCACCAAAATGTCTCCTTCGACGACTTCGGCGAATTGGTTGGGGTCGGTCAGAACCACTGCGCGACCGACAATGCTGCCGCCGCTGACTCCGATGCCCTCATTCCACTCGCCCTCACTGGCCTGGTTGCTGTTGTCTTTTGCTGAGGGTTGCCAGTAGTCCCCGGCGGGCAGTTCAATGCGATCGGGAGGATTGAGTTGCCCAAGTCTGGCTAACTCCGTGCGACGCAATTCAGCAAGTTTTCCAGTGGTTGCGGGCAGCATGCAGGCACCGCACAACAAGTCTTCGATTTCCTGGAAGGTCAGGAAAAAAATGTCATCCTGCTGCTCCAATTGTTGCTGTTCTACAAGCCGGGAACCAAGGGTCAGGGCAATCCGCCGAAGGCGACTGTACAGCAGCGCCTGTTTCAGTCTGGCCCGTTCGCGGCAGGCAACACTTTGCTGAGTTGACTTGAGCAACCATTTTGCGATCCGGTGTTTTCGCGGGAACGGCAGGAACCTGAAGGCTCTTCTGCTGCGAAGTTCATCCAGCACGCGTCGGGTGGTGCGCTGTCGCAGTTCCTGCTGTTGCTTGAGGTGTTCACGCGGCGAGGGGCCGTCACGGTGTACATACGTTGCCAGGACCGGCAGCAAGCTGGCAGGGTTTTCCTGATAGCAAGCCTTGGTAAGCATCAGTTCACCAGAGCAGCGGAACCCCCAGTCGTCAAGAAACTGTCCCAATTTCAGGCGGATGCTCCGCAAAGAATCATCCGTCTGAATTCGCTGCCAGACCTGCTCAGGTGATTCGTTGGCCAACGCTGTAACGAGTGAATCATGCTTGCGGATCGCGCGAGACAATTCCCACAGATGTTCTGTCGGCAGTCCGCTGACGATGTCACACAATCCTGTCAGTAGACGATTGACCATCGCACGATCTTCTTCGCTGGTAAATTCACTTGCCAGGAACTTACGTGTCAGCTGGTAGTAAATCATGCTCGCGGCGTCTGCCATGGCGGCGTCCGTCCAGTGACTGCGAATCGCCATGAAACGTCGCCATAGTGACAGCAGTTCCCCGGTCTCCAGATCGGGCAGATTCAAGGGGTTTGAGTCCTCCGAAAAACTGTCGACAGTCGACTCAAATACGGAGACTCCGCGTTCCATCTTCTTGAAACGTTTTGATGCGTGGCGGGCAATGCTCAGCAGTTCTCGCCATTCCGCCATCCGGCCTCGTGACAGTGATTTCCAAGACGGCGTTTCCTGGATTTTTACTGTCGATTCGGATCCCACGAATTGGTTGAATGATTCGGCAAGGAACTCACCAAAGGGGGCGGCTCGAAGCACAGCATGGATATGCGACAGGTTGTAGTACATCCTTCCTGCTTGCGTTCCGATAATGTTTCGCAGTGGATGTTCCATGACTCCAATGCGTTTTTGAGAGATCCCAAAAGCGATCGCAAGATTGCGAAAGTAGTGGTAGTAGCCTCGCGAGGCTACCGAGTACAGCAGCGGGCAGATCGGGTCGGGGAAATTTTCGTTCACATTGGCGTTGGACCACACGACGCTGGCTTGCAGTTTGGCCAGGGTGGTGATCGGGCGGCTTTGCAGAATACAGACTTGGTTCTGCTGATCCACACTCCATTCAATGTCCTGCGGGTGATCGAACTGTTGCTCAAGTTGCCGCCCCGTTGATGCGAGTTGACGAATGGCCCGATCATCGAGGTCGTCTGTGGCACGCTTCTTACGTGAAAACTTGTTGTTCTCATCAGTTGTGGGATTCTGGTTTCCACTTGCATCGATGATCAGATTGACGGGATTGATCTGTCCTGAAACGAGCTTTTCACCCAGGCCCTCGCAGTACTCGATGACCAGTTGATCAAGACTTGGGTTTTGAATGTTCCGTGTGAACAGGACGCCTGAATGTTTGGCGTCGACCTGCTGCTGGATGATGACCCCCATCGTTTGCAGTTGAACGTTGCGTGCTAACTGGTAAGCGAGTGACCGGTGTGACCAGTAGGATGCCCAACAACGAAGAATCGCTGTTTGCAGGTCTCGCTGGGAAGTGATGCCCAGAAAAGAGTCAAGTTGTCCAGCGAAGGCTGCATCGGTCGAGTCCTCTCCGCAAGCAGAGCTGCGCACCGCGACAGGGCCTTGGCTCAGAAACGGGGCTGCGGTGTTCGCCAACTGTGCAACGAATGCATCTGGAAGGCTGATTTTAAGAATCCGGTCTTCGATGTCACGGGCAGCATCAGCGATCTCTGTCAGGTTCTTCAGGGACAGCCCGCGAACCCTTGTGTCAATGAAATTGCAAATATCGGGTTGGCTAAACGTTTCGGCGAAAAAACTGCCCCGTACGACGAGCCCGGTTGGGACTGGATGCCCTAGTCGATGCATCTCGGCAAGCCGAAAAGCCTTCTCGCCGTACTCAGCCGCGTCCGTCACTTCAGACAAAGGTGTGATGCAATCATCAAGGGCTGATGTGTGTGTCGGTTCGATTAACGAAGTGTTCATGAAATAACGTGATGGGATTCAGGCTGCCCGAGTTCGAAGCCCCATGCGCACAAGCACACAGTTGAAACCATAGTGGGCAACGGCCCCGATGAACAGCAAACTGACAGCGGTGCTGAGGGGAACCGGCACGAATAGCCAAACCGCCAACAGCCCTCCGGCGACAGAATCTACCTGGTCGATGATGAAACACAGGTTCCGGGTCATGCGAGTGTCAGCGGACCCACCGGGCTGTATGTCAAACTGGCGTTTGATGAACGAGTTTGGCAATTCGAACAACATGTACCCAAATCCGGTCCAGCAACCGAGCAGAAAATACTGGATTGTTGTCAGCGGCCACATGGCAAAGTCATCACCAAGCATCCAGTGCATGAGTAAGTGGATGGCAGTAAAAGTCAGTCCTGTGGCGGGGACCATGAAAACGAAACCTCGCCACGTTTTGTTGGCACCAAAAATTCGACGATTCCGAAATTTGCGGCCTCCATCAATCACCCTGCTGAATCGCTTGGAATAGACGCTGCTCATCCAAATCGTCTGACCGATGCCCGAAACAAGCAGTGAAAGAAATAAGAAAATAGCGCAATGGATGGGATCAGGAATCATGACAAACGAAAAATTAACTCCGGTATATTAAAAGTGAAAACCTGTTTCATCACGATTCTGGAATAGCAGGACTTCACCCGGGACGGATTTCGCTTTCGCGATCCACTTCCACCAGTGAATGCAATTCAGGGTTTCGCGGTCTTGCAGGCGGTGCAAGTGGTAGCCAGGGATTCGTGGCAACATGTGGTGCAAACCGTGGGCGTCCACGTTCAGCAGCACCAGTCTGGCGAACCAGGTGGGGAACAGCAAAGACCGAGTGAAGTCTTCTTGTTGGGTCGGTGGGAATGGACGAACAGATTCTCCGTTAGAAATCTTCATTGGGATGTGCGTGTGTTGGCTGAGAATCAACAGATCCTGCAAGGACATGCTGATGAACAATCCCAAACCGATGGTTGTCAGCATGGTTTGCGTACCCACTGTGATCGTGACTGCCAGATAGATCAGCAGGTAGCCAAGCACGTTGGCTGTAATCAGGCGTTTTTGTCGAGGTCGTTGAAACATGCCTCGCAACCGGGTCAGGTTCCAGTAGTTGTTCCAGCGGTACAGCGAGGCAAAAAGCGGTATCCACAACCGCCAGCAGGTGTTGATCGCAACCCGCTCAAATCTGCGAAGGGGACGCGGGACTAACGTCTCAGTGGTCACATCAAGATCCTGCCAACCAGTCCAGTAATGGTGCTTGGCATGAACCAGTCGCCAGCAATCGCCTGGGATTAACGCGAAGAAACCGGCGACATAGGATGTCCAGCGATTCAGCCAGCGAGCCCGAAACATGGTCTTGTGCCCCGCTTCGTGCAAAATCGCGAACCACTGTATGAACGTTACTGATAGCAGCAGTTGGCCAGCCAACCATAACCACCCATTGGGTGACAGGCTGAGAGCGATCGCAGCGACCGTCATCAGCAACGCATAGACAAAATAGAATCCACCCATGGCATTGCTGGATTGAAGGCTGTCGAGGTCAACCGAGAAGCCCTGTTGAACACCAGCGTCGACTTGAATATCCGCGTCGACTTGAATATCCGTCGTTGCCGTGGGCGGGGTGGAATCGAATTCAGCATCTTTGGCCTCAGTGACAGTTGTCGCATTGCCGTTCGTGGTTGCCTGGTCGTTGCTTGTGTTACCCATCATCACAGCCGAGCCAGCGAAGCAGTGATGGATCTGTTCCATGCACTGCTTGGTGGTGATCGATTCATCCATGTGTAAACAAGGAAGGAATTCCAGTCTGATTACCCCGGGTCGCACCTTCAATAAACTGTGTTTGCGAGGCAGGATTTCCTCCGCGCCATGAATCACAACTGGTTGAATTGGTGCACCGGTCTGTTGTGCCAGCAGGGCAGCTCCGCGGCGAAAAGGCAGCAGTGATTTTGATCGTGTTCCTTCGGGATAGATGACGAGGCATTTTCCGCTGTTGATCGTTTCGCGGCAAGCCTTCAGGCTCGCGTTGATATCTCGCCCCATGACAGGAACGCTACCCAATTTACGGAGGACTTTGCTCAGCCCGGCATACTTGAAATACTTCTCGTTAGTAACAAATGCAACGGGAAGATCAAGGCTCGCAATCAGTGCCAATTGGTCAAGCCAGGACGAATGGTTTGCCACGATGATGGTGTTGGATTGGGAATCAAGCTGATCTGCGCCCTGAACATCGATGGTGACACCGAACATCCGTATTGCAAGACGCGTCGCTTTTCTCAACCGTTTCCGAAATCTCTCGTCGGTTTCCCATGGGTCAAACAGCGGCAATAGCAGCAGGTAGTAACTGAAGCTCAAATAGTAGAGGGAAAACCCCAGCAGTTGGCGAAGACGCAAAGGCATGGAATGCGGAAGACCAAAAAATTTGGGGGCGGTTCTAAAGTTCAGTATTTTGTGTTGGCGAAAGGGTCTGCTGCGTAGCTGAGGAAGCCAGCAGTTGTCGAGTCGGCAACAGTAACAATGGTGGGGACGTCAGCCTCCAGGACTTGTTCCCATTGAATGGGTAGATTGAATGTAACCTTTTGCGGGGCGTTTAAGTTGCTTGAGTCTGAGGTGCAATGGCCGAATGCTAAAAAGACTGACGATACCTGTGCATTCTGGAAAGTGAGAATTCATGGTGTTTGATATTGATTTGTCAGGTTCTGTTTTTACATGGGTAGAGTTGATCGAGTTGTCCGATGTTGGCTTTCGCTCTCTAAGTGCAAAGTACCCGTTTGCTTGAAACCGCTGCGCTGGTTATTTTGCTTTTGTGCATTTGTTTGTTGCTGGTCAACGAATCCACTGTATCTGGGCCTGACGCGTGGATGCTGAGTGAGGATTCTTGGCACCGAGAGTGTGCTGGGCGAGCGGGACCTCTGGATTGAATAAGCACCCAATTACCATTTGGAACAATGTCATCTTTCGCTTCCGCTATTCAAAGAGGTGTCCGTGGTGACATTGGCAGCCAGCCTCAGAACCATCAAGTTGAAGCTGTGGGACGAGTCCTCCAGACGCTTGGTGCGATTCTGTGACCTCGATGGTCTGACGTACCAGAACGGTCATCAAGGCGATGCAGTTGTGTTGGATGATTCGTGACCTGAGTCCTGGATGAGCAGTGGGTGAAATCCGTGAGCTTTGTCGAGAGAACGTTAGCTGCATCCCAACCGTTTTAGCACCCGAATGTATGAGGGGTTTTATGTCAGCTGATGGTCATTCAAGAGATGATTCAACCAATCCCCGTTCAAGATGGACAATGCGAAAAGTGGGGTTGGCTCTTGTCGGGTTTCTGATCCTGTTGGCAGGAACCCTGTTGATGCTGCTGGTCGCAGTGTTGACCCTGTTTCAGACGCGGCGTTTTTGTAGCGAGGGGATTGCCAGCAGGATGGCGAGGTTTGCTGTCTGGTTGAGTGGTGTTCGGGTTGTTGAGCATCACAGCCAGCCACTGTCCAAGACTCAGAAGGTCTACATTTCTAACCATACGGCGACGTTGGACATCTTTGTGATCACTGCGTTGGGGCTGCCACGTGCTCGTTATTTCCTGAGTGGATTCCTTCGGAAACTGCTGCCATTCGGATTGATTGGTTATCTGATTGGCGTTTTCTGGACTGTTCCCTATGAGTTTCCTGAAAAGCGTCGTCGCATTTTTCAACGAGCAGAACGCATGCTTCGCAAAACGGGTGATTCGGTGTACCTGTCCCCTGAAGGTGGGCGAATTTGCACGGGAGAAATTGGACACTTTAATCGTGGAGCGTTTCACTTGGCAACGAACCTGCAGGTTGATATTGTGCCAATTTATGTGAATGTACCTGTCGCGCTGGATGCGGGTATGAATCTGGTTTCCAAGTCCGGCGTGGTGGATGTCTATTTTTTACCGAGTATTTCAACCAAGGAATGGAAGGTAGAGGATCTGGATGAAAATCGAGATGCAGTGCAACAGGTTTACGTTGACTTCCATGCCTCTTTGCGGAATCAACAGCAGGCGTAGATTTGCGAGCTTCATGCTTGCCTACGCCGTCGTGCGTTCACGGTCGCAGGTTATGTGAAGTATGATGTCCCTTACTTAAGTGGTGCTTGACTCAGAAGGCGAGGAGTGATGGAAGGTTCCGATCAGCAGTGTTGCCCTCTTTGTTCGGTCGTTCCTGCCCCGTCAGGAGCGATTTGTCAGCAATGTTCAGCAAAGTTGCAGAAAAAGTTTCCGATCCCAGTCCAGCGCAAATGGAACCAGCCATCTGCAAACCCGCCTGCTGCAAACCAGCCTTCTGCAAACCAGCCTGCATGGAACCAGATGGTTGCAAACGGGAGCAACCCTTTCAGTGAGGAGGTAACGACAGCATTGGAAGCTGGAGAACAGCAGACAGGCGAGGTAGACGTATATGATGCTTACCGGCCTAACGCAGGTTTGGGTGCTCCGTCGTTGGAGGGCAACTTTGTCAGTGGTTTTTGGATCGTCTGTTTTATCGGGTGGATTGTTTTTTGCTTTTATCTCTTATCTGTGGCGAGTGGTGTGGGGATTGCCTTACTGGTGCTTTCCATTCCTTCATTGATACGGACAGTGTTGGTTGTCGCTCGCCGGCAGCAGCAGTCGGGTGCGATTGTTACTGGTGCTCAGAAGGCGACGCTTTTGATTGGATCGGTCCTGACAATCGTAGTTTGTAGTTTTGTGGTTGGAGTTTGCGTCTTGGTGGGGTGCTTTGTGGCATGTTTCGTCGGATTAACCACCGCCGATGCTCTGCATTGGATTGAGTTTGGTGGTTGGGTCGGTCTGATTGTGGGTGTTGTCGCCAGTTTGTGGATCTTGGTTGTGAGGTGGAAACGCGATGTTAACGGTTGATGGGCCTCTTGCCTTTACTTCGAGATCTAGGATATGACGAATCTTCGTTTGCGTGAGCATCGCTTTTTGGGGGCAACCCAGAGCCTGTGTCCTGAATGCCTTGACGTTGTTCCTGCCAAAATTCTCGCGCGTGAGGGTCGCGTTTATTTTCGAAAACATTGTCCGACGCATGGTACGCGGGATGACTTTGTCTGTGCAGACGAGCGATGGTTCGACCGCATGGAGTACAGTTTGCCGGGACGGGTGCCGCCACGCTTTGCGTTGGAACCCGATCGCGGGTGCCCCTATGATTGTGGACTCTGCACAGAGCATGAACAGCACACTTGTGTCGCTGTGCTTGAAGTCACTTCGTCCTGTAATCTGAAGTGCCCTCTCTGTTATGCTGCCAGTGGTCCCGGTGGATTTCACGTTCCGTTACCAGATTGCCGAAAGGCCATTGATCATTTGGTGGCGTACGAGGGACGCCCTGAAATTCTTCAATTGTCGGGTGGCGAGCCAACGGTTCACCCCGATTTTTCGGACATTTTTGAATACGCCTGCAGTCAGCCAATTGATATTGTGATGATCAATACCAACGGTATCCGCATTGCAAAGGATCCGAGGCTTCGTGATCTTTTGAGTCGTTACCATCAACGCTCGGAAGTGTATCTTCAGTTTGATGGATTTGATGACGGCATCTACCAGAAGTTGCGCGGCGAAGCGCTGCTGGAGACGAAGTTGCGGGCCATTGAATTGCTTTCCGAATCTGGGGTGAATGTCACCTTGGTCTGCACCGTGGATCAGAATAATCTAGATCAAGTTGGCCGCCTGGTTCAGTTTGGGATGGAGCGTCCGACGATCACCGGGGTTAGTTTTCAACCTGCCACTTACACAGGACGCTACGTGGCGCCCGAGTCGCTTGAGCAACGCGTTACCTTTCCTGATGTGATCACGGCGATTGCCGAACAAACCGATGGTCGCTGGGAAGCCCGGGATTTCCTGCCTCTGCCCTGTGCACATCCGAACGCTCACTCGCTTGCTTACGCTTACCGCGAAGGTTCGCAGTCGACATCGCTGGCACGCTTGATCGACGTCGAAAATCACCTTGACCTGCTTGCCAACGGGATCACTTTCAATCGTCAGAGTGCTCGCGAATTGATCAAAACGTTCCTGAGCCGGCAAGCTTGCGGCACAGGGCAGGATTGTGGGTGCGGGCCTGTCTCGTTGCCGGCCGAATCTGGTGTGACGCCGTTGCCAGTTCACCCGTTGGATCGCACGCCTGGTACCCGTCAGGTTGCGCCGGGTTTAAACGTGGCTGGAGGGCAGGGAAAAGAGTCAGGAAACAGTGCAGCGGACCCAGTGCAGGAGCGGCTCGCCGCGTCGTTTTTTCGACGAGCGGTGAATGAGGATCTGTCACCAGCCGATATGTTCCGCATCACAACCACCAGTTTTATGGATGCCTATAACTTTGACATTCGTCAATTGATGAAGTCCTGTGTCCATCATCTTTTGCCCAGCGGACACCTGATCCCGTTTTGTGCTTACAACGTTCTGTATCGTGACGGACATGTTTCGTTGCCGTCGCTTGCCAACAGGGTTGAAACCTATTCCATTGACAATCCAAATGGCAAGACAAAAGCATGATTTCCTGGACGTATCCGGTGATCATGCTATCTGCGATTGTTGTGAGTGTATTGATCTCACGCCATACACAAAAGGGATTGCAACTCTCGGTTTTAGAGAGGATTGGAATTGGATTGGGAGCGTATTGCGGCGCCATGATCGGGGCCAAACTTCCTTTTGTTTTTGCAGATTGGGAAGCTTTCTTGAGCGGTGCAGCCTGGTTTTCCAATGGCAAGACGATTCTGTGTGGTCTGGTCGGCGGATACGCCGGTGTAGAGGCCGCCAAGTGGGCCATGATGATCAAGACCAAAACCGGTGACGGTTTCGCGGTTCCCGTTGCAGTCGCCGTCGCGATAGGCCGACTGGGTTGTTTTGATTTTGGCTGTTGCTATGGAACGCCGACCGATATGCCGTGGGGAGTCGTGTTTCCCGCTGCGGGGGAACTGCCTCGACATCCCACGCAACTTTATGAGACGGCCTTTCATCTCAGCATGGCTCTGCTGTTGTACTATTTTCAACGCCATGGCATGTTTCGTGGCCAGTTGATCAAACTGTACATCATTGCCTATGCGGGCTATCGCTTTTGCACCGAGTTGATACGACCCGAGGAAAGGATATGGTTCGGGATGACTGGTTACCAATTGGCCTGCGTTGTGATTGCGTTGCTATTTGCCTACCTGTGGTGGAAGGATGCCAGATTGACGCGTATCGAGCCCCGCAACTGATCAGTCGCTCGTAAAGTGCCAGCAATGTGACGTGCTATGTGACGTGCAGTTGCTCCCAATGGGATGCAGTGAATCGGCGGTGGGAATCTCGAGTGCTCGTTTTGGCTCGTCAGACGTTGGGGCGAGAGTCTCTTGTCGGAAACGGGAGATTTTGATGCCTCAGCCCTCGATGGCTCGGTTGGCCTGCGTCAGTGGTCGTCACCAGGGGTGAACTGGAAAACGGTTCGAAGGGAGTGGAATTGCTTGGACCGGGTGATCCTTTTTGGGGGGGTGAGTAGACGGATGCGAATCAACACGCAGTCAGTTAGAATGTGCATGGAACACTTCGGGGATACAGACCCCGCGGCAAATTCCGGATCGATTCCCCGTTTTGATTCAATGGGATAATGCACTGATGAGACATTCGTTCAGCTTACGTCTGGGAATTCTGCTTTTCACCATGGCCGTATTGCTGAAGGGTAAGGCGGTCCACGGTCAGGAGGTGAATTCCCCGCCGTTGCCTGCGGTCAAGCATTTGATCGACACACACATCCATCTGTTTGATCCGCGGCGTCCTGAGGGGATCCCGTGGCCACCAACCGATGACAAAGTCCTTTACAAGCCTCATCTGCCGGCTGAGTTTTCCCGTCTTGCCAAGCCAGCTGGGGTTTCTGGGGTTGTGATTGTCGAGGCAAGTGACCGTCTGGAAGACAATGAATGGGTGCTTAATCAGGTCAAGGGTGATCCTTTCTATGTGGCCCTGGTTGGCAACATTGATCCCTATCGGAAAGACTTTGTCGAGCAACTCAAACGGTTGAAACGTGACAAGCGTTTTGTGGGCATCAGGGCTCGCAACAGTGGGCCGATCGATTACACCGATCCTCAGGTACTCGAGAATTTTCGACGGTTGGCAAAAGCAGGTCTGTCGCTTGACATTCTTGCCAATGGAAAGGGAATCGAGGGAGTTCGTGAAGTTGATGTTCTGGCGGGTCAGGTGCCGGAGTTGCGGATTGTGGTCGATCACGTTCTCGGGTACGACATTGATGGCAACCCACCTTCAAAGGAGTGGCTCGATGCGGTCAAGAGTTTGTCGCGTCATGAAAATGTGTCTTGTAAAGTGTCGGGTTTGTATCAGCGTTGCACTCAACAGCCTGCTCCCCATGATCCTGATCATTACCGAACCGTGCTGGACCCGCTGTGGGCCAGTTTTGGTCCCGACCGTCTGATTTATGGCAGTAACTGGCCATGCACGAAAAAGAGTGGTGATTACGACAGTTTTGTACGACTGGTGAACGCGTATTTTGCCGAAAAGGGACAGGAAGCCTGTGAGAAATACTTCTGGAAGAATGCAGCGACTGCCTACAATCTTCCTCTACGTTGATAAGCGTTGCGGGCTGGGGTTGTTGAAGGCTGCTGGAGATTTTTTCCTGTTGTTCACGGTAACCAATCGTTGCTGGTTCGATGGTCTTGTGGTGAACGAAAAGAGGCTGGCTTGAAAGGACCCGAACGCACTCGGATTGCCCGGCTCTGGAAACGCGAGGTGTTAAGCCATCGTGCTTGGGGGCGGCATGCCTTGTTCATCCTTGCCTCGCTCACGATTGGGCTGGTTGCCTGGTACTTTCAGTTGGCTGAACATTGGGGTGAACGCTGGTTTGCGTTTCTCAAAGGGGATGACGCCTGGCTGGGCGGCACTTGGCGTATGCCCCGCCCGTTGGGAACGATTGTTCCCATGATTTGGGTGACCGGCAGCATGCTGTTGATTGTGGTTCTTCGGGATCGTTACTTTCGCGGTACCGAGGGGACGGGGATTCCCCAAACCATAGCGACCTTGAAAACGCATGACGTGGCGATACGTGACCGAATGCTGTCGCCCCGGATTTTGGTTGGCAAGGTTCTTTTGCTGACCATCGGATTGTTTTCGGGGATGACTCTGGGACGCGAGGGGCCGTCTGTTCATGTGGGGGCCGCACTCATGCACATGATTACGAAGTGGGGACGCTTTCCTGCGCATCTCGTCCAACGCGGGTTGATTTTGGGTGGTGGGGGAGCCGGCATTGCAGCAGCATTCAATGCCCCCATTGCTGGTATTTGTTTTACCTTCGAAGAGATTGCACGATCCTTCGAGAAAAAGAATGTGGGAACGGTCATTCGGTCGGTCATCATCTCATCGATTTTTATCGTGATCGTGCTCGGAAAAGATTATCTGTTCTATGGCAAGGTCGACAGCAACGACGGGAACTGGACGCTTGGGGAATGGGCATCCGTTCTCCTGATCGGTGTGGTGGGTGGATTTCTGGGAGGCATTTTTGCTCAGTGCACGATCAAAGGTTCGGGCGTGGCCAGTCGCTGCATGCAATGGAACAAGTGGATGACTCCACTGTTGATCGGCGCAGCACTGGGTATCGTCGGATTTGTTTCGGATGGGGAAAGTTATGGCAGCGGTTATCAGCAAACCCGTGGAATCCTGCTTGATGGGGAAGTTTATCCCTGGTACTACGCGCCGTTGACCGCCATGGCATCGTTCTTGACTTTGATTTCAGGAATCCCGGGCGGTCTGTTTGATCCGAGTTTGGCAGTGGGGGCAGGCTTGGGACAAAGCATGTTACCTGTCATGAGTATGATCTCTCCGGGGTTGGAGCCGGAATCCGTGATCATGATGTTCATGGTTGCGTATTTTGCCGGGGTCGTTCAGAGTCCGATCACTTGCGCTATCATCATGGTTGAGATGACAGGTGCCCGGTATCTGACATTGCCCTTGCTTGGCGTTTCGGTGACGGCGTATGAGTGCTCGCGGCTGGTATGCCACACATCCTTGTACGAAGCGTTAGCCAATCTCTTTTTGGCCCGTGTTGGGCAACCGGAGTCACTTGATTCTCCGTCGCAGACCAAGTCCTGAAAGACTCATGTGACTTCCTGCAGGACGATGGCAATGATCCGATGCAACCCTGCCGATTGAAGGAACAGGGGTGGGTGGCAGTGATGAGTCAATCAGGTCGAATCCACGTCTTGTTGGGCTTGTGGTTGTACGCGGATTTAATTCGTCTTCTGCTTCATCTCTTCCAAAGCTGGGGACTCGAATACAGCCCGGTCAACTTTCCTGAATGCTTGCAGCGTCTGGGAATCGTTTGCTGTGGTGATCAGTGTTTTTTGCTGAAATCGTTTCTGCCAGTGCGATCCGATCCACGCATCAGATAGAGGGTTCGCTGCGACAGGTCGAGTCGGCCTGGGCCCAGACTGTTTTTCGATTGATCATGTTGGTAGACCGATGTGGTAGGCATGTATCTGAGCGTCAGGCCTCGACGCGAGTATTCCGAGCGATTGGGTTCCGAACCATGGAACAGGTAAACATCGTGCAATGAGATTTGCCCCGGTTCGAGAGTAATGTCGACAGCATCGGATTCGTCAAAGGTTGCGGGATCCAGTTCCAGAGGCAGGGCAAGGCCATCAGCTTGGTTCCTGTTGTGCTGGGCAAGTTGCTGATGACGGTGTGATCCTGGAATCACCCGAAGGCAACCATTCGCCTGAGTCGATGGGTCGATGGCGATCCAGACAGTGCAGGTTGCCAGTGGTTTGATCGGCCAGTATTCGCCATCTTGATGCCAGGGCGTTTTGCTTCCGACTCTCGCGGGCTTGGCAAAGAAACTTGAGTTCCATAACGCGATATCGCCACCGATCAACTGTGACACCATGGAAAGGATATCCGGATTTCTGGCGACATCCAGAAACGAAGTATCGTAAGCAAGTAACGCAGGACAGTAGTCAGCAAACTCTGGATGCTGATCAATTAGGCGATCATGCGATGTGCGAATGTCGGATAATATTGAATCGGGTAACCGGAAATCAGGCGTCACGTAGCCGTCGCTCTGATACTGCAAAATCTCTATCGGTGAAAGCATGTTTACGGCGAAGCGGGTTGGGGGCAACGCAGGGGCGATGAGCCCTGCGTTCGGTGGGGGCACGTCCTCGGTACAGAGGTCTGAGTGATCGTGATGCCGGGAGGCAATGTGTATTTTACGTTCATTTCAGGCGTAGGATTCGGTGGTGTCCCGTGTCCACGATGAAGATTGATCCATCCTCGTGAACACAGACACCATGCGGGCGCAACAGGCCACGTTTCGGTTTGTCGACTCCTTTGCCCAGAATGCTCGTCACCGTTCCGCGTTGCCTGTCATAACGGATAATGCGGGCATTCTGATCATCCGCGATGATCACGTTGTTGTCATGGTCGATCGCGAGATGTTTGGGAGAATTTAATTCGGCCTGCAAGGCCTGACCAACAGCGTCGCCAGCCTTGCCTGTGCCCGCAACTGTTTGGATTTTGCCGTCAGGTGTTACCATTCTCAGCGCGTGCCCACTGCGTTCCAGAATGTACAGATTGTTCTTTGAATCAATCGCGACAGCTCGCGGATCGATCAACGGGCTTTCGTTCGCTTGAGCACCGTTTTGCGGAACCCCCTTCTTTCCATTACCGGCAACGGTGGTCACGAGCCCGGATTTCAAATCGATCATTCGCACTCGCCGATTTTTCAAGTCGGCCACGTACAGTTTGTCATGAGTCGCGTTCAGTGAGACACACATCAGGAAATTAAAGGTGGCTTTGGATGCAGGGCCGCCGTCGCCACTGAATCCGGCTTTCCCAGTACCGGCGATGGTGCTGATGAGTCCGGACTTGCCATCGATCTTGCGCACGCAGTGATTCCAACTGTCGGCGATATAAAGGTCGCCGTTCGGGGTGGCTGCGATATTGTGCATTCCGTTGAAGGTTGCATGCGCCGCAGGACCTCCGTCTCCGTGGTAACCTTTTGATCCGTTGCCAGCAATCGTGTTCAGGTTGCCGTCAGCATCCATCCGATGTACCCGACCCCCTGAAAGTTCGACGATGTACATGTTCTGTTGACTGTCAAAGTCGACGCCAAACGGTGAGTCGAGTTGATCTGGGTCAGGTTGTGTCTTTTGGCTTTTTGGTTGTCCCTTCCCCTTGCTGAGTGATTCACCAATGACGACGGTCGCCTTTGACACCTTGGTGGCAGTGGGAGGGGCTGCCATCGAGTCGGACGATATCAGGGTCGTAAGGGCACCGATCACGAACAGTCGATACACAGATGGCGAGTTGCAAAAAGGGGGCATGTCGGAATCGCTTTTAGTTGGAACGGTTGGAGGTGATACCATGTTGTTGGTTTGGCGTCCGGTGGGTCGTGGTGTTTTACGCTTTTCAATGCTGCGTTGCGCCAACGCCGAGTTGTGCGTCACTCTCACATCAGATTCACATAATATTGAATCAGCGGAATGACCAGGCCGAGGATCGCAGCCCCAAGTATAAGCAATCCCAGAACGCACGCGATATTTCCGAGTTTTCGGCGTTGAGACGGTCGTTTCAAACTGATCGCCCCGCTAAGAATCGATGCCGTTGCCGTCAGCAGAACAAGCGGGGTCATGGCGTGGATCAGCAGAAGACTTGCGCTGCTGATCGGCAGACTCAGTTCCGAGGCCAGTGTTTTCAACAACATCCCAAGAAAAAACACCTTCGCCGTTAGCAAGGGCCATATGCAAATCGCAATCACCAACGAAACCGGCCACCGTTGCGAACCAGAGACAAGTCCCGCAGGAACTGGCGCGGTGGAGGGATTGCCCGCGTCCAGTTCGGGGTTCGGAGCTGACCTTGGCGTTGGCAAGATGACGCTTCGCTGGTGTGTGGGACAGGGACGGACCCCTGCAGTTGAGGGCACCTTGCGACAGGCTGGTAGCTAAACGATCAGAGCCGAAACCGTGCCTCAACCATGCCAAACGGTGGTGCCAACACTTGAATGTGGCAGTCCTCGTGGACCGGGATCAAGCTGAGGATCGAACCGGTCAAAATGATTTGACCATCTCTCAGCGTCTCGCCTTGCTCTTTAAGTGATTCCTTTAGCCACTGAAGTGAAGAGCGAATGGTTTGAATCAGTGTTGCACCCTGACAGGTTTCAACGCAGTTTCCGTTGATATGAATCGACAGCATTGGTGATCGATCAAGTGGCTTGCTGCTGTCTTCAGCAGCTACGAAACCTGCGTGTATCGCGTTGTTGGCGATCAATTGAGCTGCCGATGGTGGATCACCATGCATCACCTGATTATGAAGTTCAATCACGGGGAAGACTTTGGCAATGCAGGCAGGAATCCCATCGTGGGTGAGATCTTCGTCGGTTGGCTCGCGTGACAAACTGACGGCCAGTTCACCCTCAATGGCGAGACTGGCATAGCCGCTGCGGCAAAGCTCCACGCCTGACTGGTAGCGTTCTGGTTCATAGAGTCGACCGGTGACGCAATGGCTGATCCCGAGCTGTGTTCGGATTTTCGGAGATGTGCATCCGACCTTGTAACCGATGATGGCGTCCCCACGCTGTACACGCAGTTGAGCCACAGCGGTTTGCAACTGGTACCCCTCTTCCACACTCAAGCAGAGCCCCTCGGAAAAGAGACTGCCGGGACACTGCCTGTCGTAGTCTGCCAGTTGCCGCTCGGCCCATTGTTGTACTTGGGCGGGTGGATGCATTGCGGTTGGCTTCCTCAATGAGATAGTATGACAGTCGGGAGTGACACGTGCTTTGCGACTGCTGTATTTTTGAGCGGTCGTGGGCGTAGCTGAGCTTGCGACAACCTGTCAGGCCAGGATGCCCTTGGCGACTTTCCCATAGACATCGGTCAATCGGTAGTCGCGACCGCTGTGATGATAGGTCAGACGCGTATGATCCAAGCCTAATAGGTGCAGCAGGGTGGCGTGCAGGTCGTGAATGGGGCAGCGATCCTCAACGGCATAGTAGCCGTACTCATCGGTTTTGCCGTAGCGAAAACCTGCTTTGACGCCAGCCCCGGCCATCCACATGGTGAATCCCTCGGGATGGTGATCGCGTCCGGCTTCGGCGTTGCCGACTTGGACTGTTGGTGTTCGGCCAAATTCGCCTCCCCATAAAACCAGTGTGTCCTCCAGTAGTCCTCTCTGCTTCAGGTCGGTTAGCAACCCGGTGATCGGTTTGTCGATCTGTTTGACATTGATTTCATGTCCCTTTTTCAGGTGTGTGTGTTGATCCCATTGTTCGTTGTTAAACGGCAGGGTATTTGCATGACTGACCTGGATGAATCGGACATCCCGTTCGGCAAATCGGCGTGCCAGCAGGCATTCGCGTCCGAAATTGGCAGTCGAGGGATCATCCAGTCCGTACAATTCCCGAGTTGCTGCTGATTCCTGACTGAGGTCCATTGCTTCGGGTGCCGCAGTTTGCATCCGAAAAGCCAACTCGAACGATTCGATTCGGGCATCCATCGCCGGGTCACTGGCTCCGGGGTCACTGGCTCCGGGGTCACTGGCTCCGG
>JAPKCI010000067.1 GCA_028823035.1 Rubripirellula sp.
AACGCCAGCAGTAGAAACGCCAGCAGTAGAAACGCCAGCAGTAGAAACGCCAGCAGTAGAAACGCCAGCACAAGTCACTCGCAGCAGCCAAGAAGCCGCCTCCCCAAGAAACTTGGGCAATTCCGGCGACCTTCGATTCAATTTTTCCGGCGTCACATGGCCTTCTGTTCTGGAATGGTTTGCAGATGAGGCAGACTTGGCACTGCAATTGGATCAGATTCCGATCGGCAGCTGGACCTTCGCGGACCCCACTCGTTCTTATAGTGTTTCCGAGGCACTGGACGTTATCAACCTCGCCCTGCTCAAACGTGGCTACTGCTTGGTTAGACGCGGACGCATGCTTCAAGTGATCGATTTGGAGCAGCAGAACGCTGACAAGCTGATCAGCGAACTTGCTGAGTTGGTTCGGCCCGAGCAACTGGAAGAGCGGGGCAGAAGTGACATTGTCAGCTGCGTGTTGCCTTTGGGCAGCATGACTCCAGACTCTGCCAAGGAAGAATTGGCGTTGATGATTGGACCGTGGGGCCGAGTCATCGTTCTGGACAGTGCCCGTCAAGTCAAAGTAACCGAACGGGCGGACAAGCTTATTGCGATACGCGACCTGCTGACACAAGCATCGATGGCAGACACTGATGTTGTGGAGATCATTTTGAAACATCGTGCCGCCGATGAAATCCTTGAACTCGCCCGGCCCCTTCTGTCTTTGCAGCCCGGCGAGAATTCAAGCGAGGGCATTCGCATCTCAGTAGGGATTTTCGGTGATCGAATCTATGCCGCTGGCTTACCTGGAAAGACCGGACTGCTGGCGAAGCTCGTAGAGAAAGCAGATCAACCACTCGCTACCGCCGACTTGGAAGACGGGACCGATGTGGGCACACCTGTATTCCGGACGCATACGGTACGGAGTGCTGACAGCTCGACGGTCTTTGACGTTTTGCAAACATTGCTGGCGGGAACACCCGATGCTCGAATTGCAATCGATCCCAAAACGAACGCGATTGTGGCTTGGGCCCGACCTGAGACGCACGAGGTGATCGTCAAATCGATCGTCGAAATGGAAGGATCCGGCCAGGATTTCAAGGTCATCGACCTGAAACGTCTTGACCCAGCACAAGCCCTGCTAACGATCAACAAATTCTTTGGGATCACCGAAGAGGGTGGTGAAGGTCCCATCGTTGACGGAGATCCCACAACGGGAAAACTGTGGATTCGAGGCACGACCGATCAGATCACATTGGTAGAAAAACTGCTGGGCGAACTTGAGGGCGGCGACTCTTTGGGAGTTCTTGGAGACAAGGTTCGGATTCTTCCTTACACGGGCAGGTCCGCTGAAGATGCGTTGAATCAAGTGGAAAGCCTATGGCCAGTCACAGGTCGTCCTAACAAGATCCGAACGATCTCCCCCTCACGCTCAGGAGCAGTACCCGGTTCCAGGATGCCAGGAATTCCCGAACGTCGTGTCATCCGGGATGCACCTGACGCCCGCTTCGTTCCCAAGTCAGACAATAACGCTACTCAGTATCGATTCGTCACCAAACCAATTGCACAAGCACCGACACAAAACACGACCGCACAGCAGGCTAGTGAGACAACCACTCCGACCAGCCCTGGTTCTCCAAGTGACGCTGCGGTGCCACAAACTACAATCAAAGTCGGCAATGCGGACATCATCGTGCAATTCACACCTGCCGGAATGATCATTGCTTCTGAGGACACCGCTGCTCTGGATACCTTCCAATCACTCATGGAATCGGTTGCTACCCCGTCAGCTCTCGCTTCGGACTTACCGACCATCATTTGGCTTAAGTACATTAAAGCGGACGTCGCTGCGGAGCTGATCTCGAGCGTCCTTGGTGGTGCAGAGAGTTCTCTTTCCTCAGCAGTCGATTCGGTCGCCGGCGGAATGGGCGGAGGCATGCTCGGTTTGCTGGGTGGACTCGGTGGACTTGGTGGTGGTGGTGGTGGTGCTACCGCCTCTTCAAAGTCAATTCTGACGTCAACAGGTTCGGTCAACATCGTTACCGACGCTCGCTTGAATGCCTTGATCATTCAAGCCAACCAGATCGACATGCAGATGATCGAACTGATTCTCCAAAAAATAGACATTCCAGAGAGCCCCGAAGACATTGAGATCGTCGCCAAACCTGCCTTGATTCCTGTAATCTATCAGGACGCAAAGGACGTTGCCGACGTCGTGAAATCCGTCTTTGGAGATCGTATCGCCGGTACACAGAGTGCTGGCTCAAGTCGTGGCGGACAGGGGGGACAGCCTTCACCTCAAGACTTTATCAACGCCTTGCGTGGCGGTGGTGGACGAGGCGGACGGGGTGGTGGCGGAGACAGTGCTTCCAGCGTGCCCACAAAAATCAACATTGCTGTCGATGCCAAGAGCAACTCCCTTGTTGTCATCGCAACCCCACAAGATTTCACGGAGGTTCGAGATCTTGTTGAAGAATTGGACCAAAGCAGCATGGTCATGGAGGAAACGATCGTGACCTACTCTACCAACGGCAGCGTCAATCCAGAGGTGATGAAACTGGCGTTGGAGTCCATCCTGGGGACGAAAACAAGTTCTACCTCTGACGCATCAAACGCGACCGGCTCGACGAACTCTCAAAGACCGAGCAGCTCAACCTCACAGAGTGCATCTGAAATCCAGCAGCGGATCGAGGCCTTCCGTGCCCGCTTTGGCGGTGGCTCTGGTAGCCGTGGCGGCAGCACCGGGGGTGGGGCACCTAGCGGGTTTGGTGGTCGTGGAGGCGGGAGCACAGGTGGCCGTCCTTCGGGTGGGGGAATACCAGGTGGTGGTAGTGGTCGCGGGCGGTAATCAGGGCCCACATCACAAAACAGAACCGAGCGTGCCAGCCAAGCCCTTACCCAGAGTCAGGTGGTTACGCTTGATGAGGATGAGTACTCGTCCACGGACACAGGAATGGCTCATCGGCACTTCCAAGCTACAAATTGATTCGGCGTTGGTGAAGAAAGAATTGGTACAATCATGATCATGCATGCCGGCGAAATACTAAGACGTCGCGGATTATTGAGCGACGAACAACTTGAACAGAGCAGAAACAGCGACTCTAAAAGCGTTGTTCAAGCAGCAATCACACTGGGCTATATCGAGGAGTCCGATGCCCTGAAGGCGCTCGCCGAAGAAGTCGGACTTGAATACGTCGATCTACGCGAAACAGACATCGACCCGGCAGCACTCGTAGGTTTTCCCCAAAAGCTAATCTACAGGCAATCTCTGTTTCCGATCCGATTCGAACACGATTCGATCGTCGTCGCAACCTCGGACCCTTTGGATCTTTATCCACTGGACGAAGCCAGTGCTGCAACCGGAAAGAACATCATTCCGGTCGTTGCAGAGCGGGCCGAAATCGCACGGCTGATGAACACAAATCTCGGGGTCGGTAGTGAGACGGTCGAAGGCCTGATGGCGGCCAAGAGCGATGAGGAAGTCGAACTTCTTGAAGGGATCGAAACCGATGGAAGTGAACTGAGCGAGATGGCTCAGGAGGCTTCCGTCGTACGCTTGGTTAACGAAATCTTGCTGGAAGCCATCCAGTCACGAGCCAGTGACGTCCACATCGAGACCCAATCTACCGGACTGGCCATCCGTTACCGAATCGACGGCATCCTGCATCTGCAACCCACCCCGCCGGAAATCAATCAATTTCAAGCCGCCATCATCAGCCGCCTGAAGATCATGGCGAGGCTGAACATTGCCGAGAAACGCCTACCTCAGGATGGTCGGATCAAACTGCGTGTCCATGGTCGTGAGGTTGATATTCGCCTCAGCGTGATCCCGATGATCCACGGCGAAGGCATCGTGATGCGTATTCTGGACAAGTCTGCGATGGTTTTCGAATTAGGTCGACTCGGAATGTCCGACCAGATTTACGAGACATTCAGTGATATCATCAAGTACCCTCACGGCATCGTTCTTGTCACAGGACCGACTGGCTCCGGCAAAACGACAACGCTGTACAGTGCCTTGCTGCAGATCAAGAGCAACAAGACAAAAATCATCACAACCGAGGATCCAGTTGAGTACCAACTCGATGGTATCAACCAGATTCAAGTCCACACAAAGATTGGCCTGACGTTCGCCGCCTCGCTTCGTAGTATTCTGCGTCACGACCCCGACATTGTGCTGGTGGGTGAGATTCGTGACCTTGAAACGGCAGAAAGCGCAATCCAAGCTTCTCTCACAGGTCACTTGGTGTTCAGCACACTGCATACCAACGACGCTGCCGGCGCGTTCACGCGAATGAGCGACATGGGTGTCGAACCCTTCCTGGTTGCCGGCACCGTTGAGGCCGTTCTGGCACAACGACTGATACGGCGTCTCTGCGATCACTGCAAAGAAGCACTTAAGCCAACCCGGCAAGATGCCCCGGCTGATTTCCCATGGGACGAACTGGGAGACAGACAAATCTACCGCAGCGTGGGCTGCCGCGAATGCCGTAACGTCGGCTACACAGGCCGAATGGGAATTTACGAACTACTGGTCGCGAATGACGAGATTCGCCAACTCGCACTGGATCGCAAGAGCAGTTGGGAAATCCGAAAAGAAGCTGTCAAAGCCAACATGCGGACCTTGCGGATGGACGCTTGGGACAAAGTGGTCAATGGCCACACATCGGTTGATGAAGTGCTCCGAGTGACGAAGGGTGAGGCCCTATAGATATGCCGATTTTCGCTTACACAGCCCGTGACATGTCGGGCAAACAAGTGACCGGTACGGTTGAGGCCAACGGCGAAAACGAGGTCGCGGCTATTCTGGCGGAAAAATCCCTGTTCCCGGTCAATGTAAAAAGCGCCGCTTCTTCGTCCCAAGCGTTGTTTGGAGGCCGAAAGAGGGTCAAAGCGCAGACCATGGCGATGTTCTACTCGCAAATGGCTTCGCTCTTGCGTGCTGGCGTTCCAATGATCCGCTCGTTGAACGTCATGTCCGACCAATCCAGCAATGCAACGTTGAAGGAGGTCATCTCGGATATTAAATCGCGAGTTGAAGACGGAGAGAGCATCGGTGATTCGATGGCCCGCTATCCCAAAGTCTTTAATGAAATGGGATGCAACATGGTTCGTGCCGGGACCGAAGGGGGTTTCCTCGAAGACGCTCTGGATCGAGTCGGCAAGTTCACCGAATTACAGGAAGACCTCAAAGGCCGCACTATCAGTGCCATGGCCTATCCAATCTTTCTCTTCTCGGTTGGTAGCGTTGTGTTGACCACGCTACTTGTATTCTTCGTCCCCAAGTTCGATCCCATGTTTGATCGCTTGCGGAAAAAAGATGAAATGCCGGCAGCCACAGAAGCACTGTTGGCGGTCAGTAGTTTCATGCAGGATTACGGCTGGATATTTTTGGTCGCCATGGTTGTGGCAGCCTTGGTGATGCGAGCGAAAACGCAAACAGAATCAGGCAAAGATCTGATTGACCGCATCAAATTGAAAATCCCCGTCCTTGGCGAGATCCTGATGAATCTGGCCGTTGCCAGATTCTGCAGAGTGCTCGGAACACTGCTCAACAATGGTGTCCCGATCCTGCAATCATTGGACATCGCCGGTACTGCCGCAGGTAACCGTTTGCTGCGAGAGTCTGTCAGCAGTGCGACGGAAAACATCCGAAGCGGCGAGAGCCTTGCCTCTCCTCTACGTGCCAGCGGGCACTTTCCGCCTTCCGTTGTTGAAATGATCAGCGTTGGCGAGGAGAGTAATTCGCTGGATACGGTGTTGCCGGAGATCGCTGACTCATTGGAGAAGATCACGTTTCGAAGACTCGACCTATTTGTGCGCTTGCTGGAACCAGTCATGCTGTTGGTAATGGCACTTCTCGTGCTGGCGGTGGTCTTGGCCCTGATCGTGCCTGTCCTCAAGAGCAGCAGCCAACTCTAACTGGCACCGCTTTCCCTTGGACGCTTGCTGCCCAGGAAACATCCGGGTCACGAGATCCCACGGGAATTGCCAGGAACTTTTTCTATTGGGTTAAGCTTCCACGCGGCCATGCACGCGACTGTTCGTCGGTGCCCAACCGTCTGTAGAAGTGGGGAACCCCACGAGTATTGGTCTTATTTAAAAACCAGCCCACCTGGAGTACGCTAGTGCATCCTGTCCAGCATTAGGTTCCGGTAACGCTGCATCCCCCATTTCTTCAAGTGCGTTCATGTCGACGGTCGTATCTACTTCGCATGGGCAGTCATGGTAATTCTGCTGACTATTTTCACCGCGACCTTCGTGTTTCTGGGCTCGCTTCCAAAAAGAATAGCGGACAAACACCATCATCCCCAAGCTGTTGCGATTGATGCTGTAAGTTGGCTGGCCGTTTTCCTCGCGGGATGGGTTGGCCGCTTGCTCGTGCCTGGGCGCTCACCAAATTTGGCGGCGCCGGCTATCAAGCGGCGTCCCATTCAGAAACGTCCACCAACAGCTCCACGCCTGACTGCGATGACGCAAGTTCAAGCCGGAATCCATAAACCACACACCCTAAGCAAGCATTGGGTTGATACCAACAAATGATCGCAATTTTTATCATCCTGTATAGCGTCGCGATTTGGCTGTTCTTTTCCAAGTTGAAGATCAAACCGCGGCAGACCAACATTGAAGCATCAACGACGTTCGGTGTCCTCGCAATCGGTGCGATTGCATTCTTGCGATGGCACCAGCGGATTCGGGTTCCTTCATTTTACAATATCCTGCATTGACAGCCATTAATCATGAAAATCATCGACTGCGAAGTTATCGATCTGCGCGTACCAACATCGGATCAACTTCTGGGATCTGATCCCTTCCACAAGGAACCGGATTACTCATCCGCAGTTCTGCATTTGAAGACTGATTCGGCGTACCAAGGAGTCTCGGTTGTCTTCACAGTGGGAGCAGGCACAGACTGGCTCTGCTACGGAATCCGGGATTTGTGCCAACTGGTTGTTGGGACCACCCTCGAAGATTTCGCGGCATCTCCGTTCAAACTCTATCGCCGCTTGATTGATCACCACCAGTTGCGATGGCTCCACGACGGAGTCTTTCGCATGGCAGCGGGTGCGATTTTGAATGCAATGTGGGATCTCTGGGCCAAACAGCAGGGAAAACCACTCTGGAAGTTGCTGGTTGATCTTGAGCCTAGCTTCATTGCCGACTGCATTGACTGGAGAAACATTCAGGATGCGCTAACGCGGGAAGAAGCGATAGAAATTCTGGAACGACAGCGATCAGGATTGAGTGCGCGTGAAAATCAGATGTCAGAAGTGGGTCCCAAGGCCTACTGCACTGCGGGTTGGCTTGGGCTAAGTGATGAGGACATTCTCGCTACCATTCACCGCCTGCAGGAACAGGGTTTTGATTCCTTTAAATTGAAAGTTGGACGCAACAGCCAGCAGGATGTTGCTCGAATCAAATTCATGCGTGAAGCGATCGGCATGAAATCAAACCTGATGGTCGATGCCAATCAGTATTGGGGTGTCGATGAAGCGAAGGAGCATTTGGAGGCGTTTCGGCCCTATGGGTTGAAATGGGTGGAGGAGCCCATCGCTCGGGATGATGTGCTTGGTTATGTCGAACTCGCCAAAACGTTTTCAACGGCAAGTTTCGATTTTGCCTGTGGTGAACAGGCCGCTTCACCGGTGATTTTCAAGCAACTTCTCAAAAGTGGTGCCATCAAGTACTGCCAAATTGATGCTGTTCGAGTCGCGGGAGTCAACGATGTCATGGCAATCATTCTGATGGCCGCAAAGTACGAGGTCCCCGTATGCCCACATGGCGGCGGCATCGCTTTGTGCAACATGATTCAGCACTACGGTATGTGGGACCAAATCGCAGTGTCGGGGCACTCAGACACCCAACTGGTCGAATACATTGACTTCCTTCAGGACTCTGTTGAGCATCCCGTGGCGACGACCAACGGCCACTATGTGACTCCGAAAGCACATGGCTGGGGCCTTGAATTCGTTCCCGAATTCCTGGACAGACACCGGTTTCCAGAAGGGGAAGCATGGAAAGACCGTTCACCGGAACGCAAGGGCGCCCGCTTTGAAGTGTGAGCTTAGCGTGAGTCGCATGGGAGCCAGAAAGCAGCATTGCTGCAGCCCCCGCATCACGATTTTTCATCCCCATCGCGGATAAAACGATTCAGGAATCGATCACAACTTGGCGCCATGCGCTGAGCCAGAAACGTCGCATAGTGGGCAGTCACCGCGCCAGTGAATACATCCATCGTGTAATGCGCCCGCAGAACCAGAACTGTCATTGCCTCGAAGATGACGATCGCAATGCCGAGGCACATCCAACGTCTACCGCCCAGCCGAGCGAGTTCTACTGCACCAAGTACCGCCAGCCCGGTGTGTCCTGAAAAAAAGAAATCTGTTGTCACGCCATACGTCACCAGCAGACTCGGAAAGCCCGGGTCTCGCCAAATCATCCCCGGTGGCAGCTCCAAAGCACATAGCCACTGACACGTTTGTCGCATCGCAAACAACAGCAGCAAGCCGATGAACGGTCGCATACTGGTCCCGAATATGGAACGCCACAACAAAAAAATCCCCAACAGATCAATCACAGCAGAACTGACCACTAACAACAGGTCGGCAGCACCGCGGTGATGCTCCAAATAGTTGGTCGATCCCGCCAACCACACGTGGACACCATCGCCAATCGTCCCTGGTTCAAGCTCCCGTGCTCCGATCCAAGATTGGGTCGTGAACCAAGCAACTAACCCAACAATTACAAAGGCGAATCGCATCAGATAGGTCGCCAAAGGTTTCTTTTTCCCGGTTGCGACTTGTTCGTTGTCCAACGGATCATCCTTTCGTAGGGCGGGAAGTCCAATATCTTTCCGGCAAAACACGACTTACTGCGTGCAGATGAGACAACGCAATAAATATATCAACAGCACGTTCCGATTCGCGGGATAACTGTGCTGCTGACGTGCTTCCCTTGGTACTCAATCTATACAGATATCATACTTCAGTGTCAGAATAGTCCTGAAGATGTGTTGAAGCTGAATTTGATCATCCCATCAAGCTCAATTAGAAACGGTGGCCGATGTCCTTAATCCGCCGCCTTGCCTGCATCCCCTGTCTCGCCGCAATATGCCTCTCGACCAACCCTCGGCTAACGGCAGCAGAAAACACAGAGGATTCGGTCAAGCAGGCAATCACCGAATTCTTCACGGATTTGAACAGGGTCTTTAGAGGCAATCTCAGCCTCATGGAGAATCACTGGTCGCACGCCGAAGATGTCACCTAGCACGGGCCAACCGGGAGAATCAAGCATGGTTGGACTGCGGTCCATCATGACTGGGTAAAACAGGCGAGTCTAAAACTGGGTGGTAAAGTCCACCCGAGAAACTCAGCTTTATCATCCGACGGGACATCGGCATCGTTAGCAACTACGAGATCGGTCAGAACATTGGACGCGACCGTCAACCACTGCAGATCGCGATTCGTGCCACCAGCACATTCCGAAAAGAGAACGGGAAGAGGAAGATGATCGGCCACCATGCCGATCTTTTCCCCTACCTGTCAGAAACTTCCCTGATCAGAAACTCGCTGATCAGAAACTCGCTGATCAGAAACTCGCTGATCAGAAACTTTCCTGATCGGCTACTTCACCCGAACCAACTTCATCAAACGCCCTGCCACATTCCAATCTTGGACATACAGATTGCCATCTGCATCCCAAGCGGACCCATGAGTACCGCTGAATGCACCTTCAACCCACTTATCCTGTGGGATGTTGTAACTTCTACCCTTGCTTGGATTTGGGTTTTCTCCGACAACCGAAATGACTTTATTGGCCTTGTCGAGAATCACAAGTCGCCCGTGTAAATCTGGCACTGACACGTAATCGCCTTGAACCGAAACCGATGTTGGCATCCCCAAACCGGTCACCACCTCGCCGATAAACTTTCCATCAAGATCGTAATGAAGCAAACGTCCCTTGGGCTGATGGTTGCGGTCACAAATCAAAAGACGTGCTGGCTCATAACGAGTATCCAGAGTCATCCCGTGAGCCGTATTGAACTCTTCCATCCCGTTGCCTTTCTTACCAAAGTGCATCAGGTACTTGCCGTTCTTATCATATTTAAAAATGTGGTTAGTGGCGTATCCGTTTGACAAGAAAATATCTCCATTCCCGGCAACTGTAATCGCCGTCGGATTGAATTTAATTTTCCCAAGCCCCGCTTCTTCCGGGACATTCAACTTCATCACGATTTCGCCACTGTGAGCATTGAATTTAATTCCCTCCGCATTTGCATTTCTGGCACCGTAAATGAACTCTTCACCATCCTCCTCGCGAATCTCCATGTCGTGCAGATTCGAATATTTTGGCCCCAGATATGATTGCACCACTTTCCCGTCAGGTGAAAAGGCGAATACGCCAGCAGCAGCGCTTGTGTAGATATTCCCAGCCTTGTCGACTACCACTGCACCATGTGTTGAACCGATCGCAGAACTACCATCTGGCCTCAATCCCCAACCTGGCACAGTATCAAACGCCATGTCTACGCTGCCCGTTCGGACAGGTGCCACAGTCTCCTGGGCCTTCAGTGAGGGTGAACCAGCCGTGACCAGAGCAAGTGAGCAAAAAACAAAACAATATTTCATCAGTTAGACTCGCAGGAGTTACCGTGGGAGAAAGACTCGCGAAAACCCAAGAGGTACTTTCACGCGTTTGAGAGACCAACAGTATCGACGCTCCAGAGCACGAGTTCAACTCATGGCAACGTCCCCACCGCCACCCACCGCGGCCAACTTAGCAAAAACCGAGGGTAACACTGCAAAAACCATGCGATCATGCATGTTGTCCAGCACTCTCTGAACAATTCAAGAGCCGGCGGTGCCTGCAGAAAACGAGCTTGCATCAGGGAGATCGCCAAATCGTCACACCCATGACATTCGTGGGACTTCATCGGGACGCGGTCGGCAATCGTGCCGCCATCAACCGGCGCCAAAATTCACGATCAAAGTTTTTCGCCTCAGTCATCTTCGGTTCATCACCCAGACGCACAACAACCAACCCCTGCGAGGGTGCTACATAAACTCGACGCCCCAAAGCTCCGTTTGCCGAATAGGTATCCAATGGGGCCGTGTTGATTCTATGGGACCGATTTGACCACCAAAAATAACCATAAGAAGGCCTGAGTCGTTGTGATGGCCGTGTGGAAGCGACCCGAAAGCCGGCATCCTTAAGCACCTGGTTCCCTGCCCAATTCCCCTCAGCTTGCATGAGTAGACCGACCCTCGCTAAATCACGAGCGGTGGTTGAAAAACCGAAAGCATTGAGGGCCTGAATACCAGCAGGACGCGGCGTCCATTTCGATTCCTTTGATCCGATCACGTCAGTCAACCATTCACGTGTCAATTCATGAATGGACATTCCGGAAACTGACACTAAACAATCTCGAGACTTCGCATACGCTGCTGTATTGTAAAACCAACGAGTACCAACTGGCGCCACGTACCGCAGTTCTTCGTTCAAGCCACTCGTCATCGAAAGCAGATGACGCAACGTGATGCGGGATTCCTGTTGAGGTGTTGAGTTCGACCAACCAACACCAAGGTACTCCGACACAGGATTTTCTATTCGCAACAAATCATTCTGCTGAGCGATCCCGACAAGGATCGATGTGACACTTTTTTGAACCGACGCTACATCCTCAATGGGTTGCCCTTGTTCATTCACTCCCATGAACATCCGCTGATAGCGGGCGGATCTCTTTGTTGGGACTTCGTCCCAGTATTGTTCGGCGAGGATCCGACCGTTAAACAACACCACCACGCCTGAAGATCCGACTTTCCCCGCCCAAGCTAGCGTCTCATCCAGCTTCATTGAGTCCCATCCAGCCTTGACTGGCCCGACGGTCTCCCAAGCAAGTGAAACACCGGGAAAGTAAAGTTCATTCTTCGTGTCGACGCTGGGGGTAGAGCGAATTCCCTGTGCTAAGCCTATGGTCGCGAGCAAACACAGCAGAATGGCAACCAGATAAAACCGGACACAGGGCACTTCAACGAAACGCATGTCAAGCAACCGCCAGAGCAAGAAGGAGTTGTGTCAGATTGAATCGCCATTGTAACGGCAACTCAACGACAGGAACGTGCTGATCCGCAAGCAAAATACACAACGCTCTCTACCGTACGACATCGACGATCTCTCAGCGCATGGGTCAATTGGCTACGCAGGTACCATTCCACAAATCACCCTATCATTTCCTTACTGGTCCCACGAACACTCACCCGCAAAATGGTACGTTCGTGGCACTTCAGGTATCACACAGTGCGAACGTCATTGCCACCTACCCAAATCCCATGACAACGCGATGCGAATACCCCACAGCAACTGCGGCTTGGGATCATTGATTGTCCGACGTGACCTGAACGATCATGTCGGATAAATCCTGATATCGAATCGGCTTTGACAAGTAAGAATCCATGCCAGCGGCAAGGCAAGTCTCACGGTCCCCACGCATGGCATTGGCAGTCATCGCGATGATAGGCAGGTCTCGGTTTCCCGGCTGGCTACGCATCAAAACCGTCGCCTCCAATCCATCCATTATGGGCATCTGAATGTCCATCAGGACAACATCAAACTCGGTGGAACCAATCCACTCCAACGCCTCTTTACCATTATTGGCGATCGTAGTTTCGTGCCCCATTTTGTTGAGCATGGCCACAGCGAGCTTCTGATTTACCAAACTGTCCTCTGCAATGAGCACGTTCAAAGGGCGAACTGGACTGGGTTCACCCGCCGTGCTGAAACCCGCGGACTGTTCATGGGTGCTACCATCAATCTTCAGCAAGCGAAGAGCATTCACCAGACTGGCGAAATTGATGGGTTTATGAAACTGGTTTTGGAAACTAAATTTCTGACCTCTAGCGATATCCCTTCCACCCGCCGAGGAGTCCCGCACCCTCATGAACTTGGTATCCGGTCCAGCCTCAGCCTTTAACAGGCCAGCAGCATCTGTGCCATGCCCGAGACTGACATGTGCATCGATCACAATGCAGTCGAATTTCTGCCCACCGCGCATGCATGCCAGCGCCGCTTCCGTGTCACTGGCAACCGATACATCTGCACCAAACCCGGCAAGACAATCACAAAATATTTCTTGATGCCGCAGATTGCCATCGACCAGCATTACGGACATACCTTTGAGGCTGCTTTCCATGCCATCCTCCCCCACCTCGTACAGGGACAACAATTCATCCAGATGTGGCAAGCCATGATCCTCATCAATGCCGTAATGAGCCTCGGGAATGCTGAAACTAAAAACGCTCCCACTTCCCAATTCACTGTTGAGTTTGACCGTCCCATTCATCATTCCCACCAGCTTGGACACAATTGACAGCCCCAACCCGGTGCCACCAAATTGACGTGTTGTACTGGTGTCTGCCTGCTCGAACTCGCTGAAGATTGTTTTGTGTTTTTCGTTTGCTATACCAACACCGGTATCACGGATTGTGAATTTCAATTCGGGTCCAGTGCCACTATCAGGAACCGCTTCGATCATGAGTTCAACTTCACCTTTGTCAGTGAATTTGATCGCGTTCCCTACCAGATTGATGAGGATCTGCTGGAGTCGTATCCTGTCTGCAAAGATGAACTCCGGAACACCACTGCGGATAGAAAAAAGAAGTTCGAGTTTCTTGACATGTGCTTGGATGGCCATCGATTTCATGACCGCGAAACCAACTTCGTGCAGGTTGAAATTTTCCCGTTCCAGCATGACGGCATCTGCCTCAATTTTGGACAGGTCAAGAATATCGTTGACTAACGATAACAGCCTCTCTCCGGAGGCCAATACCGTCGACAAGTATTCGCGTTGTGTCTCATTGATTTCACTGTCAAGAACGAGTTCGGTCATTCCCAAAATCGCGTTCATCGGGGTGCGAATCTCATGGCTCATATTCGCAAGGAAGCGGCTCTTGGCCCGATTGGCCCTGTCTGCATCTTTACGAGCTGCCTTCTGCTCGCGAAGTCCCTCTTGCCGCTCCGACACACGACCGACCTGTTCCCCCATCGATCGCACAAGCGATAATAACTGATCATTCGGTTTAGCCGCGTCTTTCTGAAAGAACTCCAATACAGCGACAAGTCGCCCCCTGATTTTGACCGGAAATCCAAAGGCACATTGGATACCGATGTTCACACCACTTTGCGCCCTCGGAAAATTCGAGTCGTCCATCACGTCCGGAATCCAGGCCGGCTCGCCGCTACTCCAAATCCTGCCGGGTAATCCAACGCCTAATTGAAATTTCCTGTTTTCAGTAACTTCACGCAAACTCTGAAAATCCTTTGGTTCGGTCATGTACCAGATACCAGTCGAAACAAGCGACTCTTCACGGTCAGAAGAACGTCCGTAAATGTGGCCGACGGTGAATCCGCTGATCCTGCAGATCGCCGCGAGGCAACGCTCAAGAGCCTCCTCCAAGGTTTCAACTTCAGCGGCCATCACGACCGTTTCATGCAACGTAGTTAACATCGCACTTGTGTTTACCAACTGCTCGGCGCTGGCGGCGACGCCCGCTTCCAATGTACTATTGATTTTCTTCAGCTTCTGCCGCTCGCCGTAGAGCAACCTACTTTTCTCCTCAAGCAATCCTTCCGCTTCAATTCTCGCAGCATGCTCTCGCTTCAGTTTGCGTTTTACAAGTTCGAGTTCGTCCATCTACTTGGCCATTCTGCTGATCATAAAAACAACCTTCTTCCCTGTTCCGCCCGACAAATCTTCTCGAGTGATCACCACTTCCTCTTTGTAATATTCAAAACAGCCCAACAGAAGGCCATGGGCAAGATCCGCTAAACCACGCTCAGATGTGTACAACAGCTTCAATTCGTCTGCACCTAGGAATTCATGTGAGAATGTTGGTAGGTCGGCATCGGGATATAGCTTCCGCACCTCTACATGGATGCGATTCTCAATCGCCGTGATCAAGCTGAAGGAATCATCTGTGCAATCAACGGCTTCTGGATACGTCGAAACCAGCAGCACGAACAGACGCTTTCCAAAGTCCTGCAGCAACAGCGGAATACTTATGCCGCTAATTTCGCTCAGCTTGCAGATCATCTGCACAATTTCGCTGTGCCTATAAGTACCGACAGAACTGTAGGCGCCATCGGTCGCAAGATCACAACTGGAAATCATGTTTTCAGTAACTAAAGACCCGAAACGAGTCTCCACGTACTCGAGAAATCCGGTGAAAATAACACCCTTCACAAGCAACTCCCCATGTTCATTTTTCCGTAGTCAAGGGTGTAATCTTTTTTGCAAATTCGGGGTACCGAACTCTGTAGCCGACCCGTCAATTTCGCTGATTTACGAAAACAAACGTAGCAGGATCGATGATTGATGCCCAGTACGCACCGGCAGCATTATCAACGAACCCGATAGAGGTAAAAAAGATTGCCGGGTAGCACGTCAAAACCTGTTAATCTCGCATGCCGGTCGGCTTCCTATAGCAAGTACGTATTTGACTGCCAATTCACGGCTATGACAGCGAAAAACCTAGCGTCGACGTCAAAAACCTAGCTTTGCAAGCCTGAAATCGCGTGAATCATTAGTTGATCAACCGAAGGTCAACCGAAAACACACGACAGCGCAATCAGTAAACCAAGCAAATCATCGCATTAGCAATGCTATCGCAGACGTATTTTGTCCGCACCAACTCTCAAACCGCCTGAATACAGTTGTGCGTTCCGAGTAACGATTCCAAGTTTCGCTCAGCAAATCATACACCACCACGCCTACTATTCAGCTAGAAATTCGGCTGAACCTCGATTGATTCAATCAGTATTTTGAACGGTCCGGGGCGTTTGTCTCCCAGCAGAATTCCCACAGAATTCACCTCTGCAGGGTTGAGAGTCATACCTTTCACGACTGTTCCAAAGGAGGTGGCAACCAGTTGGTCGAGAGGAATACGGACTTCGATCCATTCATCCTTCACCGTTTTGAAGTCCGAGCGGTAAGAGAAGGCCATCCTGCGACGGGGCACGTACAGATTGAAAGTATATTGACGACCGTCGCCTTTGACCTTGAGAACAATCGTATCGCCAGCAGCCAGACGGAGCCTGCTGTCACGAGATCGGGTTGACGCGAATCCACCGTTATTGGCGAGAGACAACGTTCCAGAAAAACTCATCCGTTGCTCCGTCGCTTTTTCGACACGACTGGATGAACGTCCTCCCATCACGCCATCATTCACTATTTTCCAACGTGAAAGTGACTGAGGTTTCGAGAAATCAAACAGCTTGCGTCGTGTCGTTTTCTCGTCCCCTTGCGTTTGCTCAACCGCTTCGGTCATTCCAATAAAAAAACAAAGCGCACCGATGAGGCAACAAAATCGAAGCATGACTTGACAGTCCAGCGATAGAGAACAAAAGGATTTTGTTTTACTGTAGTGATCTGTCAAGTCAAGCCAGCAAGCTCGCTAACCTGGAGGCGAAAAAAGCGCTGCATACGGGATCCCAGAAGATGGAACCAAAAACCGTGGAACCAAGCAGCTCAACAGCAGGGCGTCAACAATTCCTGGGCCAAGCGTTGGAGATCCGTTAGTGAATCCGCAACCCCGGCCCTCTTGAGGGAATACTTCACCAACTTTGCACGCGGTCGCTTTCCAGCAGCCGTCGTATAGGCGTCGTCGTAGTAGCTCAAGGCAATGTCAGCGAATTTTGCGATCTCGTTCCTTCCCAATGCCTCCATGGCGTTCTGATACCGCAGTCCACCAAGCCGTTTTTTGACTCGCCCAATCGCGTCACCCAGCGCCTCAGCGGGCAGATCCCCATATTCACGGACCAACAATTCAAGGCGACTTTCCCGGTCTGCCTCTGCAAAGATCCCCGGTGCATCTTTCATTTGACTCCAAAGAGGTGTCGGCAAATTGATTCGTCCGATCGACTGACTTTCGTCTTCAATCCAGACGGGCCGGTTCGGATCAATTTCCAGCCATTCATCAAAAAGCTCATTTTCAAACTGTTCCACCGTGGGCTGATCGGGCTGCCCGATCCCACCAAAAGCCGAGCCTCGGTGACAGGCCAGAGCTTCAAGATCAATCACTTGCTCACCTGCTGATCGGAGATCTTCCAGCAATGCGGTTTTCCCGACACCTGTGTAACCTGACAGGATCACAATCTGCTTGTGCTCTGCAAAACTCGCGTGAGCCGTACTGCGAAATGCTTTGTAACCACCGATGATTCTCCGTGAACGTAGTCCAGTACGTAGCGTCAACCAAGCGAAAGCCTCACTCCGCATGCCACCCCGCCAACAATGCACGAATACTTGCTCACCCTGCTCAAACTGGCTCAGAGATTCAATTAACGATTCCCCCTTCTCTCCCACCAATCGCAGTCCCAAGGCGATGGCTTGGTTTCTGCCTCGATTCTTATAAGCAATCCCAACTTGGGCGCGTTCATCGTCATTAAAAAGGGGGATATTCAACGCACCGGAGATATGCCCTTTGGCAAATTCACGCGGCGAGCGCACGTCGATCGTTGGCACTGAACGCAATTTCAAATAGGTCTCGACGTCGATCGTATCGCAAATCTCAATCACCTCGATGCTTTGAACTCATGGATTGCTCACGCAGATGCCTGACAATTAACAACACTATAACGCGGCGAGTGCATCAGTGACACGCTGCCAATTCGAATCGGCAGTTGCGATCATCTGTGCTGAAGAATGGAAAACGGTGAGGTGATTCTTTTTTCGCTCCTATTGACGAGAAGCCGTGATTCCCCCTCAGAGCCCATAGGAACCGACGATGTCATCTGTGTGCCACGCCACCATAAGTATTCGAACTGCTCGCGTCTGCCAGGTTTTCCCATCACTCCTCTTGAGGAGCGTCTTTAAGTGTTTGCGGAACGGGTACTGGCTAGCCCAAATTTGTGCGGTCCCACCAACGCTCAGCTAATGAAGCAAAAAACACCCTCTCGCACGAGCGGAAATGTGCACCAAGACACCGATCAATCCCGGCTACATGCAAAACCCATACAACACGTTTTGTCCTTTGCAAAGTAGCCACGTGCAGCACAACAGCAACATTTTTCGTCTTGTTCATAGCGGGACAATTCCATCTGCGGCTCAGCCGTTCGATCAAACCCAAACAAACGTCGCAACCCTTTCCAACGTCGTTACCAACCCCCTGTCTTAGCTATCCCTGAATGACCGTAGCGTTTTGCCACATTTCTCAAACGTCTCAACCGATTTCTCTTTCCAAGGCAAGGCAGAAACTACAGCAGCCGCTTTCTCCCAACAGGTGAAGGCTTGTAGACGGGTTGAGGAATGGACTCAATATCCTGATCGATTCGCGACCACCGGACGCCTAGCTGAACCAAGTGTCACGCATAAACCAGAAACTAAAAATAGCACAATTGTCGAAATCGCAACTGCAGGATTCATTGGTGATTTCAATCGCACGGGACATCTGTTTAAAACCTCTGCCGAATCGACATAATAGAATCAAAACGGAGTTCGTTAGGCCAATTCAGGCGAACACGCTCTCCCCCCGAATAAGTACTCGGTCACAAATGCCCATCCTTCCCCATGAACCCGATTGTCATCCGAGCAATTTGCTCGAAGACGATGATTGCCTTAGTGAAAACTGGTGGTTGTTCTACACACGAAGCCGTCAGGAAAAGCAATTGATGCGACGCTTGCGTGATTTTGAAGTTAGCCACTATGCTCCTCAAATCCCACACCGAAAACGTTCACCGGCAGGGAGGGTACGCACGACTTACTCGCCGCTGTTCAACAACTATGTATTCATGTGCGGGTCAGAAGAACAACGTTACCGATCAGTTTGCACCGGGTGTATCGTAAAGAACGAGCCAATCACCGACGTTGAACAGTTCGTCACCGATCTGAGACAGATTTACAAGTTGGTAAATTGCGGAGCACCACTTACGGTCGAAAGTCGCTTGGGACCGGGTGAGCAGGTTCGCGTTCGCTCCGGTTCATTTGCCGGATATGAAGGCGTTGTCATTCGTCGAGCGCAGGAAACGCGTTTACTTGTTTCGGTTCAGTTCATGGACCAAGGGGTCAGCGTCAAGTTAGAAGACTGCCAACTTGAATCGATCACCTAACCACTCCTCGCGACGTTCGCACGTCCAATCGTTTGAATCATAAACTGCTCCCGTGTCCTCCACCCCTCCCCGACACACTTTCACTCGGTCACCCTCCGCCGATTGAAAAAAGTGGACAGTTTCAAACGACGACGTGCGAACGTCGCGCAGGCACCATTCGCAATTTGCCCATAGCCAAACACGCGACCAAAACACCGCCGACAATGAGCGGGCAGTCCTGTAATATCAATAGAAACAGGTATTAGCGGACGCGATGTGGGTAAAGGGACACGGCACAGAATAAACAGCAAGTGGCGTTTGCCCCCATCCGGTTTCAAAAGAAAACCGACCAGCACCAGCACCAGCACTCCCGCCGAAACGGACAGAACGGATTTAATGAATCCAGTGCGACTGCTTGCCTCAGCCTGAACAAACAAACATTCAACCCAGGAAGCCGACGTGCCATCTGCAATGCTAACCGGAATCACGGGGCAAGACGGATCATACCTTGCTGAGCAATTGTTAAGCAGGAACTACGAGGTCCATGGCCTTGTCCGCAGGACAAGCTCAACTCAGCGTGAACGACTCGACTCACTCTTCAAAGACGATCAAGTTTACGAAAAACGTCTTTTCCTGCATTATGCTGAGCTTGACGATGCGACGACGATTCGCAGAATCCTTGTCAAAACCCAACCCGATGAACTCTATCATCTGGCTGGGCAAAGTCATGTCGGAACCAGTTTTGAGATTCCCGAATCGACTTGCCAATTTGCCGCCATGGGAACACTGAAGTTGCTGGAAATCGTTCGCGACTTATCAAAGCAGCCTCGCTTCCTGCACATCAGCAGTTCCGAAATCTTTGGTCGCCCAGAGGTAACGCCGCAAAACGAACAAACACCAATGTGCCCGGTCACCCCTTATGGGGTGGCAAAGACGTTTGCGACCAATATGGTGCGACTGTACCGCGACTCCTTCGGTTTATTTGCGTGTAACGCCATCTGCTACAACCATGAATCGGAACGTCGTGGCGAATCGTTCGTAACACGAAAAATCACGAAGGCCGCGGCAGCCATTTCCTTGGGTTTGCAAAAGAAGCTGAAACTGGGATCTCTCGACGGGCGACGTGACTGGGGATATGCGCCCGACTACACTGACGCAATGTGGCGAATGCTGCAGCAACCCGAACCCGAAGACTACGTGCTGGCTACCGGCGCCGCCCACAGCATTCGCGACTTCCTCTCCGCCGCGTTCGAAGCCGTTGAACTCGACTGGCGTGAGTACGTTGAACAAGACCCGCGATACATGCGTCCCGCAGAAGTAACTCAGCTGGTTGGCAACGCCAGCAAAGCGGAATCGCAACTTGGCTGGAAAGCGGCTACCACGCTCAACGACCTCGCCGTACGCATGGTTCGTCATGACCTACAACTGTATTCGAATCAGGCACGCCAAAATTCTTGAAGCATTGTCACAAGCATTGTCACAAGCATTGTTATTCGCGTTCCGGCATGACCGAAAACATTGTTCGTCAACGTTTCAGACCCCGCATTGGGTAGCCTGACTCGGCCTGCGCGCTGTAAGTGACAGGGTTCGACGGTTGCGGCTGAATGCCTCCGTCAGGGTTACCCGACAGTGTCGTCAAGTCGACCATGTTTGATGCTGAGGTCGGGATCGCAAATAGATTGGGGTCACCACTGAGCAACTGGTTGACTGTATACGCCCCCACTTCAATCCTCATTTCAAGAGGCGGTCCAACATTAGGTGACAGCTTGATTTCCACCACGTGTGGTAAAGCGCACTGATACTGTTCGTAGTAAGCGTGATTCGACGCGTGGCTCTCTGCAATCAGTCGCCCAAGCGGTGAATACAGATACTGATCCGTGACATAACCGGCATTGGGTTCGATGAAACAGATGCGGTGGTAGACACCATCTGGCATGCTAATCATGCTGCTGATCTCATACCTGCCGTCAGAACGCTGAACAGGGCCTGCATCAACGTTACTCGGGTCAATCTGGACAAGCCCCAACGCGTCCATCAGCCATGATGGATCAACTGGCAGAATTGCCCGCTCGAGTTGCTGACGATATTGGTCATGCCGGGCGTAATACAAAGTCTTTGAAATACCCTCTGGAACCTCAAACCAGAAGACCTCAGCATTACTTCCCATGTCCATGCCAGGCCCCATCACAATTGGCAAACTGGCACGCAAGCGAAAATTCTTTTCACGCTCGAGGTTCACCGTCGCATTCAAACGCGGCAAGCTTGGCATGCTGACCATCTTTACCGTGGCAGAATTCGTACTCAGCTGGCGAATCCCCTGCGTCCGATTCACAACATTTGTGATCTGTTCCAGCGATGGAGCCGTATTCAAAACCACCGGTGGTGGCGGGAATGGAATGGGCGCAGTTCTGGGAGTGCAGGTGGCACCACCGGATACAAAGCAAATGAAAAATATTATTAGCCAACCGAGTATTCGCATCCCTGCACTCAAATTTCGGTGTCTCAACAGATTCGTTTCTGCTGATGAATTGTCAATTTCTAATCGTGTGAACCAGTACGTTCCTACGCCAGAATGCCAGAATCATTGTCTGCCACCCGGCTCTCCTGCACTGCCATTTGTTTGTTTTTCCCCCACCACGTTATCCGCCGCCCCTAGCTCCTCGATTTCTTCCGCGTCGCAATACAGCAGCGTGTTGAGTTCATCTCTCAGTGATTTAGACTCGCTGCGACTGATAACACAGACTGGAACTTCAAGTTCAGCTCCCGTCGCAACCACTTCCAACCGCAGCATCGGCTCGGAATCAGGTTCCTCTTTGTTCTCTGCAAGCGGCCGCACAACTCGCTTCCGCATCAACATCAGTGCCAATAAATATCGACTCTTTGCATTCTCTGGTTGGCCCGCCATCTGACGCAGCAAATCAGTCAGCACCGCAATCGGTGCAAGTACCAATTTTTTCTGGTCGATAGTCGGCATGCGACTTTTCCACCAACCCACAGCGCCGTCGGGTGGATCATTCCAACTCTCTGCGGAATAATCTCGACGCAAAAACTCATCGCCCGTTTCCAACACAACGGAATAGTACCACTCACCCTCGCGCAGGGGACGCTTCAGAATGTGGCATTGCCGCGTGCAACGATTGACTTTGTATTCGCCTAACATGCTTTGTTCATTTCAGAATCGCACGCCGTGAAACCAACATGTGAAACACGTGTTCCTGACCTCTTGGCTGTACTTCCATTCGGACAGTATCAAATGGTTCCGCTTTTGTGAAAGCCCGATGATGCCAATCGGCCACGCGTGGTATCAATGGATAATGCCTCCACGGATGCTGTCAAAACAAGTCGAAGAGAAAATTGGGCCACAGTTCCGGCTACGAAAAGCGAGTGTCTGACCTGCCGACAGTAAGCGGTAAAAATCTGAACGCAGCAATCAACAGAGAAACGGTGGAAAACATTTGGCATCAGCAGCCTGTGTCCCGTCCAACCCATCACTCCAACCCATCACTCCAACCCATCACTCCAACCCATCACTCCAACCCATCACTGTGCAGTCAAAAAACGCGAATCTGTCCCTCCCGGACCGATCGGTACTGTCAGCAAGCCCCTGCACTTGGGACACCGACCTTCGTAAACGTAGCGATGGTGGATTCGATAGATCCGCCCGTATGTTTTGCAACATTTGAAATGGATACCGAGAAAAGCTCTCAGATTTTCCTGATCTGCATCAGACGGTTGAACATCGCACTGGTAACTTCTCCGAGGATTATCATTCCTCGACGGTCCCGCATTACCTGCGGCTGAATTTTCACCACCGGGGTCGCTGCTGCCATCAAAACTTGGTTGATTCATAAGCCGATGTCACTGAAAGGCGATGAAGGAGTAGGGGGATAAAACGTTCACAAGCCTGAGAGACGTGGTCTGTTCCACATCCAATGTCATCAATGCTCGGAAACGCCGATATACCACTTTCCCCCCGTACCAAGGCAAGCCGATTTCCACATTACCTTGTTCGACAGGCCTGAACTCAACATTTTGCCGCCGTTTTTTGCTGGAACCCAATGCTGAATCAGACTGCCCTTGGGAGGAGTCCCTTTGGCGTTGGATATGATTGAGAAAAAAATCCCATTCTGGCCCCACGAGATTTGGCCGCCGTTGCGGCAGGAAGCAAAACCACGCTGTGCCGCAATCAGGGGACCTGGTTTTCCCTTCTCCGGCGGCACCACCACCCCCAACTGATCTTGTTCACGCGGTAACTTCGGCTTGGGACTGGGAATAGAAACGAGGATCAACTCCACAAAGTTGGGGCGAGTTGCCAACAAGGCCAACTGATCACCCAACGGCGCCCAAGCAATCCCGTCTCCCAAAGTTGTGTACCGGTGCCCCTCCCTTACCAACAACACCTTCGAACCTCCCGCAACGGTGTCGTACAGAACGATCCCGTTGTCACGCAGGAATGCGATGGTTTTTCCATCAGGCGACCAACGCGGCGAGGTTCCCTTGCCAATGGACCTTCCACCACGACCGTCAGCCGTCATCACCCAAATCTGTTTGCCCCCAGCACCTTCAGCAACGGTACGTGCACAAACGAATTGAGTGCCATCGGGTGACCACGATGGTTGCCGGCCGCTGCACAATTCGCTAACCACATCACCAGCCAGATTAGCAAGCACAATCTGGGTACCAACCGAAGAGTCTTTTGACGTTCGGTGAAATAGCATCCTAGAGCCATCCGGTGACAGGTCTGGCAAGCCTAACACTGGAAAGTCTGAGTCCTGATAGACCACTCGAAAAGTTTCGCCATCAACACTATTCAGACGTATGGCATTCGGCTTGGCTTCTAGAAACTCGAACTCCGCTGTTGAAAGTCGCTGATCGCCATCCCGATCCAATCGATGAAAATAGAAACGCCGCTGCAATTGAAACAGATCCGTGGAGTGAAAAATAAATTCATCATACGACAGAGTTCCGTCACGATTGAGATCAGTAGGACGCTTGAACCACGGGTAATTAAAATTAGCAAGCATCGACAACCGAAACTCTTGCAGCGTCAACTTCTGGTCCCTGTCACGATCAAACGCCTGGATCGTCGAAGATAGTAAATGCTTACGCTCTGCGTCGCTGGCCTTCGTCAATTCATTCAAATCAAGGGAACCGCTGAGATTCAAATCGGCAGCACGAAACCACTCAACAGTATCAAAGAAATTCTCAGCAACGCGAAAAGCGCGGAACTCGGAAAACGTAATTCGGTCATCTTTTTGTACGTCCAAGCGATCAAATTCTTCATCCGAACGCTGCCCCCATCCACTGCTGACAAACTCCTCCTTCGTGACGACTCCATCATTATTGGCATCCGCCAGCAGAAACCGATCGAGTCGCAAAACTCTCCCGGTCGGCTCACGGATTTCATTTCCCTGATCCCACAAAACACCCAATTGGTACTTCAAGAAGTTACGAGCATCCAACCGATTCATACGGCCATCACCGTTCGAATCTGCCTGGCGTAGAATTCTTCCGGTGACGAACTTTTTGCCTTCGGGTGAAATAGAACCGATGAAGTTGGCGACAAAGGTATGTGAATTCACATACTCGTTGGGCCGCATATTCCACTGCTCATAGGATTCATCCAGAGCGGCGACGGCTTCTTCGAGCAGATCGTCAAATGGATCGGGAATACTTCCCCGTATCCATGTTTCACTGAGTCCCGAAACAGCTTCGAATTCAGACCGTGTCAGAACGCGATCGTGATCGAAGTCATAAATACCAAAGTCACGCGTCAGTTCCTCAGGGTTCTCTCGGAGCAGCACAAACTCATCCAGAGTCAGTCGCTCATTCTGATCCCCATCCAACCGATCAAATTCAGCACGTATTTGCAGAATCGAAGCTGCAAGTTCAGCAGGCTCGTCACCTGATACATGATTGCGCGCCGCCACGAAGGCGAGCAACAGCAGCAACCAGAAAGAACGTGGTGACAACAAGCGGCAGATACCAGTTTGAGGAATAGGAGGACCTGTTAAAAGATAGTTGTTCTTCACCAAGGCGACAACGCAAACGCCGCCTCCAATCTGATCATGCCATCAAATTGTCCGCAACACTCACATGGCTATGCACGATTCTGTCGTTTTCCGACGACGTCTCGGCCGTATCCCAGTCAGAAACTGAGATTGAAGAGCGTAAATTCATAAAAGTTGCCGGAATTGGAGCAGCACAGGGGCAATTACTCGCAGCGACGATCACAACTGCAGATGCTTCATGCAGTCGGAACGCCATCCATCCTTCGATGGCGTTGGCTCAATGGTCGAATGGCAACCACCATGACTGCAAACGTCATCGCATAGAGCCAATGTGAGCCGAGCAGAGCCACTGCACCACACCAACCAAAAAGCACCAATTTCCCGACCTGACTGGTTCTCGGCAGCCACGCCAGCAGGAAGCCGAGTGGCAAGGCAAAAACCATCCAATGCGTCAGCATTTCATGCACGGGCGTCCTGACCAACCACGAGGTCGAAGTGGTCCAATTGATGGTGCGATCCTGCACAGGGGCTGCCAGAGCGTAGGCCCCCAGCCCATTGAACCAGACCCGTCCTCCAAGCATCGTCACCCAAGTCGCCAACCCGATCACCGTGATTTGCGTGGCAAGCAAACGTTCTGCAAATCCAGCGGTCCAGTGCCGAGCCAACGAACCCCTGATTTTTTCCGCTGCATTAACACGTTTCGCAACCAGACCTTCCCAAGTTCTTCCTGATGGTGCAATCGCGGCTGCAAACAACCCCAGACTCAAAAGTGTTTCAGCCAGTCCCGAAAGCAGCATTGTTCGGTTCGCCCACCCCACCAGCAGAAACCAAAGCAAAAAGCTTGCGACTCGCCCACCGCGACCGCAGAACACGACGAGCGAGGTCGCGATGGCTGCCACAAGATACAGGTGATACACCCAAGATGACTCGGTCAAGAACAGTGGCGAGATGATCCAGCGGCCGGCCCCTTCCAAACCTCCCGTCCTAAGAAACTCGGAAACCCGATCTACGGAAAGCGGCCCACCATTGACGTACCAAAATGACGTATCCGTCCATGCACTCACAAAATAAATCAGCGAAATCAGTGACAACAAACCACGGATGAAGGAAACCGGGGCAACCTCCTGCGCAGAAAACCAAAACCAGTCCCAACTGCCTTCCTGCTGATCGTTCGAAGCATCGGAATTCTTGACTGCATCCTTCATCGCCCGCCCTCATGCAAACCCAGAGAGACGGCTTCACCAGAATGTGAATCGGTAAGCTGCCGATCAGCTTTCGAAAACAAAACGCCAGCCTCAAGCGAAACAAGAGGTCCATTGCCGAAGGCAGGAAAAGATCGCGAGACTGAGAGTCGTGGCTGCGCAGACAATCGCGACTCTTTCAATTGAACCAGCCAAACGGAATCACCCGAACGCAAGACGCGAGCCAGATAGGGAACCGTGATCTCAGTATTGATATCGTTCAAATCCGTTGGATAGCGAACGATCCTGACAGCGGTGATTTCGGGATCCTTGAGAACCACTGGCAGCAGCAAGTCAGCAACCATGCTTGGCTGGTCATTTTCAGCCAACATGGCAGCCGTCGCTAACCATCTTGCAACGCGATCTGACACAGCCAATCCAGGCATGGACGCAAAACGCTGTGCTTCCCCGGGCCCAACCGCTCGCCAATCAACCAATTCAGATTGATCGAGTCCAGAAACAGGTTGCTTCGTGACCTCGATCCGATGAGGCTGATCATCCGAATCACCGTGGGTCAGATATACAGGTCGGTCATCGGCAGAGAAGTGCGTGGGCCGAAGATAGGGATGAAAAAGGTCGGATAGCCTTTGATGAATGGACGAGGGTTCAACCACCGCAGTGAACGAGACACCAATTGCCACCAAGTGAAATGGCAACCAAATCGAGAGCCAAGTTTTCACGTTCGTCGAAGGTTCAGTATTAGCATTAGCCGAACCACCCAATCCGGTGCCTGCACGCTCAACCTCAGCCGGGCGATCAGACTGATCGCTCGGTTCTGAATCACGGACACTTCGTTTCGTTTTCGTTCGTCGCCGGCTCATAGCACCTCGTACAGCAAAACTGCAGGATAGTTAAGCGATCTGGTCCTTGCGCCAAACGTACAAGAAAGAAGCCAGAATCCAAGCAAAGAATGGGGGGAAATCGGAGAGGGCCGGCGAAAACAGAGGCAGACACTCCATGGCACGCGATCGATGATCTGGCCGATCCCACCCACAGGACAGAACCAGAATACGGCAAGCAGTGGGATTCACCGCAAACTGACAGTAAAGGCCTCTAAATACAGCGTGATACCGGCACAACGACACGGCGAACGCTTAGCGGGCGGCACCTAGCATCCTCAACAACTGCCGCTCCTGACTCTCACTGCTGTTGGCCGAAATACTGCCGAGCGATGCGAATTACTGCCCGCGAACAAATTTGATGATAGCTCTCCAACGACCTTGGCTGATACCTGCTGGCCGATTGCCTCCCCAACCAACCACTAGTTCGGCCATCTCAAACGTAATATCTGCACTATTCATTCTTCGTAACCCGTGCGTTTAGACCTGTGCAAGTATTTGCATCCGACTGACAAGTTCGTCCCGAGCATCCGGGAACACTTCCGAGGTGGTCTCAAACCACCCGCAAAGAGCATACCATTCAAAAAACACGACACTTTTTACGTTTTTAAATTCAGACCCTGCAGCATTTACCACCAAAAGGGGAATTCACGGTACTTATTACAGCCCCACCAACCCTGAACACCGAGAGCCTATCCCTGCCGCCGAGTTCACTGACTGCCGGTTCATGATAGTTTCCAGCTTGAGCATTTTCGTGAACCTCCCCAACTGACTTTGCCGGCCCTACATCGCTTAAATCTCCTCAGATCAAGCCAGTGATGAGAGCACTCAGTCATCCAGCTAAGCGTGCATTTGCGAGTCATCCACGAACGGTCTCGATCGAGAATTCGCGATGCCGGCTGGCACTGGACGGATTGAGGGAAGCAGGCAGACTTTGCAGCCTCTGCATCGCTGTCGCTAAGCAAATCCTTGCGTGGAAAATCCGCGTTCAAATCGGTTTGTGGAAACGCGAGAACCGAGAAATTGCTTGGCGGAGGCGGAATTCAATCCGTTTAATGCTGACAGACCAGCCTTTGCTGGTGCGATTTGGCTAACCGTGCATGGACCGAGTCCCTGGACTGCCAAACGCACGAAGGCTAATCACTGAAACAAAGTCGTTACGACCCATCACCGGTCGCCCGATCCGTTTGGGGCACGGATTGCAAGAGTCAGTCTAAGTAGCTAAAACACTGGTCAAACACGGTGGCTGTAGCTCAGTTGGTTAGAGCATCGGATTGTGATTCCGAGGGTCGTGGGTTCAAGTCCCATTAGCCACCCTTTGACGCAACGTCAAACACATTGTTTTTTCTCGGTCAGAACGCCTTCTGGCGTTCCCTGCTTAGTCAGTGCGACTCACGCTCTTAGTCGTTTCGGCGTTCAGACCACTAAGCTGGTCCGAATTCGGTAATCCCCCGATCGAACACTTCGACGCAATGCCCATCTGGGTCATAGAACCAGACTTGGTTGCAGCCATCGGGTCGTAAATGAGGGCCTCCTTGAATTCGGACGCCGGATTCAATCAGGAAATCGTGAGCAGCATGGGCATCATCAACTTCGAAGGCAAAATGATGAGTCAGCCCAGCGTTAACCTGATCAGGATCCAATCCCCCGCCGGGCAGAGAACATCCAGGTTTGTTTTCAATCAGGTGGATCTGAGTATTCCCGCTCTGAAACCAATACCCGGCAAATCCAAAATTGGGCCGAGTGATTTCTTCCATTCCTAGCAGGTCGCAATAAAACACTCGGCTTCGCTCGAGATCGTTGACAACGATAGTGACATGATCAATCGCCTTCACTTTGATTCGTGGGTTATTCATAAGAACTCAGTTCATAAAAGAAGAGGGTCGAAAAAACTATCCGCCAGTGACAGGGCAGCCGAAAGCAAACGTTTGACCGCAAAAAAAGGAGCACTCTGATGAGAAACGCCGTTTGCGGTCCCAAGCGTTGTGGGCTCGCATCCCATCAGCCACCCTTTCCGGTTGGACAAAGATAAATGGTTCGCACTCGGTTTGACGACGAGCCACAGCTTCGCGTTTGTTAGCTAATTGCTCTGCCACCCATCGTACAATCATTACTCGGCACCCTGGACGGCAACTTACGATTGCCCACCTAACATGGACAATGTGGGTTCATCCAAACTGAGAGCACACTCAAGGTTCCGACCCGCAAGCCATGCTATTGCTCACCGCCAGCATCAGGTCTTTGAATCCAGCATCAGGTCTTTGAATCCAGCATCAGGTCTT
>JAPKCI010000302.1 GCA_028823035.1 Rubripirellula sp.
CAACCCGGTGATTGCCAGGACGATCATCATTCGAACTGTTCCCCATGATTGGTCCGAAATGTCTTTCGCGAGAACACCGAACGCAGCCGTCGAAACGTGTCATAGAACATTCCGGCGCCTGATTTTCCACCAATCAAGTTATCAAAAGGATCCGACGACCGATTGATCGCCAACTCACCGAGTTCATGCTGCGTTCTTCTCAGGTCGACCGACAGCATCTCTCGCCATTCCGCCTTGGACCGTTCCGGAAAGGCAGCGATCCTGATGGGAGTTCCGAATTTCGCCAGACACACAGGCAACCGTTCATCCCAGAACACGTATTCCAATGCCAAAGGCAAGACAGCACCGTGATGCATTTTGCTGCAGATGTGTGCCAAACCGGGCATCAATTCCGCTTCGTGATCACGCGGATCAGCAAAACGCCCTTCGGGTGTCATCCAAACCGTTGTTCGTCCCCCATCAAGGATTGCTGTGGTCTGTTTCAGAAATGCGGTGGCCCCACTGGTTGTGTCCATTCGCACACCATAAAAGCCAAGCTTCCCCAAGGCTGAATATTGTTCGAGTGCATCCGCATCGATCGGCGCGTGAAATTGCCTGTCGGGAAACAAGCTACGATTCAGAAAGTGGGCAATCAAAGGGTCCCACCACGACGGATGGTTTCCGTAAATGATCAAGGGTTCGTTCGCGTCAGAACCAATTTCCTCACGCGACTGCCGATCAACAGCGACAGCATGAAAATGCCGCTTCAAAAACGGGCGAAGGAAGCGGTGGAATCCATTCTGAAACCACGCTGGAACCGCAGGGACCAATACTTCGGACATGTTTTATGACGTGAACTCCAACTATCGAAAATGCTTGCGCACTCAAAACAACACTACCTGCCGTCTGCCCGAATCAAGGTCGTCGCCCATCTGACGGCCTACAGCAGACCATCAGCCTGCAACCACCCCAGCATTTTTTCCACGACCTCTGGGTGGGCGTCAGAAATGTCATTCTTCTCAGCAATGTCAACCGTCAAATCATAGAGACGCCAGTCTGCATCCCGAGGGTTCTGCGAGACACGGGCTTGCTTGTCGCCTGATTTCCCAGACTTTTTTGCTGCCCGATACTTTACCAGTTTCCATTTTCCCATTCGCACGCCCAGCGACGTCGCTCCTTCCTGACTCGCCCAGTAAAGATACTCATGTTTTCGCTGCTGACCATCTTTGCCGAGTAAGGTTGGCAAATACGAGATGCCATCACATCCGCGCACGGTATCGGATGTGATTGAGACAGGTACAGGAAGCTGGGCCAGTTCGCAGGCTGTCGGCAAAAAATCCCAGAACGCTGAAGGGTGATCAACCACGCTTCCTGGCGTCACTTTTCCTGGCCAGCGGACAACCAATGGCACACGAATCCCACCATCGTGCATGGAGCGTTTGTATCCAGTCAGATCACCGTTGGAATTGAAAAATTCATGTTGGTGTCCCCCCTCCTGATGCGGCCCGTTGTCAGAGGTAAAAAACACAACCGTGTCATCATCTAATCCAAGCTCTTTGACCAAAGCAAGAATCCGCCCAACATCGCCATCCATCCGACTAACCATCGCGGCGAATCCTTTCTCCGGGTTGGGCCAGTCCCGATCTGCGTACTGACCGTAGTCGGGAACTTCCATGCCATCACCGTGCACGCGTCCGCCCTCGTTGTTAGCGTGAGGAATGGTCCAGTGCACGTGTAGCAGGAACGGTTCGTCCTTGTGAGAACGAATGAACTTCAGGGCTGCATCCGTCATCCTGTCGTGTGAATAGGTAGTCTTGACCGAAGCCACGCGCCCACGTCCGTTTGGAAAGTCTCCGATCACATTCCCTGGCAACGGAACCTGAGTACGGTTTTCCCAAAGGAACGTCGGGTAAAAATTGTGCGCGTTGCTTTGGTTCAAGTAGCCAAACCAGTAGTCAAACCCGTTGTTGTTGGGGTGGCCAGCATTATCGATCTCACTCGGCTCGTTCACATTGCCAAGTGCCCATTTGCCAACACCACCCGTTGCGTAACCAGCATTTTTGAGACGCTGTGCAACCGTGGATTCCATCCCCGTCAAGGACCGCGGGCGATTCCCGGTTAGTCCCGTATGGCCAACATGCTGGCCGGTCCAAAGCACCAATCGAGATGGACGACAAACAGTATGCCCCGAATAATGGTCTGTAAATCGAACACCTTCAGCAGCCATTCGGTCCAGATGGGGTGTCTTGACGACCCGCTGCCCATAACAACCCAGATCACCATACCCGAGATCATCCGTCATGATGTAAATGATGTTGGGCCGGCGATTGTCCTCCGCCCCCTCAACACGGCTCATCAAAGCGAGACCGATAACCAACATCGAACAAGGCAGGAACCACCGGCAGCATGCGAATTCCTTTTCCCGTACAGCCGGCCTGGATTTCAACTTTCGATGCATCGGACTCTCGGGTTAGGTGACGATTGGATCCATGGCAGGTGCCCTTTTGCCCTGATGATAGTCGATTTACCGTTGTTTGCGTCGCCCACCCCACCCACGGCAACAACGAGATGGAAAGAATTCCCCGCTCTTCAGGCACAAGATCGCCCGCAAAGTCACCTTGAGCCTCAAGGGAGGACCTGCCTTCCCATTCCAAGGTCGAAGTCAGACCAACATGTGAACCAGAATCGGACTGCGATCCCGAACAAACCACATCGGCCGATAAAGCCGAGCAGGAGACAGTGCAGAACTACAACGTGCACTTCAATCTTAGCGTACCACAGCAACCAGCTCAGTGAGTTAACCGACGTGCATGCGGGGATGCGATGGATGCCAACGCACCGTCTCCATCACATCAGGACTAAGCCGTATCTGATCGACATCAGGATCACAGACAGGCCGTAGCACTTTGGAATCACCCAATTCCAAATCGATGCGATGCCCCTCGATGTTCTGCAAAACCGGGTTAGCGAATCCCTTACGCGGTCGCCGTATTACGCGTGCCACCTCACCCGACGTCAATTCCACGATGCTGCCGAGCGGGAAAAGCGTTTCGATGTACAGAAAGGCCCGCATCACTCGCGGATCAAACAATCCACGACTGGCCTGATGCAGCATCAACCCCAACGCATCGTGTGGAACGATCCCTCGCCGTTCATTCGTTGGACAGGTCAACTGCAAATAGGAGTCGACAACGTTCAATATCTTGGCGTAGTTGTGAATTCGATGGGCTTTCACACCGCGTGGATACCCACTCCCATCAAACTGCTCATGCACCTGTTCCATCGCGATCTGGATGCCATCCGTAATCTGAGGAACCTCAGAGACACACGACACGGACACAAGCGGATGTTTGCGGTACTCCCACAACTCCCCCTCATCCATCAATTCGATTGATTTACTGAAATCTCTCCCCATGGCGTAAAACCCGATGTCATGCAACAACGCGGTCAATCCCAGTTCGAGGGTCTGCAACCCCGTCATCCCCATCTGGGTGGCAACCGCCATGCCCAGCACTGTCATGCGAATTGCTCTTTCATCGAGATCGCACGTGCGCGTCGCAGCACCGACTTCCCCGACAGTTTGATCATGATCGTCGACCATTGACTGAGCGTAATTGTTGGCAATTTCAAAAAAGCCAGTTGTCGATAAAATAACGTTACCGCTCAACTGATCCCTTAGCACCTCAAAGTGTGCTTTGGCCATAATCAAGCTATCAGCCAATTCCTGTGTGCGTTCCGCACTCAAGGACTCATCATGGCGATCGATCAGCAGATCCCTGACCGGGGATGATTTGGCGATGCCCTCCAGACGCTCACGTTCGGGCGATAACGCGATGGGTGTCGCGTCGTCGACGCAGATGGATTCGACATCACGCGCATCAATACGCAGTTGCGCAACATCACGATCGCGAAGATTCCTGATCACATCGGTAGTAATGCTGGCGTTGCGTCCTAACAGCAACAATCCCCGTTGATCTTCAATGGGATGTTTGCAAACCGTGCCTGCGCTCAGTTCTTCCAACGTTATTGTGACGAAACTCTGAGACATGTGCCCCACACGCAAAGACGAGTATGATCGACTGTTCCGCCGACTTCAGCTAAAGAATAGGGCGAAAGATGAGCATTGACAAATATTCTGTTGACTACATAGCTACCTTGCATGTGGATAAATCCTCATCATGGTGTCGATAATGACAGTTAGTCCGTTTATCTGCGTCTGATACTTTTGCCTGTCAGGCGTTCCTTGGACGGGCGGTATGCACCAGCATTCCGCCGCTAGCGGCCAGACACATGACGCAACAAAGTCCCTTGCCGGCGGCAGTTCGTGCTGCGACCGGTTGTCATTGCCAGAAAGAGGAAATCGCATGAGCCACTCGGACGTCGTGATTGTCGGCGGTGGAATCGTCGGCCTGTCAACTGCACTCAAACTGCGGCAGCGATATTCGGACCTGCGTGTGACTGTGATTGAAGCCGAATCAGACGTCGGGCAACACCAATCAGGACACAACTCGGGTGTCCTGCACTCAGGTGTCTACTACGAGCCGGGCTCCCAAAAAGCGATCTACTGCAGGACCGGCAAGGAAGCGATGGAAGCCTTTTGCAGCGAACATTCCATCCCTTGGGACAAATGCGGAAAAGTTGTCGTTGCAACCAAAGAAGCAGAGACAACACGACTGGATAAAATTGCGGAACGAGCAGAACTCAATGGCGTCCAATGCGAGCGAATCAACAGCGACCAACTCCGTGAACTTGAACCAGCTGTCGCCGGCATCGCCGCACTCCATGTTCCGGAAACCGGAATCGTCAACTACGGAACTGTCTGCCGCAAGCTGGCGGAACTGCTCCGTAATCAAGGGACATCCATTGAGTTGGAATTCCAACTTTCGGGTATCCAATCACGCACAGGTGGTTTGCATCTGCAAAGCAAAAGTGACCAACAACTCCAGTGCGGGCATCTAATCAATTGTGCCGGGCTGCAATCAGATCGTGTCTGCAAGATGGCCGGCGTCAAGACGGAAATGGTCGTGGTTCCGTTTCGTGGTGAGTATTACGAACTGGCTCCATCAAGCGAGACACTGTGCCGTAATCTGATATACCCTGTTCCAGATCCCTCGTTTCCATTTCTTGGTGTTCACTTCACCCGAATGATTGACGGCGGCGTTGAATGCGGACCCAATGCTGTACTCGCCTTGGCACGGAACGGCTACCGTTGGCGTGATATCAGCCTGCGAGATCTATCGGACACACTCCGATTCAAGGGTTTTCGAAAACTTGCTGCCAAACACTGGCGGATGGGGTTGGGCGAAATACATCGTTCAGTCAGCAAACAAGCTTTTGTGACTGCACTTCAGAAGTTGATTCCACAAATACGACCGGACGATTTGATCCTTGGCCGCGCCGGGGTAAGAGCTCAAACCGTCACGCCCGATGGAAACCTGGTTGACGACTTCCTGTTTGAAACCAGCGAACGTGCCATCCACGTTCTGAATGCTCCCTCGCCGGCGGCCACGGCATCGTTTGCGATCGCTGATCACATTGTTGACACCTTCGTGGCGCGGGCAACCTGACAAAGATCTGCGTGCGAGTTTCCGTTGCATGACGCCAGTGAACCGTTGCATCACGCCAATGAAACAGAGCCAGATATTGAGGGTGTTTGAGCCGAAGAGTACGTCGGTTTGACGGTGAATCTTGTGTCCCTCCCAAACCGATCGCAGTATCTGAATTGTCAAAATCCAAACCAGCTAACCGATGTGCAAGGCAGCACGGGCAAGCTGCATCCAACTGGTCCCGACGGCATCAACCTGCATGTTGTAGCCCTTCGTCGGGATGTAGGCCCGGTTGCGGTCCACAATCCTGATCGCGACTGAACTCGTCTTGGCCAACTGTTCCATCTGTCGCCGGTTGGTGTAATGCAAGATGATGAACCTGGCGTCCGAAGTGATAGCGGAGAGTTGCCACGCGGCAGCATCGAGCCGCAATTCAGCCAGTTCAAGCATCCGATTGACTGCAGGCGGAAGCGGTCCAAACCTGTCCCGCAATTCTTCGCGGATATCATTGATTTGCGAAGCGTCATTGATTTTCGCCAACCGACGATACAGATCGATTTTGTGCCTCAAATCGGGCGCATAGTCTTCGGGCAGGTAGGCCTCAACAGGAAGATCAATATCGACATCCGCCGACAATTTCGGAGCCAGATTCTGAACCTGACGCACTGCATCCTCGAGCAACTGGCAGTACAGTTCATATCCGATCGCAGCGATGTGGCCGCTCTGCTGACTGCCCAACAAATTCCCCGCACCGCGAATTTCGAGGTCGCGCATGGAGATCGCAAACCCTGCTCCCATCTGGCTGAACTCTTCAATCGCCCGCAGTCGCTTGGTCGCTTCAGGTGACAGATGTTTGTGTTGCGCTACCATCAAGTAGCAATGAGCCTGATGCTTGTATCGCCCCACGCGGCCACGCAATTGATGTAGATCGCTGAGACCATAACGATCTGCATCATCAATGAAAATCGTATTCGCATTTGGAATATCAAGACCACTCTCAACAATCGTTGTTGCCAGCAGCAAGTCAAAGCGGTGTTCAATAAAGTCGACCATGACTTGTTCGAGTTCACCTTCACCCATCTGGCCATGCCCGATCCGGATTCGCAGTTCGGGCATAATATTTTTCAGTCGTTCCGAAACAGCATGCATGTCTGCGATCCGATTATGGACAAAGAAAATCTGGCCTCCCCGATTCAGTTCTTTGATACACGCCCGGCGAATCAGGCTGTCATCCCACCGCACCACATTAGTCTCAACGGCCCGACGCTCCGCAGGCGGGGTCTCGAGGTTACTGATGTCCCGAACACCCACCAGTGCCATGTGCAGCGTTCTGGGGATCGGAGTCGCCGACAGGGTCATCACATCAACGTTACTATGAAGAGTTTTCAGTCTTTCTTTGACCGCAACACCGAACCTCTGTTCTTCATCGACAACCACCAAGCCCAAGCGACTGAACTTGACATCTTTGCTGGCCAAGCGGTGGGTCCCAACAACAATGTCGACAACGCCGCGTCGGATGTCCTTGACGCTCTCGCGTTGCTCGGCCGCACTGCAGAATCGACTGAGTTTTCTGATTTCAACCGGAAACTCTGCCATCCGGGCCTTGAAGTTGTGGTAATGCTGTTCGGCCAAAACTGTTGTGGGAACCAGTATCGCAACCTGATAACCACTGACAACGGCCTTGAACGCAGCACGCATCGCAACTTCTGTTTTCCCAAATCCCACGTCACCGCAGATCAAGCGGTCCATGGGCTTGGCAGTCTCCATGTCCTCCTTGCTCACCGAGATCGCTTTGACC
>JAPKCI010000523.1 GCA_028823035.1 Rubripirellula sp.
TAGAACTTGGCGATGACCAACTGGCGCAAGGCAACAAAGGCCGAAGGAAGCAGCTGCGTATTCCGACGTTAGTCGGACACCTGTTCCGATTTCAATTCGGACAGTGATTCCGAAGATCGTTCGGACACCCATTCCGATGCGATTCGGACACCTATTCCGATGGGATTCGGACACTTGTTTCGAATGACGGGAATGGCGGGTCGGAATGGATCGATCGACTCATTCTAGGAGTGGAGTGACGCTGGTGAACATGCCAAAAGAGGTGGACCCCGATTCATGGTGAATCGGACAAAGAACCTCATGGCACGAAAACCAATCACTATGCGTCACATCAAAGAAATCCTTCGATTGAAACACGAAAAGAAGCTGTCTGTGCGAGAGATCGCCCGCAGCTGCGCGTTGCCAACCAGCACGGTTGGCGATTATCTCAAACGAGCCCAAGGAGCCTCACTAAGCTGGCCTTTACCCGAAGAGCTGAGTGACCAAGACTTGCATCAGAGACTAATGACCGCGGGCCAGACTCCTGAGCCTAAGTCTTCATCAACGACCCGACCCTTGCCTGAGTGGTCGAAAGTTCAAGAGCAGTTACGGCGAAAGGGAGTCACCTTGCAGTTGTTGTGGCAGGAGTTTAGGCAAGACCAGCCCGAAGGCTACAGTTACAGCCGGTTCTGCGAACTCTATCACGATTGGCGGGAGACTCTGGATCCCGTCCTACGGCAACAACATGAACCCGGGGAGAAGATGTTCGTGGATTGGGCGGGACAGAAGTTCCCCATTCATCATCCGGGGAATGGGAGTATCGGTGACGCTTCTTTGTTCGTGGCCACTCTTGGGGCGAGCAACAAGACCTTCGTCGAAGCCTTTGCCAATCAACAGACCCCAGCGTGGATCCGAGGTCATATTCATGCGTTCAGATTCTTTGGTGGTGTGCCTCGTGCCGTTGTCCCTGACAATCCCAAAACGGCGGTGATCCGTCCCTGCCGTTACGAACCTGGACTCAACCGCAGCTATCAGGAAATGGCAGAGCACTACCGAACGGTGATCTTACCCGCTCGCCCGCTCAAGCCTCGCGATAAGGCGAAGGTCGAGACGGCCGTTCAGATCGCCCAACGACAGATCCTGGCCGTACTGCGAGATCAACGTTTTTTCAGCGTTGGCGAGTTGAATCGAGCCATCACACCCTTGCTTTCCAAGCTCAACGATCGCCCTTTTCAAAAACTCCCTGGCTCTCGCAATACCTGGTTCGAAAGTCAGGAAAAGAGCGCATTGCAGCCTTTGCCTGCAATTGTTTTTGAGTTAGCTATTTGGTCCCGGTCCAAGGTGAACATCGATTATCATGTCGTGGTCGATTTGCACTACTATAGCGTGCCTTATCAGTTGATTCACCAGCAACTCGAGACCCGACTCACCGAGGCAACCGTCGAACTTTTTCAGCATGGAAAACGAGTTGCTGCCCATCGTCGCAGTCACCTCCCTGGCAAATACACGACGATCCATGAACATCGTCCTAAATCCCATCAAAAACACTTGGAATGGACTCCTAGC
>JAPKCI010000303.1 GCA_028823035.1 Rubripirellula sp.
GCTTTAACCCGTTCCAGACTGCGGAATAGACGCTGGCGATCCACCACGAGATCCCGCACCACTGGGAATTTGCTCATCGGCTCGAGTACGATTTCTTCCTCGCTATCGGCCAGTAATCGATCAACCAGCGCGCTGCAACTTTGCCTGACATGACCGTTGATCTGCATCGTGCATGAACCACAAACCTCCTCGAGGCATCCGCAATCCCAAGCAACGGGTGCGACCCGTTGACCGTCAGAAGTCATTGCCTGCGCAGCGATCTTCTGAAGCAGTGAGATAACGTTCAGTTCCGGTTCATAGGTCAGTTGGTGTTGTTCCCAGTAGGGTTCCTGACCGGGACCATCCTGACGGCGGATGCGGACGTTGATAAATTCGGGGCGTTTCTGTCCTGGTTCGAGGGCAATCATCCTTCGATCCTGCTCAATTTTTTGGTGAATTAACTTGCTCTTTGCAGCAAACTCTCATCGGCACTGTCTGTCAATCGTGGATGCCACTGCAATCAGCCACGATTCCTGAATTTCATGGATTGGGTTCATTGGCGACTGCTGCCGTATTCCCGGTCGATGCCTCCGAACGTTCTCTCCATACCTGTTCAATCACTTCAGCGCCAACCAAACCGTACAAACGCGGGCGTGGTGGTATCAACGACGTATCAACATGTTCGTAGGTCAAGCTTGGCAGGGCATCACCCTGATTCCAACTGGCAACCGTACTCTTGAGAAACTTACGGTTATTTTGCTCAAAATCATCACACCATTTTTCGGCTTGGCGACGACGTTCCACCGGGTCTTCTGAGGTCAATGACTGCTTCTGGAATTCGGGTTTGAAGTGTGCTCCACGACACTCGTCTCGCTGCAACGCACCCTGCAGAATGGTCTTGGCGATCGGAAACATGTCCTGGACCGATTTGGCAAAGATCACGTTCTGGTTCGACCAGTGGCCTGTGTCAGACAAACTGACTCGCATGGCTCGCTCATGCAGGTCGTTGACGATACCGATTGCCTCGTTCAACTGGTCATTTCGCCGAACCACGGTTGCAACGCGCGTCATCACATCGCCCAACTCCTGATGGATCAAATATGGATTTTCATCGTGACTGGAATCACCATTGAGCAGTTGATCGTGACGCTGCTGCTGGGCTTTGATGGCAGCATCCGTCAATGAACTGGGTACATCCGCGTGGCCGGATGACAGGTTATTGGCGTAATTCAGGATCGACGCCCCGGTGAACAAGCCGGTAAAGATACAGGACAGCAGTGAATTGGCTCCCAGGCGATTAGCGCCGTGGTAGTGGTAATCACATTCTCCGATCGCGTACAGACCTTCAATATTTGTCATGTGATTCTGAGGCGCACCGGCCAGCAAGCCGCCATCTGCGTTCTTGGCATAATCAGCCCACAGTCCACCCATGCTGTAGTGCACAGCCGGGAAGATCCGCATCGGCTCAACCCGGGGATCGACACCCTGAAATTTCTCATAGATATCCAGAATGCCTCCCAATTTGCGATCCAGTTCAGGTTTGGGTATGTGCGTCAAATCCAGGTAGACGCTCATGCGGTCTTTCTCGATACTCAGCCCATCGTTCACACAGATGTCAAAGATTTCACGGGTCGCGATGTCGCGTGGTACCAGATTGCCATACTCGGGGTAGCGTTCTTCCAGAAAGTAGTATCTTTCACCTTCTGGAATGTCACGTGGCAAACGCATATCCTGCGGTTGGCGGGGAACCCAAACGCGACCGCCTTCACCACGGGCTGACTCGCTCATCAGCCTCAGCTTGTCACTTCCCGGGATAGCTGTCGGGTGTACTTGGATGAATTCGCCGTTGCCGTACTTGGCTCCGGCCTGATAACAGCGGCTCGACGCGCTGCCGGTGCAAAACACGCTCATGGTACTGCGACCGTAAACCAACCCGCAGCCGCCAGTTGCCACCACGACAGCGTCGGCGGGGAAAGAACGAATCTCCATCGAAACCATGTCCTGAGCGATGACCCCACGACACCTTCCCGAATCATCCAGCATGGGTCCCAGAAAGTCCCAGAATTCATATTTCTTAACGCGACCCGTGCTCTCCTGCCTGCGTACCTGTTCATCGAGTGCGTACAGCAGTTGCTGACCGGTCGTCGCACCTGCGAACGCCGTCCGTTTGTACAGGGTTCCGCCGAATCGGCGGCGGTCGATAAAACCCTCACCGGTTCGATTAAAAGGAACCCCCAGACGGTCCATCAGGTCGATCACCTTGGGTGCCCAGTAAGCCATCTCTTTCACCGGTGGCTGGTGGCTGAGGAAGTCGCCACCGTAAACCGTATCGTCAAAGTGTTTCCATTCATCATCACCGAGTTGCCGTGTTTGATCGTTGCAGCTGTTGATGCCACCCTGAGCACAGACACTGTGCGAGCGCTTGACCGGCGTCAAACTGATCAAGTCAACGTTGACCCCCAATTCGGCAAGCTTCATTGTCGACGACAGACCCGCCAAACCACCACCAACGACTACTACGCGATGCTGTGCCATAACCCTTACCGTTGTTGTCTCTGTTAATGCTTTTCCGACGAAAATTGATTACTCGAAGTCACTGGCTGCCAGATGTTTCGTCATTCTCGATTTTGGGCTGCGACCGTTTCTCATCGTTCTCGGAAACCATTCCGGATACGACCGCTGCTTCATACATGCGATTCTCGTCCGCCCGCATGTCAACCGTATCTTGCTGACTTGGAGAAACAGCGGCCCACCAAGCACTGACGCCCAAGATCGCGAGTACGACCCCAATGCCCGTGCACAGTTTGGAGGCTCGAGCTTGGGCTGCCGGAGAAATCCAAAGTCCCCAGGTGATTCCCGATGTCCAGATCCCGTTTGCCAAATGATAGACGCACGCCAATACGCCGACCAGGTAAAACGCGGGCCACACGGGACCCCACTCTGCCATCGCTTCAACCAGCGAACTCGCGGCGTTGTAAGGCCTGAAAGCACCGAATCCGAGCGGTCTGATCAGCGCTTCCCAAACGCGGACGTGGAACCAGCCGTGCAGGTGCAAGATGTGAAAAAACAGATAGACCAGAGCAATGATGCCCGTCCACCTTTGCCAGCTGTAGCGGCGATTGCTGCGGAATTGGTACTGGCTACTGTTGGATTTCCCCGATTTGGCAATCCAGACCCCAATCACCGCGTGAAAAACCAGCGGCGCGAAGATCAGGCCCCACTCAATCAACGGAAGCAGTTTCCCAGGGCTGTGAATGAGGAAAACAGCACGCTGGAATGTTGCTGTGCCGTTGAGCAGGCTGGCATTGGTCACAAGGTGTACCGTCATGTACAAACCGAGCGGAACGATCCCTAAAAGGGAGTGGACTCGCCGGATTACAAATTCATGACGTAGAAAAAAGTTGGTTTCGGAGGTCGCTGGCGCGCTCATCACAGGATGCCCACGAGGTATTGATGCACTACCATGCAACCGTTCAGAAACCGTACGAACAACGGCCCGGGACTTTTGGACACCTGTTTCTCTCTAATAACGGAGGCAACAGAGGTCAGGAAAAGACGTTTAGAACGATTGCGTGGGACGAGTCGCCGGATGGTGTCTCCAACCGCACGCACGCCGCAAATGTTAGCGTAATGCATAACGGCGGCGTGGGAAGATACCGTCGCACAACAGTCCCATGACGAATAATACTGGGTCTGGATGGCAACAAGGAGCTGCAGCTATGAATATCTGGTTGATTGTCTTACTGGCTGTGGCGGTCGTCCTCTGCAGTATTCTAATATTCCGTCTCCACGCCTTTCTGACTCTGCTATTAGCCGGTTTGCTCGTTGCCGCTCTAACTGGCGACAAAGCGGTCACCCAGTACACCAATCTGGAGGTCGCGGCCGGCAAGATGACCGATTCGGAGGCTGGAAAGCTTCAATCCCAGCCATCCCTGATTTCAGCACCATCAAGGTTAGCCACTGCGTTTGGTCAAACAGCAGGGAAAATTGGTATTCTGATCGCGTTGGCCAGCATCATCGGGCAGTGCCTTCTGGAATCAAAAGCAGCCTCGGTGATTGTTGACCGCCTGCTTAAAATGACAGGTCCCAAGCGGGCTCCAGAAGCACTCGCAGCCAGTTCATTCCTGCTTGGTATCCCTGTTTTTTTCGATACCGTTTTTTATCTTATGATTCCTTTGGCTCGCTCTCTTCGGGAACGCGTGGGCAAGAATTATGTGCTGTTCATTCTGGCAATCCTCGCTGGAGGTTCGATCGCCCACTCGCTGGTTCCACCCACTCCGGGTCCACTTCTGGTTGCTGAACAATTTGAAGACGTCAGCATTGCAAACATGATGGTCGCCGGGCTGGTCATCGGTGCCTGCAGCAGCATCGTTTCATTGGCGGTCGCCAGAATTATCAACCGTTGCGTTGAGGTCCCATTACGCTTCGCAGCATCGGAAGACCCGCATTCCGCCGATTCGTTCGGTGAAACGGCGAATCAGGACAATCCTGCCAATGGCACGAGCGACCAACATTTGCCGGTCCCCGCCCAAGAACTACCCTCCCTGACAAGGGCGCTCTTGCCCATCACGATCCCGGTAGTCTTGATCGCGTTGGGATCTCTCACTGCCTACCTGACTAAACAGGAGGTCATCGACGCAGCTCTATGGACCGATATTCTCCGCGGCATGGGTGATAAAAATATCGCACTGGGAATCGGTTTGGTGCTTGCACTTTCCCTGATAAAGTATTGCCCTGCAGCTCAACGTAATTCGCTGATCACCCGATCTCTGGCATCAGCCGGTAACATCATTCTGATCACCGCCGCTGGAGGCGCCTTTGGCGTGATGCTCAAGCAAGCTGGTATCGGCCCCGCTGTCGCGTCACAAACCGATAGTGTCGACGGCTTGTTGTTGCTGCCGCTGGCATTCGTGGTGACGGCCGCCGTGCGAACGATGCAGGGATCAGCAACCGTGGCAATGATCACCGCCGCTGGCATTCTGCAGGGTATTGCAAGTGCCGAGTCACTTCCTTTTCACCCCGTTTATATCGCCATGGCAATCGGTGCTGGTAGCAAGCCGATATCGTGGATGACAGATAGTGCCTTCTGGGTCATCACTAAAATGAGCGGCATGACCGAAGCCGAGGGGCTGCGGGTCATTTCTCCCATGAGTATTGCGATGGGTTTCTCTGCCTTGTTCTTTACCATGTTGTTCGCGTGGGTTTACCCGGCGGCCTGACACCGGCACTGCTTGAAAAGTTGTGGCATCTGCCCAACGATATTGGCCAGAATTCTGGCAGGATCTCTTCTGAAAGTCGAAAATGAAACACGCTCCTAAAAGTGCCCGAATCATGGCTGGTTCGGCTGACAAAAATGCTTCTCTGTTTAAACGAATCGGGGTACCGCTCGGAGACCCCGCCGCATGGATTGAACTCGACAACAAGCGAATCGCCCTCGTGCGCGATCTGGAAATGGATCGCGTCCGGCAAAACAGTCACGCCGATGACGTGACCTGCCCAACTGAACACCCGCCGTCGGCTGGGCTCAGCCCGGATCGGGAAACCGCGACCGCTGAAGCCGCCGCCCAACTGCTACGATCAGCCAAAGTCGAAGAAGTCTATGCTGATCGGTCGTTGCCCTACATTTTTGCCTGGCATCTGATTCAAGCCGAAATCAGCGTACTCTATGATGACGATCTGGGAGTCCTGGATCGGAGACAAAAAACCCACCAAGAACTGGTGGCTCTGGCAGCCGCTCAAAAAGTCACCGAAGACGTGATGAGGATGATCTGTGAGCGGATCGCCCACGCTGAAGCATCAGCCGACGGTTCCTTGAAACACAAAGGAGAACCGCTGACGAGCCAAAGCGTCAGATTCATGGCGGCCATCGAATTCATGAAGCGTGGATTCAGCATGGGGCATGGAGCCATCGTCGCCACCGCACCGCATGTTGCTGACTGCCATCATGCCGGAGATGGCCCACTGTACACCGAGCGGCCGGTCGTGGTTGATTTGTTCCCTCGCGACGATTCATCACGCTACTGGGGTGACTGCACGCGAACCGTCGTTCACGGCCAACCGTCCGATTGTGTCAAGGCAATGCATGCAGCCGTCGTAGAAGCGAGAACTGCTTCCGCTGCCTCGCTGACTGCCGGCAACACAGCGGACGCTGTTCACAAGGCAGCAGAAAACGTGTTGCTGGCTCATGGCTATCCCTCATCTCGTGGAATCATTACCGATCACCCCAGCGTGCAGCATGGCACTGGACACGGCATTGGCCTGGACGTGCACGAACCCATCCTGCTGGATCACGGGGGAGGAGAAATCCTGGAAGGCGAAGTCTTCACGATCGAGCCCGGACTATATGGCCGCGACGATGGCGGCGTACGTGTCGAGGACATGCTGGTCGTGACTGCCGGCGAAGCCCGCAATCTCAATGCACTTCCTGATTCGCTGGACTGGGACTGAATCCGACTTCGCCCAGCTGGCAGAAGGAAAAATCGCCCCGTCAGTTGGCTTCGCAGATCACATCAGCGAGCGCCTTACGAAGCGGATCATCGTCGGGTCCGCAAAAACCCCAGTGGAGCCGACGACGCCAACCCTCGGCATACTCATACTTGACGCTCATCGTGCCAACCTCACGACTCATGTCACGCATCGTCTGCAAGTAACTGTCTTGCCCCTGACTCTCATCCAACCATTGCTTCTGGCTCGCGTGACAGGCCAACGAATCCACTTTTTGATCCATCACATCTGCCACATCGACATAAAAGTGGGGACATACCAACTCGCCAGTTGGAACGCGATTTCCGATCGGCTGGGCGTGATACACCGTGACTGGATCCATGAATACATCAATGGGTGGATCACTGATCAGATTTGGCATGCCGTGCGAGAACGCTGCACTGACCGCTAAACGACAGGCAATCTCGTGGTCTTCCATGTAATCACTGGGAGCATGGGCTAATACAATGCTTGGCTTAGCCTGCCGTACCACTGCCGTCACCTTTTTCAGATTCCCTGTCGTGTAGCAAGCTTCCATGTCAGAATAAATCGGCGGGTAGAATTGGGCTCCAAGCACCTCACAGGCTCGCTTTGCCTCGCCCAAACGGGTTGCCCCACACTCCCGCTGATCCATCGTGGTGCTACCCCGTGAACCATCGCACAGGTTCATGTAATGCAGTTCCCAACCCCGCTTGGCAAGTTGCAACATGGTGCCTGCGAAAAGAAACTCGATATCGTCCGGGTGTGCGGCAATCGCAAGTACCGAAGGCATAATCTTCTATCCCACTGGTTGTTGGTCTGGTTGCTGATCTGGTTGCTGATCTGGTTGCTGATCTGGTTGCTGATCTGGTT
>JAPKCI010000068.1 GCA_028823035.1 Rubripirellula sp.
CTGATCTGGTTGCTGATCTGGTTGCTGATCTGGTTGCTGATCTGGTTGCTGATCTGGTTGCTGATCTAAGCCTCGACAGCCTATCTGTACTATCGCAACCGTAGATTCTAGCATCTGCCAGTCGAGTCGTTCAGTAGCGTACGAAAGATCGATCCAGTCAGAACTATCGGCCCACTACCCGTAAAGATTCCCAACTGGCTTGCGACGCCATCAAGACTAAAACCAATGCTGAGAAATGAAGATGGCCCTCGCACGGCAGCAAGACCCAACATGGATCGCACGAAATGCATCACACATGTTCAGCAGACCCGAATCCAGCGGCTACAAGTCATGATGAACATGAGCTTTGGGATCTCGGTCATGGTGATATTGATCGATGTGCACATGAAGATGGGAATGCTCTCGAAACAACCATTCCCACCCAGTCGCAGTGACCGCGGAGTCATCCAGATACAATGACTCCAGATACGGCATCGCTGCCAGTTTTTTCAAACCCTCGTCAGTGATCGGAACACCAATCAGGTGAATGCCCCGCAAGGATTGAATCTTTGCCAGAGCAGCAGTCACTTGGTTGTCGAGTTCCTTCGATCCCAATCGGATTTGCCGTAAGTTTTTAAGTGAAGCAAGCGACGCAACACCTTTAGCAGTACAAACCGAATGGGGAAGGTTAAGAAACCACAAATTATCGCAGGAAGCCAGTTGCTTGAGTCCCTGATCACCAATCGGGGATAGTCGCAAACGAAGGTGTTGCAGATTGGAAAGTTGCGTTATCAAGTCAATCGTTTCATCTGTCACGATACCCTCGTCGATGATCAGCGTATCAAGCGTCTGAAGTTCACCGATGCGTGAAATCATGCTGTCGTCAACGGGGAAGCCCTCGATGTGCAACTTTTTGCCACCCTCATCACGAACTGCCTCGCACAAACGTTCGAAACGCACTGCTGGCGGATCGAGCGGTTCCTGCACAATGATTGGCATTTCAAAGTAGTCGTACCACCAAAGACCCGCAACGACGATCAATGTTGTCCCAAAGCAGAGGAACAGCAACGTCTGCCTTCGGCGGTCTCTTGCAGAAAGCCGAATTGATGAAAACTCAGTTGCAGCGGGGTCATCTTCCGATAACGAATCGTCCGCTGTCGTGGTACCCTTTTCCTCGCTGACCATTGGCCATTTGCACACGTGTGAGTAACTTCGGAAAATGCGAACAGGCGAGACACCTCACTGAACCAACGCATATTTGACCGCAATCCAGTGCTGGGTGCAAACTTGTACGTGGCATCAGGGCGCCACCGAAGTAGCGCCCTGATGCTCAGGGAAGTTTCAACGTGGAGCCACCGATCGCGACGATTGACCCAGAAACCGTCGGAATCAGAAAAACACGCTCCCACCAAGTTGGGCGGCCAGCGAACCTTTCCCGCAAAGTGTTCACCAACGATGAAACTCCAAAATGGACAGTCTGTAGCAGTTGATGATCGGCAACACTTGTCGACACCGTGATTTCCGGATTAACAACCGTCGCTTCCGGGTGTCAATGTTGATTTACGGACAACCCAGTGCGTGGAACAGTAAATGGCCATCTGCATTTGCTTGCAAATGACGATTCGACTCGATAATTGCGATGAATCGAACCTTTGCAGCCGAGCGGAATCAGAAGAGATTCCTTTTAGAATTCCGCGTTATTCACACGGATAACTGCTGGCGCATTGACTCTCTCGCAGCCTCCAGAGCCGCAGGCAACTTGCTGGGATCTTTCCCCCCAGCCTGCGCCATATCAGGTCGTCCACCACCTCCACCGCCAACGGCACTCGCAGCCGCCCCGACCCAATCCCCCGCCTTCAAACCACGCTCCACCAAGTCACGACTCAAGCCCCCCACCAGCAATACCTTTTCACCTTGGACGGCAGCTAACAAGACAGCCGTGGAAGAATCCATCTTTTTGCGAATCTGATCAATCCACCCACGCATCACATTGGGATTTGCACCGGGTGTCTCGGCAACAATCAGGCAGGCATTGCCAACCCGCTCTCCTGCTGCGATTAATTCATCAGCGGACAACCTGCCCCCTGCTGTCGCAGCCTTGAGTTCCTTGACCAATCGACCGCGATCACCCAGCAACGCGTCCAGTCTCTCATTCACATCCGAAATCGCTACATTCAGTCGACGGGTAATCTCTCGCACGGCCGAGCGCACCGAGTTGTAATCGTCAACATCTGCTTGGGGACCCTCGCCGCTGAAATGGTAGGTTTCAGGATGTTCACCTGCTTTTCCCGCGGCAAGATCTTTCTTTAAACGCCGTACATCGTTCATGAGTTGTACAGTTGCTGCCACCGCATGCGCAGCGCCACACTTCAACGTCTCTGCCACCCCATCAAGTAACTGCCGCGTATGCACACGGTGTTCCTCGGCTCTCGAGCCAGTCAAAGCCTCAATACGTCGGGTACCGGTGGAAACACTTTCCTCGACAACCACTTCAAATGCCTTGACATGGTTGGTGTTGGTCAGATGCGTTCCGCCGCACAACTCGCGGCTGAATTCACCCATACTCACCATCCGGCATGGATCGGGATACTTTTCTCCGAACAACATCATCGCGCCCGCATCGCGTGCATCAGAAAGTGGCACGGTATCCCAGCGAATCGGCTGTCCATCCTCGATCAGGGCGAGGACATCTTTTTCGATCTGCACCAAGGTGTCATCAGGAATCGCCTTGGGATTCGTGAAGTCGAATCTTAATCGGTCCGCTTCAACTTTGCTTCCCTGCTGCTCAGCATGTCGCCCAACATTCTTGTGCAAGGCATGATGTAGCATATGGGTAGCCGAATGGGCACGTGCAAGAGCCTCGCGATGGGGTACATCAACTTTGGCTACGCAGTCTGCACCCTCAGTAATTTCACCGCGGACCAGTTTTCCGTGGTGCACGATCAAAGCGGCATGTTTTTGTGTATCGGTCACAACAAACTCAAAGTCATCATTCACAATCACACCGGTGTCACCCACCTGTCCGCCGGATTCTCCGTAGAACGGCGTATGATTCAAGACGAGACGGACGATCGTGTCGGCGGGTCGGTGCAAATGACTCAACAATTGACCATCGTCGTCGCCCTTGCCTCCCTCGCCCGAGATGATCCCTTTGACGATGGCGGTCGACTCCGTCGCGTCATAACCAAGAAAAGGCGTCTCATGCAGGGCTTCTTTGAGAGTCTCTAATGGCCCGGTTTGGAACAACTCGCGTTGGCCAGCCCCACTATCGATGGCATGCTGGTCCATCGCCTTACGATAGCCATGCCAGTCGAACGTGAAGTTCTCCTCGGCACTCAGCGTCTGCAACAATTCAGGTGGCACCCCGTAAGTAGCATTCAACTCGGCAACCGCTTCACCTGGAACCATTACTGATGATTCCTCACGCATTTGCGTGAACAATTGCTCGATGCGTTTCATACCCCCGTCGATTGTGGCAAAGAATGCTTTTTCTTCTGCCTCGATAACTTCACTGACCCGTTTCCTCGTCTGTTGCAATTCGGGGTAGGGATGCTTCGAAGCATCCGCCACTGCCTCGACCAGTTTGTAGAGAAAAGGTTCGCGTAGATCCATCTGATAACCGTCTAGGACAGCACGTCGAATCAGTCGCTTGATGACGTATCTCGCATCCTTTGGGCCTGGATAGACATTTTCATGAATCGCGAACACGGAGGCTCGGGCATGATCGGTAATTCGCCGCAAGCGGCGACCAGTCTCACTATCGTATTCATACTTCTGTCCGGTCACCTCCGAAGCAGCCTGGACAATCGGAAACAGATGATCGGTATGAAAGTTTGTCTGAACACCTTGTAACACGCTGGCGGTCCTTTCCAGTCCCATGCCGGTATCGATGTTCTTACTTGGCAGGGGATGCAAATTCTCAGGGGGCTTACCAATCCGGTTGAATTGCGTGAAGACCAGATTCCAGATTTCTACCTCACTGCCATCTTCGAGATGATAGTAAATCTCGCTGCACGGACCGCAAACACCGTCTGGTCCTTTACTCGGTGCGGAGGCAGGCCAAAAATTCTCGTCTTCATCCATCCGAGTGATTCGCGCGTCGGGCACACCCACTGTTTCTTTCCAAATGCCGTAAGCCTCGTCATCATCTTTGTAAACCGTCACACTCAACTGTTCTGGCTTGATTCCCAGCCATTTTTTATGAGTCAGGAACTCCCAAGCCCAATGGATTGCTTCCTCTTTGAAGTAGTCGCCAAAACTGAAGTTTCCGAGCATCTCGAAAAAGGTATGGTGGAACGCTGTACGCCCCACGTTGTCGATGTCGCCTGTACGCAGACACTTTTGACAGGTGGTGGCACGCGTGAAGTCCAACTTGACCTTTCCCAGGAAATGGTCTTTGAACTGGTTCATCCCCGCCGGGGTGAACAGCACCGAGGGATCCCAGGCTGGAACCAACACATCGCTGGGACGCCGGACACAGCCCTTGCTCTCGAAGAACTCGAGGTATTTTTCACGTATCTCGTCAGTTTTCATCTTGCTTGACAGTTACAGTTTTCGTCGCGTTGAAGAATTGTCAGTTTGAGTGGATCCGTCCCGTTGCTGAAACGGTCCAGCGACCCCCGCGAAGTTCGAGACCCGCCGCAAAGTCAAGGCAGGTCTCGCAGGCATCCACCAGAGCGGGTCGATCGATGACTGGCACAACCTGCACCAGCGGTCCGGCACAAACGGTCCGGCACAAACGGTCCGTCCCCGGCGCTCCATGTCACGCTTTCCAGCATGGGTCCCGCCACTCTCCGCCTCGCAAGGCCATCATATCTAAACATCGTCCTGAGGCAGAGGGCAGGCCACCGAGTCACCTAGATCCAGCTTGCTTTCCAACAACAGGACTTTCCAATGGCTGAAATCGGGCGAAAAATGGCTTACTGCGGCTATCGGCTAACGGATATAATGCCGAGGGAAATTTTGAAGTGCAGCAATTCTCGATAGCACGTGCTGGACCTCATGTGGCAAACTTGCCCGAAACATGATCAAAACTCCCGTAACCGACACCTGTCAACCACGAGAAATCAGATGCGTACGATCCTCTTTCTACTGGCAACATCTCTAGGCTCGTGCATCCTCTCCGAGGCGCAGGAACCCACATCGGAACCAGCCATTCCCGAGCCAAACGCCCAACCTGCTCCCCCTGCTCCCGAACCCGATCGCGAAATCCAGGAACTGGTCGAACAGTTGGAATCACCTAGCTTTGCCATCCGCAATCAGGCATCCCGAAAACTCAAGGCCGGCGGCAAACGCGGGATCAAGGCGTTGCAAGCCATTGCAACAACGGGCGATGCCGAGTCATCAGGTCGAGCTCTGAAGATCCTACAGGATCATTTCCAGAGTAAAGAGAACCAAATTTTGCAGGCAGCTGCCAAGTTAGCTTTGGAAAAAATCGCCGCTGCTAATCAGGACCCCAGCTCATCAATTGCAAAACGTATCCTGACCAAACCCGACGACACGAAGCCAGCGACGATGAATCAACGTTTCATGATTCCGCAGATCCGCATCAATGGCGGAAATGCGATGCGGATTCAAATCAAGGCCCAGAACAACAATGGAAAACTTCACATCAAGCAAAATAAGAATGGAGAATCCCTCGAAATCCACGAGACGAAAGACGGAATTGAAGTTCAAAGAAAAGACGCAAATGGAAAGTCCACAAAGAAGACCTACAAGAATGCGGAAGAAATGAAGAAGAAGGACGCGGAAGCCCATCAAACGTATCAGAAGTTCAAGAACAGGGGCGGTCGAATCCAGATTCAGATGAATGGAAATGCCAAACCGTTTCCAGGACGCCCCCCGCAACTTCCCAAACTGAATCTCAACAACCAGAAGCTTCCCGAGGACATGCGCAAACGACACGAAGAGATTTCTAAACTTCAGCGGGAGATGATGGATCGTCAGCAGCGAGAGATTCAAAAAACGCTCCAGCAACTTCCCGAGGAAGATCGCAAACGACAAGAAGAGATTTTCAAACGTCAGCGAGAGATGATGGATCTTCAGCTGCAAAAGATTCATGAAACGCTTCAGCAACTTCCCGAGACGCCCAACTCGGAACCCGATTCAGAACAGCCACAGGAAATCGTACCCACCAAATAAAAATAGTCCGGCACGATAGCTCTGGTCTCGCGCGTCCGTCAGATACGATACTACGAACGCAAATTGAGCTACAACACTGCTAACCGATGACCAGCCCATGACAGCCACCTCGGCAACCCTGACACATGCTTTGTTTCTGAGGCAAGCGTTCGGCAACCTGCTGGTGGAGTCGCCAAAGCACCATATTGACACGACTTGTGGTCTGGCAGGACGATAGAGGCCTCATCGTTGCCGAATTATAGATACCGAACAGGGGCGTTCGGAAATATGTGTGCAGTCGTTAGACTAAGGCTCCACGCGCTCATAGCTCAGTTGGATAGAGCAACGGACTTCTAATCCGTAGGTCGTAGGTTCGAATCCTACTGGGCGTGCTCTTTCACTACACCTGCTTCACACTGGACTACACCCTGTTGAGCGGGTTCGGTAGATTCCATGCCATCAAAAGTGGCTCAGCGGTGCTGCAACCTCCCTAGCCACGTTCACTATTCTGGTGTCTGAGTCATGGCAAGCAAGAGTCGATCCAAGGGTAAACGGCCACATGAGCCGTCCACGCCCCGAGTCGGTTACCCGCTGTTCCCACACCTCTCTGGCAAGTGGGCAAATGGCCTATGATCCCCGATAACCAACTCGCCCATCGGTCTCGGACAAAGCAGTCAGCCCGTCAAAAAAACATTGACTGCAGCAACGCAGTTCCAGTTCCCTGTTGCCCCCGGGAACGACCCGCCCCTACCCACAGCACAGGCATCTCCTACGAGGCTGCGTTTTGTTGGGTGCTGGCGTCATCAACTGCGCTTGCTGGCGTTGTCTCTTCCGACGTGACTGACCGTGCAATGTGCGTTGCCGTTTGATAATCGATCCAACGTCCCCAGCGCGTTTGCTTCAGCTTGACACTGATCACCGGTTCACTGTCCACCTTGGTGGTCTTCACCGGCCAAAATCGTTGAGTGAGTCCCGATAGGACTTCCATCATTGCTACGATCCAGTCGGTACTGCGGATCAAAGCGATTTCGGTGCGAGAATCACCTCCACCATAGACAGGAACTCGCTGGCCCAACTTGGAAGCTCCATCACGAATCAGGAAGGTTGAGAGGCGCGGTCTTGCGGAAAACATCTGCAACGGAAAGGCCAACGATCCCACTGTCGGCAGCAAGCCCATCATCAGGGCCTCGCCGTGTGGAATGTGCTCGTGTCGCGTGGTCCACCAGTTGGCCAAGGTCACCACCGTCCGCAAGAAGGGTGTGAAAACCAGCGGCAGTAGAAACCACAGATTACCGCTGGCAATGAATGCCGCCAATCCGCCGTATTTCGCAGGTGCGATCAATGGCCCCGAAGCCTTGAGAGCCAAGTGCATACCGAAGCCCCGTGTGTAAGCGCGCACTTCATTACCGGATAAATCGTTGCGTAACAGGTCGGCTTCTGCCTGGCTGATTCGACCTCGCTGCTCCCAACAATCAATCGAAGCTTCTACCCGGCTCTGTCCAAACCATGACTGATACCGGGGACTCAGCAACAGCAGCATGAAACTAACCACGTGTTCCCGTCGTCGATTCGGATCGGTCAGGAATCGATGAAGACCGACTGGGGTAACCCGGCTCAAAGCAGCATGCATCAGGAAGCGAGGTTTTGACAACGTTGGCTGCGCCCGAAGGCGTCCCGTTTCGATCCAACGTTGCTGCTTACGGTCAATCAATTGTTTCCAATGATCGTCGCGAATCGCACGGTCTTTGAGGCACAACTTGAGCTTATGCCGATAGTCCCGGTTCCCCAGCACACGGGAACAAAACCGCCCCAGAAAAAAGGGCAACAGACCAGAATACCAAATCAAACGTGTTTGAATTGGTTTTTGGGCAAGTGCTTTGCTGGTATCAGCGTCGACAATCTTGCTTTGTTGCCAGCGCCTCACGCATTCTTGCTGGTACGCATGCATCCCGCCGCGACGTAGCAAACGCCATGGCCGTCGAAAGAAAGCGAGCTCTGATTCCTTCCAACAACAGGTGTGTTCAACCAGTTTTTGGACATCCTGCCCAAACTGAGCGGCAGCTTCAGGACCGATACGGAAGGTAAGCTCTTTCTGGTGGTCCTGTTGCCACTTCCGGAGCTTGTCAGCATCCAAATCGTCAAACGGTGGAAGCTCAGCACGCACTAAACCGCCGAGTAAGTAATGGGGAACCAGTACCGCTGGAATTCCTGATTCAAGATCGATGATCGTATACCGGCCATCCACTCGAAGCAGATTCGCCGTGGACACCAATGCCCGTGGCGCGACCTGCCACCCGGAGCCAACTAATCCACATTCATCCAGCATGGCTTCGAGCTCATGCATCGTCGACACCAACGTATCGATCTCCGCGGATTCCGTTATTTGTTGTTTTGAACGGGACCAAAAAAACCGTCTTCGCACCGCACCGCCATCTGCAGCAGCAGGCTTGATACCCCGGCCCTGAATCCATTCCGCTGCCAGAACCCAAGCCTTTGAACCCTCGTCAAATCGAATGTAGAGGGGTCCCGCAATCCTCGCGTCAATGTTCGAATTGGCCAGTACAGTCGCCGCCACACGCCGCCGGTAAAAGCAGGCCAGAATGGCATCACGGTTGCTCTGATAAGCAAAGGGAGACTGAAAAGAAAGACGATAAATGATTCGAGTCAGCAACCCCGGTGCGAATACCTTTTCCACACAACGGACTACGGTACCATCAGGCATCAACGCTTCGACCGCCTGAGCACGCGCCGCCCGACCGCGTCCCAGCGTTCTCAACACGTTCACTTTAAGCGGAACGGCTGCCGGTTCGATATTTGAGGTCACAGGTGACGAAGTCGTCGTCATGGCACAGAAAATACGTATTGGCGGGGGGTGTGATCCGTCCACAGAATCTCAAGTCACTGGAGACTAGGGAAACAAGATTCGCGATTCAAGACGAATCAGAACACTTGATTCGCTCCGATTAAGAATTGTGCCGTGCGAGTCCGCCAAGTCGCTCAGACCATCCCAACAACTTGCCTGACAAGAAGCCGCGTCGAATCACCAAGACTCACGTGCCACCCAATCCTGAATGCTAGCAAATCACCTTGAAGTAATCTCAGAAGAAAATTCATCGAGTTTCGAACCGCTCAGGGTGCCTTCCCTTGTCAGCGCAGGGCGATGCCACCCTCACTGAACGAACAGACGGCATCCCCATCTAGGCTGATTGCCATGAGGCGAGGCAGAAATCGCAACGATGAAGATGCTTGATAACATCGATGTGTGAAAAATCATCGTCCCAATCAATATCACCAGCGTTTCCACAACATGCTGCGACGGTGGCAACTCCGCAGCGGGGGTAACCCATGGGCCTAGCGGTCTGAGGGTTGCGACACACCCGAGGAAAACTCGTCGTCCATCGCTGATTGGCCATTCGTCAAAGAATGCGGCGTACAGGCATCGAACAGGGCTTCTAGGCCAGCGAAAGCAATCAGCAGATAGCCAAAGACCTCCGCGAACTCTTCCACCAATGCTTTGGTTGCTCCAGCATTCTCGTGATCGGCAATTCCAGCCCAAAATTCCGGCCGATCAAATATCTGGCAAACAGCACATATATAAACACCCGCGATACCAAACATCGTGATCGCAGGAGTACGAGCCAATGGAATCGAATCAGAGATCGCCGTTCGGCGATATTTCCACCCAACCACGATTGCAATGGCCAGCAATGGCAAACCAATCAAGTACTTGTAGGCATCGGTAAACAAGTAGGCTTCCAGCAATTGATCACACTCTCGTCCAGCAGCGTATCCGGCCAACGATCCGCACAGGACCAAACCTGCCTTGCCATACGTTGATTTTGTTGCGGCAACAAAAAAAGCAATCGCCGCAAACGTCGCAAAGGCAGCTTGCATCTGTTCAACCAGCCCATTCTCCTGACCAATGCTATCAGGGCCTCGGTCCAACAGAATGTAGTAGAGTAGCTGTCCCAATACGAATGCGACGGCCCCATAAGCGACAAGCCTCCCGGGATAACCGAGAGCGGCGTGAATCAGTTGGCGAGTCGCAGACATGTTGGCACTACCTTGGACGACATTTAGCATTTCGGTTCTTTGATCGAACGAGGCAATTGGCTGGGAAGCTTGGACCTTTGCATATCAAAGATTCGCTAATACGCAGCAAAGCGGAATAGTTGCATTGCAACCGCACCTATTTTCGATCACCACAGCGTAGCTCATAGCAGATCGCTTCCAACCCAAGATGCTTGAAGAAATGGAAACGTCGGCCATCCCTCTGTCCAAGCTCATGGTGGCAATGATCCACACATCTGGCTCGTATACAGCCCCTCATGCAATGTACCATCTAGTCATCTCACTAGTTGCGTTCCCACCACAGCCGCGAATCTATCGATGATCGGGTATCGGTCGCAGACAAAATTTGTTTTCGAATCGATAATTTCAGGCAAAACGAACTCGCTTTTTGCGTTCATTGATTCCTGACTGACCGTGATCCTTAGCTGGCCGCACCACGCGTTTTGCCGATATAGCGGGGCTATCGATAAAATCGTGTTGTCATGAGAGACGGGCTTGGAGAAATACCCGATGAGCATGCTGAACCAGAGTGCGATCGTGTTTCGGCAGACTTTCTAAAGAACATCCCAATGGGAATGAAAGAATGTTGCCCAACTCGGCGTTTGTCTGTGCAGACGCGCTGGTTCAATGCCGTTTGCTTGGAGAATGTTGGCGTCTGAATTTTTTCCAATTCGAAACCCCTCGTTGCTCAGTTGGCCGTGAATCCTTTTGCAGCCCAGTTTTCGTTCTCCCTGGCCATGCGAAGAACTAGGTCGGCGGCGCCCTTCTGATCGTGGTGGGCATGTGCGCGGCTGGAGCCATCCGCTACCCTCAGACGCACGGGCTCGGCCATCTTGCCCCTGCGCGGATCCTGCGTGTCTCCTCCTTGCACACGAGTCCCAGCCCTCCATGCTTCGAATCTCAGCGCTCCTCGCCTTTTCGCTCTCCGTGGGGTGCGTGCGCGGCCAGTCCCAGCCCGCTGCCAGCGTTCTCAGCCCGCAGGCGATCGCCGCAGATGTCGGCAAACACCTGTTCATTCTCTCTGGCCAATCAAACATGGTCGGGCTCAAACCGGAGCAGTCGTTTACGCCGGCCGTCACCACGGCATTTGGCGCGGAACGTATCCTGGTGGTCAAGAACGCGCATAGCGGACAGTCCATCCGCAGTTGGTGCAAAACGAATCTCGAGGACCCGCCTCCTACGGTGGGTAGAGTGCCAAAGGTAAGGGGCAACTTGTATCATCTCCTCATGAAGAAGGTGACCGCGATGGTCGAGGGCGAGCAGATCCAGACCATCACCTTCGTGTGGATGCAGGGCGAGTCGGACTTGCGCAACACAGCCTATCGGGCCTATCTCGACGCGCTTCTCAAGCAACTGCAGGACGATCTGGATTTCAAGGACATCAACTTTGTCATTGGCCGCATCAGTGACAACGGGCTCGACCAGACGAAGCGTCTAGAGGGCCGCAAGGCCATTCGCCGCACGCAGGTTGAGTTTGCAGAGTTCTATGAACGTGGGTCCTGGATCGACACGGACGACCTAAATGATCGCATGCAGCGCGGCACCCTCATCCATGACCTGCACTACACCCCTGAGGGCTACAAGATTCTGGGCGAGAGATTCGCCAAACATGCCATCAATCTGATCAAGGCGAACGCAAAATGAGCGTCTTGCCGCGAACAAAAGGAACACCTCGCCAAACCGCGGTGTTGATGCAGAATTCACCGCCCCCAAACGCCTCTTGATGCCCTTCCTCATGCTCGTGCCCTCGGCAACCCGAAGCCTCCGGCATGAACTCGCTTGTCCACCCCGCCTAGAAGACGCGATACAAGAAGCGTCGATTCAGTTTTTGGTTACCACGGGCATCTGCCGCAATGTGAAGCCTGGCTGCGAGACCGTTAGGCAGGGCCTCTGGCTTACTCACCCGAATCGGCTTGTTCAATGGCGTGCAGGATGTCGGCCTTCAGTTCTTCGACCTCCTCCAGGTTATCTGTCCGCATACTGAGCCAGCCAGCTTTGCTGTTGACACTCAAATAGGCCTCCTGGATGTCCGCGAAGGCGGCCTCCCAGTTTTCCATGGCCTCGTAGACCTTGGCCCGGCTACGCAGATGCGGGATGGAGATCTTCTGTGCGGGCTTCTTTTTCTCACCCTCCGGCGTCGGCTCCTCGACCGGAGCGAACGCGAAGGCCAGCTGCTTGGCCTCCTCGAGATCGCCGTGGGCCAACGCTTCGTCAACCATCTTCTCGTCGTGTAACTCGATCACGTTCTGGATCACGTTGTCCTTCAGATAGCTCATCGTCAAGCCGGATAACGCTGCCGCGATGCTTCCATCAGGTCGAAGGAGTACTAGATTGGGCCTTGTATCTTCCGCGAGGATGCCGAGCTTTTGTACGATCGGGTTCTGCATCCCGCCGGGCACGAGCATCGTGGGGAAAGTGTCGGGGCTTTTTTTCGCCGCTAATACCTTACGCGTCATTTCCGCATCGTCGTTTAGCACTGCGGTCAACAGATTGACGTTATCAACAGGCCGCCCCTCGACAAAGGTGCCGTACCGGGACAGATAGCTGTTCCCTTCCGCGCTCGACACAAAGGAAATCACGGTCCACTTGCCTTCGTCGTTCCCGGGGAATCGGACGGACTCGCCTTCGAGTGTTTTCAGCTCGAGTTGCAGGGTGCGCTTCGCATCTTCCGGCTCACCAATCGCAAGAAAATGCCCCTGACGTCGGCCGTAGGTCCAGCCCGCGACGAACGGCGGATGATACATCCAGTAACGGTGGTAGCGGTTCAGGAAGAAAGCGGTCGCTGTCCACATCGCGGGGTGTTCGGCGTAGTTGTCCAGATAAGCCCGGCGGTAATCTTCGTGAAGCTTTCGATCGGCGATGTCCAGTGCGAGTAGCGCGGCGGCCGCGAGCACCGGCCCGGATGTCTGCTGTCCGCCTGGCTCCACAAAGCCGCGGATCACAGATTCAGAATCGATGCCCACATTGCGAAGTGACTCCCTTGCCAAACAGAAGCGTGCGATCACATCAGTTCCGGGCGGGTGGTCAGCCTCGACAGCGAGCTTGGCTTCTTCGACGGCGGCAGCAAAATGCTGATACTCACCTTTGAGTTTCCACAAGCCAAGCAGCGCGACGATACGGCGGTTTCGCACGACCCAGAGGTCGGGAGCCGACGGATGAGCTGCAATCGCTCCGCGGCATAGAGCATCAGCTTTTTCGTAGTTCGCACGTATCTGGGCAAATGGTGTGCGGTACCGGGCAGGCGGATCGATGAAGCATGCCTGGATCGCGTGCAGCTTATCCTCCGGTACTGAACCTGCAGTGCGGGGCAGTTTCTCAGCAGTAACAGAATCACCCCCAGCGACAGCTTTCCACTCCGGCGGCGCGGCGGGGTCAAATACGCCTTGGGGGTCCATTACCAGAAACTCGCCCGCTAACATCGACTGGAGTTGGCTGTTGTACCTAGGTTTGGTCCATTGCCGCGCAAGCCAGGATTGCAGGTTGCGCTCATAACCCCTGCTGCGACGGCCACTGGTCATAAAGATCGCGGCGTATCCGGTCGGGCTGACCATTATCACTCGAGGGTCATGACGGCAATAAGTCTTATAGATCGGGTGGTCGCGCCCGCCTTGTAACCGCAGCACGGGCCAATCGAGCCCGTGTTCACGAAGGATGCTCTCACCTGCATCGGGAAGATCGTCCAGGTTAATACTGACGAAACGGAATCGGCCCGGAGCGGCAATCTCGGGATCTACGACCGCCTTTTTCCATGCCTCAGCCAATTCCTTGAGGTCTTCGAGTCCCCCATCGTCTTTCGACCAGAAATAGACTGCGGTGGTCGTGCCCAGAAAGTCCATAGGGAACCTCGCCGTCTTGCCATCCCCCCATTCAAAGGTGCCGATGAACGGAGCGCCAAAAACCTGCCCCGCCAGCTTGTCTCGCTGAAAATTGATCAGGTCCATGTCGCCGGGCAAGCGTTGGGCGATGACCTCCCGCAGGTCATTGACCAGCTTGTTATTCCCGAACTCCAGCGCCATGATCATGGCGACCCGGATCACTTTCGCCTCGACGTCAGTGTCCCGGTAGCGCTCGACCAAGGGACGAAGCGCATCGGAGCGGGCGTGGGAGTCCCCGCCCTGTCGCGCCGACTCGGCCTGCGTCAGCAAGAGGTCGGCGTCGAGGCGTAGGGCCGCATATTCGTTCGGCGCTGCCGCAAGTTTTCCGCAAGTCGCCAGAAGGGCTTTCCGATTCGTCGCCGAATTATCCAGACTGACCAGCACCTGCTGGCTGCGGAATAGGATGCTCAGGACTTCGTAGCGGTTGGGCGCGGACGGATGCTTTTTGATCAGCGAATCGGCTTCACGGATCACACGCCGAATCGCGAGTTTCTTCCTGGCTGCGGACACGGCCGCACCGGCCTCGGCCCGCTTGGCGTTAAGTGCGACGATTTCGTCGCCGGAGATCGAGCCCGCCTGATTCTGCCCCATCGCGGGCAACGGCCATACGCCTGCGCTGGCCAGCACAAGCAAGGCGACAACAATCCGAGAAAGTCTGTTCATGGGAGCAAGCTCTTTCAATGTCACGTCAAGTCGTTGTTTATTTCACCGGTTTGAGATGGAATTCCTTGATGCTCACGCCGCGATTCGGCGCTCGGCATGTAAACTGAAGTGTGTTCCTTCCTTCGCGCAACTCAATAATTTCTGGCTCGGTGCGTTGCCAACTCCCTTTGGTGTAAGGGACCATCGTATTGACGAGCGTTCTCCTGTTGAGCCGGGCAATGACGGGGTACTTTTTCGAGACAGTACAGACATTGAAAGTCAGTTCGTATTTCCCTGCGACAGGAACCTCGACCGTATATTTCAGAAGTTCGGGGCGGTTGCCCAATCGTTGGTAGTGGAGCTGCATGCCGCCGTCCCAGCTCTTCAAGAACGCGACCTTGTCAGTATTATTCTTCGGGCTGGTGCAGGCCACCGCGGGAACGATGATCGTGCCGTCCTTGGCGACGACGATCTTTTTGTCCTCCTCGGGGATTTTGATCTCTTTGATCTCTCCATCGCCCAGAACCTTGTCCGACTCGCCGAGCAGACGGGCTTCTTCCGCACTCAGTGCCGCCAGCTCTGCGTCCGCTGCCGCTTGATCGAGGTTGGCAGCCTCAACGACTGCCCGCTTTATATAGAACGCTAAACCGTCCCAGAAACCACCGCCTTGGCCGTAGTGTCGGAGGCTGACATCTTCCTGCCCCAGGGCATCGCCAATCCATTGGGCACGAAGCACCTGCAGGTAGATCTCTTCGTGCTCGCGTGCCTGAGAATCGAGGTAGAAGTCCTGCCCGCCTTGGGGGCCGCACCAGTTGAACGACCACCAACCGCCGAAGTTGTTCACCCAGCCGTCGGGCGTCCATCGGTTCATTGCGGCGTGGCCGGTCTGAGTCGAACGCCTAGAGGGAATCCCAAACGCGCGGGCGACGAACCGGCCGAAGAACGCGCGGCGGCCGCAGATCCCGCCTAACGCGAGGGCTTGTTGCTGAGGCAAACCCAGCGCGTCATCATGCCGCGTACTTGTATACGGCAGATCGCTTTTCACAACACGCGTGTACCGCCATTTCTGATCGGGGTTGGTGATGTGGTCCGGGCGGAACTGGCGAAGCATCGAACGCACCCAAGTGAGTTCTTTATTGGTGTAGGGGTCGTTCGTGATGAATCGACACTCCCACGCGTTGAAATCTTTGAACTGCGGGTCCAGTTCTCCCGCAAGGTAAGCCTGTTCATAATGCAAGTAGCGTGCGACCTGGCCGTCCGGGTTGCTGTGGTCGGTAAAGACAATCCCGTTCACGCTGCCTTTATCCTTGCCGTCCAGCCACGGCTGATGGAGAGCGGTGCCCAGTGCGAGGCTTTGGAGGATGCCCGGCTTATGCGCCAGTTCGCTTGCCTCGAGAATGGCGGTGTAGACCTGCATCGCCTCGCCATACTCGCCACCATTCGCGCCGCCCGACATAAGAATCTGCTTCATCAGCGCCTCGTCGGCGAAGAGCTTGTCGAGCAAGGCCTTGTGTGCGTCGCTCTGTTGGGCGAACTCTGCCAAGCCGGCCGGCGTGCCATGCCGAAGAATCGCGACCTTCATCAGCCTGCTGTCTAAAACGTCACTGGCGAGCAGCGCGGCAACATCGGCGATCAGCGGCCGAGCGTTATCAAGCGATTTCGCCTCGGCAAGCGGTTTGGCCGCCTGGAATGCCCTATGCACTGCTTCGGCGTCATCCTCACGCGGCGCCTTCAGTGCGCCCAACTCAGTGCGGGCGGTTTCAAACGCCGCTTTCTTTTTCGCATCGACGATAGGCAGCGCTGCTGCAATCTCTTTCTGGATCGCATCAAGTTGCTCGGAATACTGTTTCTCAAACGCCTGACCTTGCTCGGTAAGCAGCACCACGGGCTCTTTGCCGCGAGCCGAAGAAACTGCAGGCAAACTCGTTAGAACTGCTAAGAGTCCAAACAACAGGCTAATCGATTGGCAGGCTGTTTTCATTTTGATTCCTCTTATCTTCATTTAATTTCGTTCACCTTTCCTGCGGATCTCTTACGGATCAACACGATAGCCTCTTCCGCGAAGCGCTGGCCAAGGATCGGGTACTTCTCTTTCGGGAAGTGCACGCCGTCGTCCGGTTCGCTGAGATCGTCGGTGTCGATCCAGACTCCATGATCGGCGTCCTCTGCCAGTTTAACCTGCACGTCGCGCATGGCCGTCCAGTGGGGATCGCTCATAGAGGAGTCATTGATGCGACCGATCACAAAACCAATGTCCTTCCGATCTAGGTCAGTTTTCAGTCGCCCCAACAGCCTCAGAAAGCTTTTTTCATAGACGTCCCCCAAACCGCGCTTTCCATCCGACTCGCCCTGCATCCAGACGAATGTGACCGTATCATACGGCTTTCCTTTGAAGGCTTCCCGAACCTTCTCGATCAAGGGACCGTATTCCTGGCCATGCTGCTGCTTGCTGCGTTCTGAAGGCACCCCCTTGCCGGGAAAACGGTAGTTGTCGGGGAACGTATAGTCTTTGTCCCAGAAGCGGATACCTCGGCCACTCTTCATGCGCATCACAACGGTGACGTTCTCCTTGCCGTAGTGCGTCTCCACGCTGCTGGTGAAGCCGGATTTGAGCCCGCCAGTCATGTTCGATTGGCCTGAGAGGATGAACAAGTGTTTCCCGGTCTTCTTTGTGCTTGCGTTTGCGGGCAGGCCGAGGGCCAAGACAAGCAGGGCAACAAGACCCAGCAAACGTCCCGACGGGTTAGATTGCGCGAGATGATTGGTCATCTGATGTGCTCGTACGTTATCGTTGGTACACCGGGATATACCGGTGCGGGGTCCCCAGAATGATGATCGCCATGGGCGTCTTGTGCGGGTAATCCTGTTCTTTCTCCTGCCACGACCCGTTGGGCTGCTGCAGCCTGATGAGGGCATCGCGGATCTTGGGATACCACTTGGCGTAGCGTTCATCGCCTGCTTGGACCATCGCCTGCATCGCGTAGTAGTGCGAGTAGTAGAAGTGGCCGTTGTTCTTTCGCGAGAACATTGTTGGACTATTTTCAAGGGAGTTGAGCGCCGCCGCAACCCATTCGGTGTCGCGGTTGCCAGCGAGTTGCGCGGCATACACGCCCCCGGCGGTGCATGCGACCGTGTACCCTTTCCCCTGATAACCAAAACCGCCGGTCCTTTCGTCCCAGACTTGATCGCGCAGGTAGCCGGTCACCCGGTTGATCGCTTCGGTGGGGACCAGCACGCCCGCCTCGCGCGCCGACGCAAGGGAGACAAAGACCATCGCGGTGACCGAGGTGTCCTGCCCGGCGTCGGGCCGTGGCGCATACCGCCAGCCGCCAAGCGGGCTCTGCGATCTTAAAATGATTTCGACTGTTCTCTCCAGTACCTCCTGAATCTCCTTGTTGTCTTCGGGGTCACTGGTCATCCCCCACAGTTCGGACATGGCGATGGTGAACAGGCCCAGTTCATACATCTTCACGCCCATGGCGCCTGTAGGAGAATCCTTGGCTCTCTTGAGCAGATACTTCTTTGCGCGATCCAACGCCTCGCCGTAACGACCGAAGCCGGGGAAGTGGCCCTCGACCATGAACGCCATGAGTCCGAGGCTAGTCCCCGCGATCGCGTAATCGCCATTCTCTGAAGACCAGGAGCCGTCGGTATTCTGGCTGGCCAAAAGATATTTCAGTCCACGATCGATGGCTTGTTCCGCTTCCTCGGTCATCTCCGGCGCGTCAGTCTCAGCGGCGTCAGTCTCAGCGGCGTTGAGCTCTTGGCCGGGAAGCGGCCCAGCGAAAAGGCAGGCCATGGCCAAGCACAGACCCACGGTGAGGTGACGGAGCTTGCTATTGCAGAACGCATTCATTTTGCAACCCTTTCGTAATAGTTTTTCAGCAGGCTGCGATATTCCAACGGCAGCTCTCGGGCGAAGTTCTGATTCAGCGCCGCGCGGTTCCGGTCGGCCAACACCTTCCACTCGGTGCGTTTGTCCTTTGGCGTTTCACCACTCACAAAGTCGGAGATAAAGCCGGCGGCATAGTCGGACTCGGTATCGCTGCCGGGGCCATCCGCATTCGGATCCCCTTCGACGCTCGCCGCCATCGGCGCCGCCGTCTCCAAGATCAGTGCCTGCTCAATGATGAAGTGCCGCAGCTTTTCGTCGGCGGCCTTCTGGCTGGGTTTGATCTTGTCCCGATCAGGCAACTGCAAAGCAGAAGCAGCGGCCGAAAGATGTCGATACGCATCAACCAAAATGGGGTACGGCTCGCCTGTCTCGGCGATCTCATTGCAGCGCGATGCGAGGACGCGTTGCCGTTCCGCCAGCTCCTCCATTGCTTTCGACTCGGCGACCTGTGTCTGCCGAAACAGTTCCTTGTGGCTACTCGCCACCGCCAGCACATCGATCAGACGCAGGATTTCAGGATCGGTCTGTGCGGTCACCTCGATTTCCGGCAAGCCGTGGAGCATGCTGATCACGTTAAACATCGCTTCCGCGTTCTCCGTAAACGCCGTTTGAGCGAGCTCCATTTGCTCGATAGCGGCGGACACGTCTTTCGCTTGCAAGCGGTCAAGTGCCTCGCGCATCAGCTTTGCGGCTTGTGAGAACTGAGGCATCCCCGTGGCTGATTGGAGGGTCTGACCATAGTCATGCGTCTTGGCCAACAGGGCGTGTTGCTCGTCAGCCAGGGCTTGCAGTTGGTCCGCTGTCGCGGTCTGAGCCTTCTGTTTCAACTCGTCTTGCTGATAATCCAACATGGCCGCATCCGCCACCGAGCGGTGCAGGAATTCCACGATCTCAGCGATATAGCCGGTCTGTGTGTGCACGGCTAGAACCAGGGCCTGCACTTGCTCCAGCGATTCAGCCGCGACATCCTGAGCATCGATGGCGTCAAGGACGTCAAGCTTGTCTCCGCTTTTCAGCAGATCCATCGCATCATCAAGGTCCGTTGCGGCGAAGACCAACGGAGTACCGGCATCCAATCTGCTGGCCACCAAGTCCAGCAGGGGTGCCACGTCGTCCACGCACTGACGCAGGTTGCCAAACGCCGGCATCAGGTCAGAGATCGTCTGTGGCGGAGCCGCCTCGGTGGCCGCGATCATGTCTCGCTGTTCGGCGACGATATCGGCCATGTAGCCGTTTGCAAAACCGACCGACCGCTGAAACATGAACAGGTCCTGCAGTAAGCCAAGGCGTTCGTTTTGTGCCACGACGATCACATAGGCCTCGGTCAGAGCATCGGCCGCTAGCTCTTGCTGCTCGATTGCTGAGTCGGCCGAGTTGCTTTCTAGCGATTCTGCCGCATCACTCATCGCACGCTCAGCCCGGTCCAGCCTGCTAAGAAGCGGCGGGATATCCTGATCCGTTTCGTCATGGTTCTGCGTCACGAGATCTTTCTTGAACGCGATCACTTCCTCTGCCAGCTGCTGCTGCGGCTCCGCCAGGCTGTCAACCTTTTCCCCCTCGGCCGCAGCGAGATCTGTTTTCTCCAACAGGTCGATCACTCTTGTCTCGTACTCCTCGATGAGCGACAGACGCTCGCTTGTTTCCGCCACGAGGGTACTGACGCCTTGCATCTGAAGTCCCAGGTCCACCGACCAATCGTCCAGGTTTTCTGCAAGAACGGCAAGTGCCTGCTCGGCTTTGCGCTGCTCGACCGTGATCGCTTCTATCTCGCCCGCCTCGAGCTGTTGCAAGGCGTCCGCCATGGCGCGGTCCACTTGCGCCAACAGGGCTTGAACCGGTGGTGCTTGCGGTATCGTTTCATCAAACAATCGCGCACGCGGTGCCGGGACCGACGGCAGCAGCATGGTCACAAGCTGCTTTCGGAGCATGGTTTGTGCTTGCGTAAGAGCGAGCTGGTGCTTCTCGACATCCTCGGCTGACATGTTGGCGCACTGTTGACGCAGTTGTGACTGGGCTGTGGCGAGAGTACGCATCTGGTCCCGAGTACTCATCAGAGTCGAATAGGCTCCGCTGAGGTGTACACTAAACTCCGCGTTGAGTAAGGTCCTGACCAAATCGGCCTGAAGGTTCGCCGCCTGACCGGCCCGACCTTGACGGATCAACTCGCCAGCTTCGCGCATCCTTGCTTCAGTCCGGGCGCCGCGCAAATCCTTAACGCTGCGAATCAGCCGGAGCACAGCCAAGGGCCGCTTGTCGTAACGCATGCCCTTCTGAAGATCAGTGATCAGCCGGTCGGTCCACTGGGCTAGTTCGTCTTGCTGTTTCGCGAGCGTCTTAGCCGCATCGCCCGACTCAGTCGAGACGGTGTGCCAACGCATGGATGCCTGGACGCGCGCCAGCATGCGAGTTTCCCGCGCGTAGACTTCCTGAGCCGAATCAATCGACCGAAGCAAGACCAGGCTGCCAAGTTCGCGGGCCGCCGTGTTGACCGCGCGTGCCGCGGGTGAGGGGTCTGCCGATTGCTCGGTGTCGCCCCAGGCGGATCCGCACTGAGCCCGGAGCAGGGACGCGGCACTGGCGATGTGGGTATCCGCGATATCGAGTAACGCGGTACGCACTTGGTCAATGGACTCGCCCTCGGCCACATCAGAGACATGATTTGCAGCCAGATCGTCGAGTAAGACTTGCATCTGGGCTGCGGTCTCCTTGAGTTGATCACGCGTCATCTCCTGGCGGATGGATTCCAGTTGGCAGGCCTGCGTGTAGCCGTCGCCTTCCGGCGCGAGGTTACGGACGACCTCATGAGCCGAACGTTGTTGGCGATAGATCGTTTGCACGCGGGACAGCAGGCGGTCTTTCTTCTTCTCGATGTGCGCCAGGTATTCTTCTCTGGAAAGGAACGTGATGCGCCTCGTCTGGGACCGGACGACGTGCGGACCTTGGGGGCCGGGGTATCGGTCGCCGACCTGAATCGTGAAGGAGACGGTGTCGCCGATTTTCAAGTCGGGTAAGGCCGCGCGGTAGTCCCAATCGATTGGCTGGTCACCCTGTCCATTTTGGGCAGGATCCTGAAGGTCAGCCGTTTTTTCCTCGTGCTGGTTGACGCGGTAAGCCACCGTGGTTGAGCCGATGCCGTGATCGTCTTGGACGCGGACAGCCAGGCTCAGCGGGCGGTCAAGCATCGCGACCAAGTTCGCAGAAGGCGACGTCAGTTCGACCCGGGGCGCCTGATCCGAAGCGACCTGCAGGTAGTAGCGTGGGCTGTTGAAACTGAACCCATGCTCTTTCTCGACCCACGAGAAACTGTAGCCCCGAGAGTCGGACACCCCGCCAGTGAATGTCACCTGGCGGCCGTCTTCACTGACTAGCAAGGCCATCGGCTCTTCACCGTCACGGACGAATTGCGCCGCGGTGATCGGCCGATCCAGATTGATCTGCCAGTTGACGCCGGTCCCTTCCGGCACCGTCAGGGTCAGGGCTTCAACGAATTCTGGAGCACGGTTCAGGTACTCGGGATACACCAGACCGACCTCGACCCCCTGAATCCGCGGAGCGGGGATTACACGCACTTTGTGCCAATCGGTGCGGTCGTCGCCGGCCTTGAATCGATAAGTAAAGTCGCGAGAAGCAGAGTCGATGGTGTAAACGCAGCTGCCGTCGGCGATCTCTAAATCGATCTCGCGTGCCCGACCTTCGCCGGTCCGGATATAGATCTTTGCTTGTTCTGGTACGACGCCACCAACACGCGCCTCGATCAGGGCGCTATCCCCTGCCTTCAGGACCAACTCATTCTGGTCCAGAGTGAGCTGTGTATTGGTGGGGTATTCAACTACTAGCCAAGGGGTAAAGAATCGCCTTGCCCCGGCTGCAAGGAACGGGCCGTTGATCGCAGCGAACACAGCGATCAATCCGACAAGAAGTATCGCGATCGTGCCTGGGCGTCGCAGGGGCCGGTAAGGCACCGCTTGCTCGGGTCGCAAGTCCGACGACGCTTCCTCCGCTAGGCGGCACGTCCGATCGTACAACGCGCCCGACCCTCCGTCGCGGGTCGCGTCATAGTCGCGGAACTGGATCGCGGACACCAGCAGGCTCTGGAGATTTCCGTGGTGTGTTTCAAGCTGCATTCCGGCCCGCACGGCATTGAACGGACGCAGGTGCTGCCAACCACACCGCCAAGCGCGGTGAAACGAGACAGCCAGCAGCATAATCAGGATGGCAACACGCCCAGGGGTGGGCATGTAAGTCATCCAGTCGATCCACATCCCCGCAAGGAATAGTGAGATCGCCCATCGGCAAAAGGCCAGCAAGCCGGCGACGAGATGCAACGTCTGCCGGCGCCTCCATACTGCCCAGATGCGTGAGTCGAGTTGATCGAGTCGAATCGTATCAGCGGTAGTCATGGCAGGTCGTGCCTCCTTCGCTGTATCCATTCGATCCCCGCCAGGCCAATCAGCAACAGCGCAACCCAGCCGTTGTCCCAGAGCGATCGCTCAGAATGAACCGTAGTCGTCACCGGCTGATTGTTCACCAGCGAAGCGAGTCTTGAAAACTGCTGCATACTCAGGCACTCGCCACCGGTGAGGTTCGCGATGCGTTTCAGATTCTCGAGGTCGATGCTCGTGTCGGCCAGTTCCCGATTGACATTGGCAACCTGGAACTCCGTCGTGTTGGAGATACGCCGGTCGTCTTCGTTGGATTCGATCCTGTACCGGCCCGGACTCGGCGGAGCGAAATAGCCCTCATACAAACCGGGGTGCGACCGGTCGGGGCGGAGGCTGACACGCTCTGGGGTTTGCTCGCCATCTAGACCGGACACAAACACATCAAACCGCGACTGTACAACGGGATCAAAGTTGTCATCGAGGACATGGGCGTAAAGTCGGCACTGGCTGCCGACGGGGTAGATCGAGCGATCGGTTTCCAGGCGGATACGTTTGTGCTCACCCATCAGCCGCGACAGGGCCATGAACTGGATGCACTGAGACCAGACCCGCCAGTGATACTTGTCTCCGGTCTTGTATCGCAGCCGCCATAGCCTGTCGGTCGCCACCGACATGCACTTGCCTGTCCCGTAGCGTTGCCAGGCCACAAGCGGATAGCCCTGGTCTCGGTCCGTGCTATCGGAGAGTACCGCGAGTACCGTCGCCCCGGGCTTTGCAGACAGCAGTGGTGGCAGATGGTCCATCGGTGCCAACCGGCTCCAGATGCGGTCGTTCAACTCCGTCTCGTTTTCCAACGTCATCACCAGACTGCTCCGGCCCTCTGGCGTCAGCACGGGGTAGACCGATTCCGCGACCTCTTCCCATTCGGCATCAGGATCGAAGCGGACAGGCAGCATCGTCTGCACCGGCGTCCCCTCATAAGAACCGGGCGAGTACATCGGGCCGCAGAGCATCAGCAGCGAAGCCCCGCGGTCACGGATCAACTCCTCAAGTAGACCAAGCTCTTCATCACTGAAGAACAATGCGTCGACATCCCCCAGGATAACCAGGTCGTATTGAAAAGCTTCTTCACGGTTGTTGGGGAACCGCTCGATGTGCTCGGGCGAGTTCCGGGCGACTTCGGGCCCGACGTTGGACGCAATGAACGTGGCGTTGATCCGCGGGTCGCGTTTCAGAATGGCACGCAGGTACCGGTACTCCCAACGCGCGTTACCCTCGATGTAAAGCACGTTGATTTTCTCATTGACGACCCGGATGCTCCGCTCGACCCGGTTGTTGTTCACTGAGACCTCGTCGTCGAATGGCTCAATGAGCACATCGATCTGCATCGCGCCCTTTTCATAAACATCGACACTGAAGTCGATGTCTTCGAATTGCAGACCCCCATCGAAACGGACGGTACGAGACGAGACGCGCCGGTCATTGAGGAGCACCGAGAGTCGGGCCGTCCGCCTTTCGTAACCCTTCGATTGGAGTTGGACCCGGACAGGAACCCGATCGCCGGAGTACGCGACCTCCTGCATCACGATATTGCGGATAGACACGTCATCAGGTTGTGCCAAGCCGACGGGCACGGTGTAGACGGGGATGCCGCGTGCGCCCAGATCTTGCAGGACAGATTCGGCTCGCCGAGAAGAACCCGTGTCGGTCCCATCTGAAAAGAGCACGATCCCCGCGGGCGGGGCGCCGCCGGATTTAGCGACCACCTCGAGCGCGCCGGTGATGGATGTTTCTGGTTCGGCAGGGCCGAGTTGATTCACGGCATTGATCGATAATGCACTGTCGTCGCTGATCAAACGTGTCTTGCGACCGAAGGCATGATAGCTCACGTCGAGCCCCTCTCCGAGCGACTCAAAGACCGGGCGGGCCGACTGCGAGAGCAGGCTTGTCACAAGGTCCAGTCGCGACGCTGACGCAATCGCCAACCGCTGGTTGGCGTCAAGATTCAGGGCCACGTCCTGATCTTCGGACGTGAGCAGGTTCAGCGCAGCGGCAGCTTCGGCGAGGTCTTCGGGGCGCTTGCGAGGGTCCTTGATCGACATGCTCTCAGAGACATCAACGAGCACCGGCAGACCACGCTGTTGCGTATAGGATTCGCGGACAACCGCCATCGGCTCGAAAAGCACCGCGACAACCAGCGCCAGAACGACCAGCCTGGCCGTTCCCAGCAAGAACCGCAGCCAAGGCTGCAGTCCCCAGCTTCGGCGGTAAAGATAGACAGTCAACACAATCACGCCGATAAATATCGCGACCATCGCAACCGTCGGCAGTGGCCGGGCCCAAAAGATGCGCTCAATTCGGGTGCTATTGGCAATCAAGTCAATCATCTCAAGCCACCTCCCCATGTTGCGGCAAGGGGCTCGCTTGATCCCGGCGCGATTGGTTGCGTGCGAGGATGCGGTCCGCGAACAAGCTCTCGATGACTAAGACGGCCAGCCCAGCAAGCATGAAGAAACGCCAGAACGAACGTCCCGTGCGTGCCGTGTTGATATCGGCGGATAAATCCGCTGCTGTGGCGGATACCGTGATGCCGGTCCCCTCCAGGCTTTCTAGCAACGCGGCAGTGGTTACGCAGGCGACGTCCGACTCCTGCGTAATGACATTCACCGCGATCGGCATGCCCGGCGACTGCACGCTCACCCGGGCGACATAGAAACCGGCTTCGCGCGACTTTTCCAGCAGGGCTACGTACCCATTGCGGTGTTGACGGACAGGCACGGTGATCGTTTGCTTGGAAGGGGTATCGAACACCGCGTCGATGGCATCGGGCTGCTTGGCATACGAAAGCGTCAGCGAATCGCCAACAATTCGAGGCTGCTCAAACTCCCGCCCCGTCAAATAGGTCACGATCTGCTGCATGAGCATGGGGAAGACCGGGGTCTGCGCCATGTTGTTCCAAGTGGTGTGAGCAGAAGTCGTGAACATGAATACGTGGCCGCGCCCCAGTGAGTGCTCGAGCAGAATCGGCGAGTGACTCCCAGCCAGACTCATCACCAAGAAACTGGTGTCAGCGGGTTCCACTTGCAGTCGCTTCAAGAAACGCGTTTCGCTAAGCAGGTCTTCCGGCAATGACAGCAGCGGACGACACACTGTGTGATCGGGCATGCTGGGGTCCAGCGGCTTGCCAACCCCCAAGTTATCGCTGGCATCAACCACCATGCCTAGCGAAGCGGGCAGCAGCGCGTTGTCACCCTCACCCGAGAGCTCGTTCCATTTGCTCGCCTTGACAGTGTCGCCGGCGAACCAGACCAAGCCGTTTCCTTGGCGGACATAGCGTGAAAGCTGGCTTGCCTGTTCCTGCGTGATCTCGGGTACATCCGCCAAAATGACCACATCGATCTGACCGAGGTCGCCCGCCGGGAAGTCGGGCCACTGCACCGATTGCACCACGAAATCTTCGTCCTCCGCTCCATCGGCCCGCGCCAGTAAGGCCGACCTAATGAGACGACCCGCATCCCCCGTCGAGCCATCGACACACAAGACCGAGACACGGTCGCGGACCTCGGCCACCGCACGGCGCACGTTGTCGGTTGCTAATGCGTCGCCGGAAATCTCTGCGGTAATACGCGCCGGGCCCGCGTTGTAAAACGGCACAAACAGGGACACCGTCTCAGATGAACCCGGTGGGATCAAAGGGATCTGCCTGCTGTCAATCTGTACGCCTTCGACCCGGCACCGGACCTCAACACCCGACACAGGGCTCTTGCCGTAGTTGTGTACGGTAGCTCGATAACGGGCGATCGATCCCTTGCGTAGCGCCCCCGAAACAAGGTCCATGCCCGTCACCGCGAGGTTCTCGTCGCTGCCCACCACCGGGACTAGAAAAACGCTTGCTTCCTGCCCCAGGACCCTCAGGGCATCTTGGAACGGAGAAGACAGCCGGCCCCAGTCATGGGCCTGAGTGTCAGTGACAATGTAGACCTCTTTCTGCAACGCATCCATGTCTTGGACCAACGCTTCAAGTCGCTTGGGAACGCTATCTAAATCCAGAGGTTCAGCAGCGGCTTGCTGCTCCGACAACACCTCAGCAAAGCGATGCGCGTTATAGGCAACATTTCGAAGCACCACCCGGTGTTCGCCGCCTAGCAGGACCAGCGAAACCGGGTCGCCAGGCTGGATGTGCTCGCTGATGATGCGGGCCTTTTCGATGGCGCGTTCGAACCGCGTGGCTTTTCCATCGCTGTGCTGCATGCTGAAAGAAGCATCGAGTGCGATGATCACGCCGGCCCGCTCTTCACCAGGCATCCACGACACGTCTGCACTGTTCGTGGCCGGCCGAGCCAACGCCAGAACCAGTAACAGCACCGCGAGGCATCGCATCAAAAGCAGAATCAGATCTCGAAGCCGGAGCTGCCTGGAGCGAACTCGCACACTCCGATCAAGAAACTGCATCGCTGCCCAGTCGGTGCGTTTGATCCGCTGCCGGTTGATGAGGTGCGCAAGGATGGGCAGCCCGATCCCAAGCACCCCGAGCAGGAGCAACGGGTTTAAGAACGTCATTAGCGGGCTCCCACCGATGGGCCAGCGAGCGTCGATTGACGCTCGTTAAAGAACTCGCTCAGGACGACATCAAGCGGCCGAGAGGTGTCGACGGTCAGGTAGTCGATGTGAGCCGCCACGCATCCGGCACGCAGCGAATCCATGTATTCAGTGAGGTTCTTGAGGTAGTCCTCTCGAATACGCTGGGGCTGCGTCGTCAGCGGCTCTTCCCCCTCGAGCCCTTCGAAACGCCAGGTGCCAGCGAAGGGGAATTTGAGCTCGTAGGGGTCCAGCGTGTGCAGCACGACCACGCTGTGCCCGTCGAAGTGCAGGTGGTCGAGCCCGGCGAGGATGTCATCTACGTCGGAAAGAAGATCCGAGATCACCACCACGACCGAGCGGCGCTTCATCATCAGCGCGATGTCGTGCAGTTGCTTGGCGAGGCTGGTCTTCGGGGTCGGCTTGATGTCGCGGAGCGACCGGTCGATCTCGAGGATGATCCCCATCGCGGAGCGCGGCGGAAGGTAGGTGCGCACCTCGGAGTCGAACACGGACAGCCCCACGGAATCGCGTTGCTTGAGCACGACGTAGGCGAGGCTGGCCGCGAGAAACTTGGCGTATTCCAGCTTGCTAACTTTACCCGAAGCGTAGTTCATCGACGAACTCGCATCGATGAGGAGGTGGCAGTCGAAATTGGTCTCCGCCTCGTAAAGCTTCGTGTAGTAGCGGTCGGTGCGGCCGTAGACCCGCCAGTCAATGGTGCGCAGTGCGTCACCCGGCGCATACTGCCGGTGGTGCGCGAACTCCGTGCTCAAGCCGCGCAGCGGGCTGCGGTGGCTCCCTACGCGCAACCCTTCCACGACCTCGCGCGCGACGAGTTCAAGGTCGCCCAGACGCTGGAGCAGCTCAGGGTCGAGGTAGTTGGTCTGCGGTAAATGTCCAGACATTATTCAGGTCTCGCGATGCAGTCAGCTGGCCTTCGACCCAAGCAGCTTCTCGTCCGCGGAGACCTCTGCCAAGAGCTTCTCAATCAAGCTGTCGGGGGTCTGCCCTTCCGAACGCGCCGCGAAGTTAGGAATGATGCGATGGCGGAGCACCGGCAGGCACAGTTCCTGAATATCCTCGATGGAAACGTGGCAGCGCCCACGCAGGGCCGCCCGCGCCTTGCCGGCGAGGATCAAGTTCAGCGAGGCGCGCGGTCCCGCGCCCCAAGCCATGAGCTTCTTCACGAACTCCGGCGCTTCCGCCTCATCAGGACGGGTCGACCGCACCAGCGACGCCGTATATTCGAACACGTGCTCGGAGACAGGGATACGCCTGACCAAGTGCTGGAACTCGAGAATTGCCGGACCGTCGATGACCTGCTTGAGCACAGGCTTGTCGTCGGTGGTGACGCTGCGCATGATGTCGAGCTCCTCAGCACGGCTGGGATAGTTGACCATGATATTGATCAGGAAGCGGTCGAGCTGCGCTTCGGGCAGCGGGTAGGTGCCCTCCTGCTCGATCGGGTTCTGGGTCGCGAGAACGAAAAAGGGTTCATCGAGCTTGTAGTCTTCACCCCCGGAAGAAACCCGCTTCTCCTGCATCGCCTCCAGCAGCGCGGCCTGTGTCTTGGGCGGCGTCC
>JAPKCI010000304.1 GCA_028823035.1 Rubripirellula sp.
CTGCTGAAATACCACACAGTCATTCCTCTTGAAGAGAATCCACGAACCATGAAACCAGCACACCTGAAATCTCGTTTGACGCTGACCTTCCTGATGTGCTGCGCGGTCGGCGTTTGGACCCTGATGCCGGGGATGGCATCGGCAAAGGACCTTGGGATCGGCTCCAAGGCTCCTGCACTGGACATTGAACACTGGGTGCAGGATGGCAATGGATTCTTCAAACCGATCAGAGAGTTTGAAGAAGGCAAGGTTTATGTCGTCGAGTTCTGGGCGACGTGGTGTGGACCCTGCATCAACAGCATGCCGCATCTGGCAGAGTTGCAAAACAAGTATCGCGGCAATGGCGTTCAGATCATCAGTGTTTCTGACGAATCGCTCGATGAGGTCAAGGATTTGCTCGGTAAGAAAAATGATGATGTCGGCAAAACGTTCGCTGAGATCACCGCAGCCTATTCCCTGACTACCGATCCCGATCGATCAGTTTACAAAGACTACATGGATGCTGCGAAGCAGCAAGGCATACCAACAGCTTTCTTGGTGGGTAAAACTGGGCTGGTCGAGTGGATCGGCCACCCCGTTGAAATGGATCAACCGCTCGCCGCGGTCATCGAGGGCAAGTGGGACCGTGAAGCGTACAAGGAAGAAATGGTTGCCCAGCAGAAAATGCAGGAAAGTATCCAGCATCTGTCGATGCTGGCATCCGCAGGTAAGTTTGCTGAGGCGATCCAGCTTGCCGAAGCACAGTTGAAGAACGCCACTTCCGAGGGGGCCAAGCAGCAGTGGACCGAAATCAGGCACAGCCTGAAACTGTCTGGTGGCATGCTTGACGACGAATCCATTGGCTACTTTCGCGAGCGTCTGAAGTCTCTCAAGGGTGATCCCTATGCGATCGCAAGATTCGGGTACTCGCTGTACAGTCAGGCGCAGCAGGGCGCGGATGTTAAGCCGTTGCTTGGAGACGTGATTGTCGCTGTCGAGGCTGAAACCAAGAATGCGGATCCCGAACTGAAACCGTTGATGTTCAACACGCTGGCGATGCTTGCCAGTGAGTCAGGAGATCTCAAAAAAGCAATTGCGTCACAACAATCGGCTGTGGACGCGACCGATGATGAACGTCAGAAAAAACGCTTGACGCTGATGCTTGACGAACTCAAGCAGAAGGCCGCAGGCGGCAAAGAAGCCGGTGATACAGGCAAGTAATGTGGTGAGCTTGCGAAGTTTTTGAGTTGCCCCGCTCGACGCCTCCCGGAATCACTCGGGAGGCGTGTCAAAGCTGACGTCAAATCGGCGCCAACAGAGCGTCGCCGCAGCCAGCCCAAGAATCGCTGCAGTCCATGTCGCGGCGATTGAGCCTGAGACAAACAACGCCGAAGCGTAGGGTTCGGGCAGGGAACTGCGGCATAAAGTGGCCCATGCAACCAACAGGCAAAGTGAAACCACGATCACCGTCCCTTTGCCCAGGAATGTTAGTTTGGTTCGCAGCATCATTGCAATGCCTTCACTTTGCTGATGATGGGGATAGGTGAGGAAAATCGCGTTCTCGCATGCAAAGGTCACAACAGACAGGGCGAACAGCATCCCTGTCCAGAGAATCAGCTGATCCCATCCAGGGCGAGTTGCAAGGGCCGCGATGCTCAGGGTCACGAATTGAAACGTGCATGTGATCAGAATTGGCAAAGCAAGCTGGCCAACGACCATCGACAACGGTTGGACCGGCAGTGAACGTAACAGCAACATCCGTTTCAAGTCGCGTCGAAAGTCAATTCGTAGCGCAGGTGGTGCCAGCAGAACTGTGCAGAGTGCAATTCCACCCACCACATAAAACCACTGTTCCACGATCCGTCCCATTGCCAGAGGCGATAGGCATAGCACGGTAGGCAACAGCAAACTAAGTGTAATCGTGGTGCGATGATGACGGACACTGACGGCTTGCCTGCAGATCAGGTTCAAGGCATCACGAGTCATGGCAGGTGCGCAGCGTTCGAGTACAACTCGAAGACGGTTCGTGCGCGTGCCGCTGTAGCGTTGTGACTGGGATTCTCTGGTCTGGAATCTTCCATGCGTCAGGCGGGCAACCTCTTGACGTTGCTTCTGCGCCAGACTCCAACGATCTGCTTTTACCAAAATTATCAGGGACAGCGGAAACATGCCTCCCGTGGCAAGCAATTGCAACGCGGTGATGGGTTGTAAGTTTTCGGTGACAGTCAGGTGAGCTGCGGCAATCCATGGAGTCGCCATGATCTGTATCATGGTCGTGGAGGCGATCTCGCCAAGTCCCCGCAGGCTGTTCATCACGTACAGCCACATCGGTGAATCAGCAGGGGTCAACGCACTGACCCGAGCCACCAGTTGGATGAGCAGAGCCATGGCCATCGAGGTGGCAACCAGACGGAACCATCCGCGTTGTTTCTGGCTCATGCCACTGACCAGACGGCCTAGTGTCAATCGAACCATTTCCAGCAATACAAGCGACGCAAAGGTTCCGATCACCAGCAGGGTTGGATGCCTGACATCTCGGAACAACAGGATGGATAGCATCAGGGTTTTCAGGGCCGCCGGAAACAGCAGGTTGCCGACGTGGTAAACCGCGAGTGATGACCGGCACAGTGGCGAATTGCCAAGCCAGAGCGTTTCGGCCTCCGATAAAGCCAGATCAACCTGCACGCTGGACCAGGAGATTTTGACGGCATGATAAATCGTGTACACGATCATCCCGCCGGAGAGCCACAATCGCAGATGTTGTGGGTCAGTTGCTGCCCTCGCCGAGAGGATGAAGATTCCATTGATGAGGTAGAACGCAAAGAACAGCAGAACCAGCGACGTGGCGATGATGCGACGCGGAGATCGCAATCGCTGCAAGAACCGATGAAATCGAAAGCGGATTCGTGTCAGCCCGAGCCATGCCAGTTGGCGGTGCGTGTATGCAGAATCCCACTGAGGGTCACGGTTGCGCTGTCGATCGACAAGCGACGGTGGATGGTCATTTGATTCCTCGGCGACCGGCCGTTTGAAAAGCTTGGCAATAAGTTTCACGAGACAGACTCGTTGGTCTCATGCGAAACAGCCATCGCGTTGGTCCCATGCGAAACAGCCATCGCGTTGGTCATGCCGACTTTTTGGGGTAAGGTCGATGCACTGGGGTGAGTTGCAGCAAAGTAGGCGTCTTCGAGGGTTTCTGCTGAGGGGTACTGCGAACGTAGATTCTCAGTGTCACCAAAGTATTGAGCGCGTCCGTCCTGCATCACCAGCAAATGGGTACAGATGTCATCGATCATCGCCAGCAGGTGGCTGCTGATCACAATCGTGGCACCTGCTGCCGCCCGGACGCGTATCGAGTCAAGCAGCGTGCGAATCGCCGGCGGATCGAGACCGGTCAACGGTTCATCCAGCAGAATCACCGAGGGGTCATAGAGATAGGCACAGCAGACGGCCAGTTTTTGTCGCATGCCACGCGACAGGGTCGTGACGCATGCTTTGTACTTGTCCAACAGTTCAAACTGCCGCAGCAAACCGATCGATTTTTCGTGGTGATCAGTAACCCGATAAAGCCGCCCGATGAAGTCGAGGTGTTCACCAACACTCAAATCGTCAAACAGTGGGGGATCGTCGGGAACGTAGGCCAAACGTTCTTTCAAGAGCTTCAGATTGCCGCTGAGGCTACAGCCGGCGACGCTTAAAGAGCCAGCAGTGGCCGGGATCAGACCCGCCATGCAACGCATCGTGGTCGTCTTTCCAGCTCCGTTGGGGCCCACTAGGCCACAGATTTGCCCCCCGCCAATGGAAAAGCTGACGTTGTCAACTGCCAGATAGCTCTCGTACAGTTTTCGAAGACCATCGACTTCAATCATTACAAAGGCCTGCATCCAACCCGATTTGCACACACTCACCACCTTCAAATCTAGCTCACTTCCAGCTCATGCGCGGAGGAATCATGGGTTTACGGCCCGCTCAAAGTGAACGAGGATGCCTAAGCAGACGATGTCAGGTAATCCTGCCATTTCCGCAGATCTGATTTGCAGATCGCGGCATTTTACCTTCTGAAATACAGCATGCCGGAATCCGAGCCACCGTTGAATCAACCGGGCAATCCAGAATCGGGTGCGAACGACAGGGCTGAGGGTGGCACCCGAGACCGCCAATCGCTGGACACGACGGCTGATCAAATGGACTCTGAGCCTGACGATGGAGCCGCCTGGGCTCCCCTGCGTCTGCCCATCTTTCGCGCCTTCTGGATCGCTTCGCTCATCTCGAACCTTGGGACCTGGATTCATGAGGTAGGCGCTGGTTGGCTGATGACCAGTCTGGATCCCGATCCACAGATGGTGTCCGCGGTTCGAATTGCAATCTCGGCACCCATGATCTTTCTGGCAATCCCGGCTGGTGTGATTGCGGACCGAGTTGATCGCAGGCAGTTACTGATCGTGATGCAGTTGATGTTGCTTTCGATGGCATCACTGTTGTCAGTCCTGACTTTTAACGGTCTGATCACTTCCTGGTCGTTGTTGGGATTGACCTTTGCGATTGGTCTCGGCTTGGTGATGCATGTTTTGACGTGGCAGGCCACGATTCCGGTGCTCGTTCCTGCAAAACAGATTGCCCGCGCCATCGCATTGGGAAGCATCAGCTTTAATTTGGCTCGTGCTGCTGGACCCGCTCTGGGTGGTGTGTTGATTGCGATGGCGGGCCCTTGGGCGGCTTTCGCGGTCAACGCGCTGTCGTTCGCTGGCGTGCTGGTCGTGTTGCTGCTTTGGAAACGCGAAAAGACCGAATCCTCCGGCGGTCAGTCCTACCACGCCGCCTTAAAAGAAGGGTTTCTGTATGTGATCCGGGAACGCACGATGCGGAATGTGCTTGTAGGACTTTTTTTCTTCATGTTACCGGCAACGGCGCTCTGGTCACTCCTGCCTCTGGTTGCCCGTCAGCAACTGGGGTGGGATGCCGAAGGCTATGGTTTGCTTGTGACCAGCATTGGTGTTGGTGCCGTGTTTGCCGCTCGGGTGTTGCATTCGTTGCATCGCAGGTACTTGTTGGATCGAACGTTGGCCGGATCGATGATTTCTTTTGCAATCGGACTGTTCATACTCGGGAACTCCGAGGGCGATACCTTGTTCCACGATTTGATCGCACTGGTGGCGTGCCTTGTGATGGGAGCCGCGTGGATGATCTGCCTGACCACCTTGAATGCCACAGCTCAAATGACCTTGTCGAATCATATCCGGGCCCGGGGCATGGGAGCCTACATGACCACCATGGCTCTAAGCATGGTCGTTGGATCGTTGATTTGGGGACAGGTGGCCCACCATTTTGGTTTGGCGGCGACCCAATGGACTGCGGCCGCCACCTTGATGGTGACGGCCGCATTGAGCTTTCTGTTTCCCGTCGACCCTCTTCAGAATCGATAAGATTGATGCCGCATGGCTGGGCGCGACTGCTACGCCAACGTGTAGCCTTCTTCACCATGACCAGTGATGTCAAGTCCACGCTGTTCGTCCTCGGCTGGGACACGAATCCCAATCAGAACGTCGATGGCTTGCAGCAGCACCAGACTGCCAATACCCGCGAAGGCCGTGGTCACCAGCACAGCAGCGATTTGACCAATCACCAGCGATGGGTTTCCACCTGATTCAAGCAAACCAATCGGTACACCTCCGCTAACATCCCAGCAGACGCGGGTTGCAAAGACGCCAGTCAGAATGGCACCCAGAGCACCACCGATTCCGTGGACCCCGAAGGCATCCAGTGCATCGTCGTAACCAAGCTTGTGCTTCAGCGATGAACAGGCAAAGTAACAGACCAATCCTGCGGCAGCTCCTATGAACAGGGCCGGCATCAGGTTGACAAACCCAGCCGCGGGTGTGATGCAGACCAGACCCGAGACAGCACCACTGCTGGCACCCAATACGGTTGGTTTTCCCAAGAAAATCCATTCGGCCAATGCCCAGGTTACAGCACCGGCGGCAGCTGCAAAGTGGGTGGTTGCGAAGGCGCTGCTTGTCAAACCGTCTGACAATAACTCGCTTCCCGCGTTGAATCCAAACCAGCCAATCCACAGCATCGCTGCACCCAAAGCCGTGTAAGTCAAGTTGTGCGGCTGGATCGGTTCTTTCAGGTAACCCATCCGCGGTCCAATCAGGATCGCGGCGGCGAGTGCCGAAACACCGCTGCTGATGTGCACGACGGTCCCGCCCGCAAAGTCGAGAGCACCTCCCATGATCTGGAACTGGCCGTCTCCGGCAAAGTAGGAAAGAGGGCCACCGTCCCAAACCCAATGGCACAAAGGGCAATAGATCAAAGTTCCCCAAGCGATCGAGAATATCACCATGGAACTGAATTTCATTCGTTCGGCAAATGCACCGCAGATCAAGGCGGGGGTGATGATGAAAAACATGCCCTGAAATAACATGTGGGTCATCCGCGTCATGTCGCCTTCAATGGGTGTCACGGGTTCATTGAGTGTTTCGCTCCACTCGCGTTGCACACCGTTCATGAACACGTAGTCGCTGTTGCCGATCCATCCGCCGTCACCACCAAACGCAAGGGAGTATCCATAAATCGCCCAGATGATGGTCATCAGGCCCATCAGGAAAATGCATTGCATCATCACGCTCAACACATTCTTGCGACGTACCAGGCCACCGTAAAACATCGCCAAGCCGGGAGCTGTCATGAACAGTACCAGAGCACAGCAGACCAGCATCCATGCGTTGTGGGCTGCGATGGGGCCGTTCGCAATCTCGCCATCCGTGAGACTGCCTTCAGTCAGCCCATCGTCTTTGACCGCTTGCGCTGTCTTGGAAAGTTCTGCCTTCATCTCCTCAGGGCTCGTGTTTTCAGCGGAGACAGGACCCCCGATGCTGTCGATAATAGCATCCGATTGAGAGGTGCCTGGTTCCTGAGCCCAGAGTGGGACTTCCGGCAGACACACAGTCGTCAGGGCGATTGCCCCGAGAAAAAAACATAGACCTTTCAAGCTACACACAGTTACCACCTTTTTTGTTGAAGCACGTAAAACAAGCCCCGGCTCCTCGCACAGCGTGCTTCCTGCCGATTGCTGCCGCCTATGGTTCCTGCCTGTATAGATGGAACACAGCAATCGTGATCTGGAGCGGGTGGAATAAAATCCGATTGGTAGCGGCTGTTGCCAGCCGAACACAGGATAAACGCCCGCTCAGTGGCTTCCTAGATGGCGTCACCTTGCATCCCGGCGACCTCGTTGATGATCTGTTTTGTGGCGATGGCAGCGGTTGATCAGCGTTTCCTGCGGAAGGATTTCAATCAAGTGACCCGAAAAATAC
>JAPKCI010000069.1 GCA_028823035.1 Rubripirellula sp.
CGTCATCCCACTGGTCGCCAACGTCATCCCACTGGTCGCCAACGTCATCCCACTGTGCCGGGCTCAAAAGGTTAGAGTATTGATTCCGAATCTGATTCCAGCGGCGTGGTGCCGCATGGAAATCAGATTCGCTTATGGCCACCGTAATTCAGCCACCTCGTCAATCACCATTCCAAGTACGCAACGCCATCAACCTTAATATGTACCGACACTTTCTCACTGCCCTTTTGGTTCTCGCAGTCGCCGACTCTTGCAGCGATGCAACGGAGCCAATCGCACGCTCTGCCACCCAGAAGCCAAATGTAATTCTGATCATGGCAGATGACATCAGTTGGGAGGCGTTTGGATGCTACGGTGCCGAAGACTACCAGACGCCAAACATCGATGCTTTGGCTGCCAGCGGGATACGATTCACACATTGTTATTCAACTCCCATTTGCACACCCAGCCGCGTCAAGATAATGACGGGACAATACAACTACAGAAACTACACGCACTTTGGTTACCTGAACCCCGAAGACAAAACGTTTGGTCATTTGATGCAGTCTGCGGGCTACAAGACGGCGATTGCAGGAAAGTGGCAACTCAACGGCCTGTACAACAACTTGCCCGGCTCGAGTGACAGCACACGCCCCATGAAAGCAGGTTTCAATGAATCATATTTGTGGCAGGTCACAACGGGAAAACAGATCCAGCAAGGTGGCGGCGAACGGTTCTGGAGTCCACCGCTGGAACGAAATGGAAAAATGCAAACCGTTCAGGACAATTTCGGAAAATATGGACCGGACCTGTTGTGTGATTTCCTGTGCGACTTCATGGATAAAAATCAGAACACGCCGTTCTTTGTCTATTATCCCATGATGCTGGTTCACGACCCCTTCGTCAAAACCCCAGACACCATTGGTAAAGAACCGAGATCGCAGGACGCAAACAAGGCTCCCAAAAACAAAGAGAAAAAGAAACAGAACTTTGTGGCCATGGTGAACTACATGGACAAGATTGTGGGTCGGATCGTCGACAAAGTCCGTGCACTGAACAAGCTGGAAAACACCATCATTATTTTCACTGGAGACAACGGAACCAACACCAGCATCACCTCTCGTTGGAATGGCCAGTTGATTCAAGGTGGCAAGGGAGGCATGACCGACATGGGGACTCACGTCCCGATGGTGGCCTCATGGATTGGCACCGCACCTGAGGGAACCGTATCCAACAATCTGATTGAATTCACCGATCTGTACCCGACGCTGGCTCAGGCGACTGGCCTTGCGCTGAGTGGCAACGACCCCGTGGACGGTCGCAGTTTTCTACCACAACTAATGGGCAAGCCGGGTAATCCCAGGGACTGGGTGTTCACGCATTACCAGCCTTATTGGAACAAGAAGCCGGGCCAATTCGCACGAACTCAGCAGTACAAACTCTATCGCGATGGACGCTTCTATAACATTCCGGCAGATCTGAAAGAAGCGAACGATCTTGGCAGTACCTCTCTCAGCCAAAGCAACAGCAAAACGCGAGCCAAGTTGCAGAACGTCCTCGACTCCAGCCCCCCCGCTCCCAAAGGTGCTGGCAACCGGGACACCAAAGAACGGCCAACCTATCCCGACTGGCGAAATATCGTTGACCCGAATGATTGACCATCGTCAATCCGCCACCACTACTTTTGCTGCGACCTTAATAGTTCGATCATGGCATTACCCATGGCATCACCGATCAGAAAATAGCTTTCCGCATTCCCAAACCAATGATGACCATGCCCAACGTTGGGCGACAGATCCTTGGATCTCGCAAAGTCGGTCGTGGAAACAAACGCTGCAGAACCAACCGGCCGAATTTTCACAGCGGCTTCCGCCTGGGCCAACCGAATCGCCAGCATATTCTTGCCAGCATCTGAACCAGAATTTCCCGTCTCGCCAATGACCACTGGCAGGCTTGGGCTGTGAAAGGCTTGACGCATATCCGAGACAAGCCAAGTCAGGTTGTCCGCATACTCATCCCGCGCCTGTTCATCGAACATGTCATTCCAACCCTGAAACCAGACAAAACCTGCGACTTCAAGCTTGGCATCCTTTAACTCTTTGATCTCTTCTCCTACATGACTCATGACATACTGCACGTCTTGAATCATTTGGGAATAGAACTCACCCATTTTGCCGCCCGCAGCAGGCGGACGAAAATCCTTATAAAGGCTCTTTCCACCCCAACAAGTCTTGATCAGCAAAACAGGCTCATCCAAGTAGTCCCCCAACAGGTGTCCAAATTGCAACTCTGGGCCGATGTGATGTTTGCCGGGATAGACGGCGAACCCGACACTCAGTTTTCCGGTTTTCAGTTCATGGGGAGTCTGATACCGGACAAAGACATCGTCCCGAACGGCCCATTGCCCTGATTCATCTCTGAGATGCTTCATTTTCAATTTCGTTTTTCCGTGCTGCATCGACCAGACAAGACTTCCTTTTCCGCCGTTGTAATACTCGGGATGATCCAGATCGACGACACCCTGCCCTTCCATGTTTGATTGCCCCGCCAGCACAAACACTTTGACTCTCTTTTCGGCCGCAGCGATGGGAGCCATGCAACTGAAAACGCACAGCAAGAACAGGAACGGGTGCATCGGAATACCTTTTGATTTATTACGTAACATGAACTTCACTGAATCGTAGCGAACCGAACAATATTTTCTTCAGGTGCTGCGTTGCATTTTTCAAGGCCCTGGGCGGATCATGCGGTTTCGCTGGATCGTCAATCAAGCCAGAACACACTTTTCCGAGTTACTGAACGACAACTGTTCTTACAGTAGCTGAGAATGCCTGACGAATCCAGCAACCAACTATCCCCGCACCGAGCTGCGAACGAGTACTTAAAGGGCTGCCTGAAAACCGGAGCGTTATCAACTCGGCATCCCATTTTGCATTTCAGTCACCAACCATACTGTTACTTTGCGATACAATGGATCTCACAGTCGAAGGCAAACTATCACGAAACTTGATCGAATTGAGTTGACCTGTCTGCCACGCATGAGCAACGCAAATGCAGGATTCTGCTGCGATTCGCAACTGACCCTGATTTGCCACCACTTGCAGACCAATGACTTGATCACTGGACGATGCGCCAATTCGTCAAGATCATCGCCACTTACATCGTGCGGCATCCGTCGCCCAGTCAACCACAGTTCGCGTCCTGGCCTTAACAGCCCCATTTCCTTAACAGCCCCATTTCAAGGAGTAATCCTGCGGTGCATCCCTCTCGTCTCATCCTCGTTCTTGCCGTACTTGTTTCTCATTCAGCCTTCCTCGAGGCGGCTGACCGACCCAACATTGTTTTGATTTTCATAGACGATTTGGGATGGAAAGATATCGGATGTTACGGCAACGAGTTCATCGATACGCCACGAATCGACCAATTGGCCAAAGAGGGGCTTCGGTTCACTGACTTCTATGCTGCTGGCGCGGTTTGTTCCCCGACTCGCTGCGCGGTTCAATCGGGTCAGAATCAAGCACGCATTGGAATCACGGCGCATATCCCTGGTCACTGGCGTCCCTTCGAGCGGGTAATCACGCCCCAGACGACCATGGCACTACCACTGGAAACCGTCACCGTTGCTGAAGCGTTGCGGGACAGCGGCTACGCAACTGGGTACATCGGCAAATGGCATCTGGGGGCAGACGCGAGATTCCAACCACAGTTTCAGGGCTATGATTTCACTGCGGTGATCAGCGGCCCACATTTGCCGGGTAAATACCGTGTTCAAGGCAACCCGGACCTGAAACCCAAGCCCGATCAATATCGAACTGACTTCGAAGCGGATCTGTCAGTCAGCTTCATTCAAGCGGAGCGTGATCAGCCGTTCTTCTTGATGCTGTCACCCTTTGCAGTTCACATCCCGCTGGGTGCGATGTCCGAAAAGGTTGACAAATATCAGCGCAAGGCTGACGACACAAAAGCTGATCTACCACACCCCGTGTACGCCGCCATGGTTGAACATTGCGATGACATGGTGGGCCGCATCGTCGACGCTGTCGCGGACGCAGGGTTGGAAGATAACACCATGATCGTATTCACATCAGACAACGGGGGCCTGTACCGTCGTTATGACTACCGAGAGGCAGCCGACGACAATGTCACCAGCATGGCGCCGCTGAAAGGTGAAAAGGGATCGCTGCACGAAGGTGGAGTGCGAGTCCCGCTGATCATCAAGTATCCACCCATGACAATACCGGGCAGTCTCTGCAACGAACCGACGATCAGCTATGACTTTTTCCCAACTTTCGTCGATATGGCAGGAGGAAGTCTTCCCCAAAACCAGACGATTGATGGGCTCAGCCTGACCCCCTTGATCAAGACCCCAACTGCAAAACTAGATCGATCAGCATTGCATTGGCACTACCCCCATTTCCATCATGATCGCCCGGCAAGCAGCATTCGCGAACGGGACTGGAAACTGATTGAGTATCTTGACGGGACAGGCGATTTGGAACTGTACCACCTCGCAACTGACCTTGGCGAAACCAGCAATCTGACCGAGAGCAAACCAGGCCGCACCGCCGATCTAAAAAGCAAACTGGCAAACTGGCGAACAGATGTCGTCGTCAGACTTCCTCTTCCCAACCCCAACTACGACGCTGAGCGAGCACATGAATGGTGGAGCATGCGAAGCGGGAAACCAATCCGCAGTGATGACCGCAAACGGTTCCCGCCCACCGAGCAAGGCCTCTAATTCCATCCGACGGTCAATTGCCTCTGTTGCAACGGCTGATCACCGCCTCTGCGTGATCAAACCTCACAGAAATGTTTCTTGCGTCATGATCGACGTGATGCAACGCCTAGTTGGATGGAACATGAATGAAGATCATGGATCGGTTTCCTCAACGGTCAACATTCCGGATCACGCAGCCCCTGTGGGCTCGAGCCTCGACGAGGCAGGTAATGGATCCAACCTTGCCATGGCTTCCTTCTGAGGCCCGCACAACCCCCTCTGCGGCGGGCCTATTGGTGCCGCGTGGTTGACTTCCAGCACCAGAATGACTTTGCTGCCTGCGTTGATTTTCCGCTACAATTAAGGGCCACCGCGAATGCGTATGTGAGGCACTGCTCCCGTTACCTCAAGAACCAGCAAACAGCTGATCGCGGGTGGCGCCCGCACAGCAATCTTTTGGACGGATTGGACACTATTGATGTCAGACGGTTCTAGCAAAATGAACCCCGTCAACAAAGTACGGGACTGGTTAAGTCGAAATCCGAACAATGATGCTTCGACGCCGAACCACAGTCAGTCTTCATCGGATCCAATTTCAACCGATGCCGACTCGACTTCGTTCACATCTGCCGAATTAGTCGAGACCCCCGTTTCTGTGTATGGCTGCGGCGAGGCCACCGTTGCCGGTCAGTTGCTGAACGCAAACCATGATGGAAGTCTGAATCAACCGACCGTAGTCGCAAAGCGTCCCACTGGGCAAGGAATTTCGTCGATCATTGGGGAGCGTCTCAAGCAGGGTGAAATCGTCAACTTTGGTGATTATGAGTTGCTGGAGGAAATCGCCCGCGGAGGGATGGGTATCGTGCTTCGGGCCAGGCACGTGAGCCTGAATCGCATCGTTGCATTGAAGGTAATTTTGCTGGGACAGTATGCTACCGAAGACGACGTGCTGCGATTCCATTCAGAGGCAGAATCCGCCGCCAGTCTCAGGCACGAAGGCATTGTCCCTGTCTATGCGGTCGGCGAGTACGAGGGGAATCAGTTCTTTTCGATGGAATTCATCGATGGCACCACCCTTGCCGACTTGATCACGGAGACTCCAATCGGTGCAAAGGATGCAGCCAAGATTCTGTCGGCGGTATGTAGTGCAGTAGCCTATGCCCACGAAAATGGGGTCGTTCACCGCGACCTGAAGCCCGGCAACATTCTGGTAGACAAGGCGGGCAATCCCCATGTCACGGACTTTGGTCTTGCTAAGCGTACCGACACCGATCCAAATTTGACCGGAGCTGGCCAGATCATCGGCACACCGAATTACATGTCCCCCGAGCAGGCCTCGGGATTGAATCACATGTCGGGCAGTCACTCGGATATCTATTCACTGGGGGCAATCCTGTACTCCGTGCTGACTGGCAGGCCTCCGTTTTACGCCGCCACCATCGTGGAGACACTCAAGCAGGTCACAACCCAGGACCCGGTACCGCTGCATCGCCTGAATCGCATGGTGGACAGAGACCTTGAAACCATCTCACTGAAGTGCCTGCAAAAAAATCCCGCCGACCGATACCAGACGGCCACAGAACTGAAGGACGACATCGATCGCTACTTAAATCACGAACCAATCAGAGCCAGGCCTGCCTCGTTCTCGGATCGAGCGTGGCTATGGTGCACTCGCAACCCCGTCATCTCGATCTTAAGTTTCATTCTGGCTGGACTCATCGTTGCACTCGCGATTGGTGGCCCCGTGATCGCCTATCGACAAAGCAAGCTTCAAGCCCGTACCAACGCGTCGCTGCAACGCCAGAACAAGCTTGGGCAAGACCTTCAGGCCTCTACGAACGCCCTCAATGCCAACCTCGTCAAAATGCACATCGAACGTGGCCATGCAGCCGCGAAAACGGGTAATTTGCAGGCCGCGCTTCCTTCTTACACAGCCGCATTGAAGGGCAGTATTGACGCGGGACAATCTGAATGGGGGCATCGTTTCCGGATCGGCGCAATTTTGCAGCAAGCGACTAAACCGATCTCCATGTGGGAACTGCCAACTCAGCCTTCGCATGTCGCCCTGGGTCACCGAAAGACGCTGGTCGCTGTTTGTTGCCGCAACGGCGAGTTGGATGTCTGGAATGCAGCCACGAAACAACTGGTTTTTCGCCAGGTTACCGATCGACCAGTCTCGAGCGCCACCATTGAATTCTTCGATGATGACAAGAAAATACTGCGTACTCTGGGCTCTCAACTCCAAGTTCTGGAGATTTCAAATCCACAAGAGCCCATCCTCGACATCAAATTCGAATCGATCATTCGAGCGGTCCAACTTGACGAAGCAGGAGACCATTGCGTCGTCGGCACAAGGTCTGGCAAGGTACAGTTGCTCGATCTGAATTCCGGCTCAATGATTCACCACTTTGGAACCCACCAGGGCGTGATCACATCAGTTGCACTTTCGACGAAATCGAATCGGGTAATTTCAGGAAGTGAAGATGGCGCCGTCATGTTATTCGATCTGAAAACCGGCGATTTCATCAGTCGCATCTTGCACGACGAGCGAATAAATCACGTTGAATTCGATCCCGCAGGAGGTAAGTTCCTGACCTGCTCCGATGACCGTACCGTCCAGCTCATCCGAGCGGACAACGGAAAAGAAAGTGGCAAAAAGATCATCTGTTCTTCTAAAGTTTCCGTGGCACGGTTCGATCCTTCAGGAAAAAAAGTCGCTACAGGTACCTACGGGTCGACAGTCCAACTGTGGAGCACTGAGACATCGCTTGAGTTGATTCCACCGATGCAACACGCTAACTCGATCAGTTTCATTGAATTCAATTCAGATGGGTCGTTGCTGTTGACTTCCAGCCGAGATCACACGAGTCGCGTTTGGGATACCGAGAACGCCGAGTCTTTCTGCCCGCCCCTGCTGCACAGCTACGTCATCGAGAAGTCTTTTTTCATGCCAGACAATTGCGTGCTGACAGTCAGTGGTGACCGGATGATCCGCAACTGGAAACTCCAACCTCATGAATTTCTAAAATCCAACATCATTGACGCGAGCATCACAAATGCCTTTGTGCTAAGCCATGATGGATTGTCCTTCTTGACCGGAGGTACAGATGGAATCCTCCGGCACTGGGACGCTAAAACAGGTCGACCGCTACCAACAACCATCAATCATGGATCAGAAATCACCCGCATCACGATGCACACGGATGATGACAAAATTGCATTGGGCGATGCGATGGGTAACACGCGTATCTATCGGCTGTCTACCCAAACCGCGATATCTTCGGTTGTGCACAACGCGTCCCATGGCGGCGATCGATTTGTTTCACAAATGGAATTCACCCCCGACGGTTCGCAATTGTTAATCGTCTATGCAGGATCTTCCGCTGTACTTTGCAATGGCATCACTGGAGAGTCGCAATTCATCCTCAAGCAATCCCGATCATTGCAGGATGCTAAATTCTCAGCAGACGGCAAGCAGGTACTGACATGTTCACGGGATCGAACCGCAATACTGTGGGACGCAAAAACCGGAGAAGCGAAGGGTGCCAGCTTGACGCACAGTGACTTTGTCGAAACGGGCGTTTTTTCTCCCAACGGAAAACTGGTAGTCACGGCGAGTCGCGATCACACTGCTCGAATATGGAATTCGGATACTGGCTTACCCATCGGAACGCCACTGCAACACAATGGCGGTGTCATTAGCATAGCGTTCGCACCGGACGGACAATCAATTGCCACTGGAGCAAGAGATGGCAACGCTCGAATATGGCATCTCAATGATATTGCTCTCCCAATTGTCTTGCCCGCTGGTCTTGGGCGTGTCCATGTAAAATTCAGTCCCGACGGCAAGGCTGTTGCCACTTCCAATAAATATCAACTGCAACTTTGGGATGCCCATGATGGACAATCACTCGGGACAATCATGAAACACCAAGGTGAAGTCCAAGAATTTGAATTCAGTCCTGACTCACGATATCTGCTGACGCGTTCCGACGATGGAGTGGCCAATATCTGGAAATTACCGACTCCCGATATGCGTCCCATCCAAGAACTGATGGATCATGCTGAATTGATTTCTGGACGTCGAGCAGACTTCCATCGGGGACTCGAAATCTTGACGCCTCGTCATCTGCGTCAATTGATTCACAATGATTCACAATGATTCACTGAGTGCGACAGCGGTTGAACGAGAGCAGAGTAGGCAACGCCACCAGTTACGCTGAATCATTTTCGCTGTTGCTTAAGAAGCCAGTTGTAGAATTGCGGATCCGCGTAGGCGGACGTCCATGAATTGTGACCGGCATCCGGATAGATGGTCAGCTTTGGATCTCCCCCGGCAGCTTTCATTGCATCAACCATGCGTTGAGATGCCATCAAAGGCACAACCCGGTCCTTGGCTCCATGAAAAACCCAGGTGGGGACCTTCGCGAATGCCTTGGCTGAATCCGGATTGCCGCCGCCACAAACAGGAGCTATCGCGGCAAATCGAGCCGGGTCACTCGCGACCAAATCCCAAGTTCCATACCCGCCCATACTCAAACCGGTCACATAGATGCGATTCTTATCAACCTTGTGGTTTTCTTCCACCTCACTGAGCAACTGAAGCAACTGCTTTGACTTCCACCACTTACCGCCCGGGCACTGGGGAGACACAAGGATGAAAGGAAATTGCTTGCCGTTCGCAACCAGTTTTGGTGGTCCATGTTTTTTCACGCTATTCAAATCGGATCCGCGTTCGCCAGCGCCGTGCAGGAACAGCACCAATGGCAAATTTTCCTTCGGTTCCGAGTTTTCCGGCAAGTACAACAGGTACTCGAGCCCATCTTTTCCACTTTTCATATTGTGAGCAGTTTGGGTCCCCCCTGCTTGCTCTGCCTGCGTTGGTACGCACATCCAAACGGCGACAAGAAAGAAATGCACAAAGCGAATCATCAGATAGATTTCCTTAATTAAACAAACCCATGAACCAGCCAGAACTGGTTTGTATCCTCTAAGTGCCCTCCGTGCCAGCAGGAAACTATCGGTTTTCGGGGCTTCGACTCTCCTTAGGCAACAAACCGTGTTTTGCCGTCGAAAACCAACCCCAAACAAATGAATGGGCTACAAAACTGGCTAACTTCACTTGCTGGCAAACCGGTTTTTTTCTTACACCGAAAGAATGGATGAAAGCGCCACGCCCCGAAATCCCCTTTTTGCCTTGCACCGGATCCCCAACGGAATCGTGACCCTATTGGCCATTGCCTTGATTTTACAGGGTCCTGCAGGAGCGTTTGAAACCTTCTGGAAACACACCAGCCAGATGAGTGCATCTCTGCTGGGTGGCGAAAACATATTCGTGCAAGTGCTGTATCAAACGGCCCCTTTGGCTGTATCAGCAGCGGTTCTCACTCTCGTGTTTCGCTCTGGATGGTTCAATCCCCGCGGGATCATTTCCATCTTCGCTACCGGCACCATCCTGCTGGGCGCGACTTGGTTCGGCACCGAGATTCGATCCTTCAGAGCAAGGTCGTTGGCTAACGATGCTGGCTCACATACGATGTTAGTATCAAGGCAGATTTCGGGGGAACACGACAATGCCCCGTCCGAAAATCTGACTAAGACGAACCTTACGACTGCACCTAGTGAGCAGGCAGTCGTTTCACTATCGATCGGCGAAGGAATCCAAATGCTGACTGGTTCTGGAGCGTCTGACACTAATAGCATCCGCCATCGATGGTCCAATCCGATTCCCCGTGTGCTTGTTTTTCCGCATGAAACCAATTCCACGGTAGGCCTGATCGCAAATTCAGCGAATCAACTTTGTGGCTATTTTGCTGTCTACGGGCTGAGATTATTCGCATCATCTCTGCTGCTGGGTTGCTACATTGGCTGGACGTTGCAACCCTATCTGCAGGCAATCACGAGCATTCGAACTCAACGCCCGCATCTGCCTTTGCCAGCAGATCAGTGATTCATTCCCCTAGCGACTCAGATGTCTTCGCGCCCCGCCCAGAATCTTCCCACAATATCTGACTGCAATGACTGCGGTGTTTGCTGTCTGCACATGGGTTACCCAAGTTACGTCACCGAATCTCAGAATCAGGACTCCGATACCAGCCAGCCAGCCGAACCAGCCTGGACTCAACTTCCCGAAGCACTCAGGGACGAACTGCTCGCCTACATAGCCAGTTACATACCACCTGCCGACGGGCAACTTGACGGCCCGTGCGTCTGGTACGACCCTGAACAACGCCAATGCAAACACCACGCGGATCGACCGCAGGTATGCCGCGATTTTGCGGTGGGAGGGCAAGACTGTGTGGACTGGCGAGCGAACTACCGCGAGTACCATCCTGAATTCTTCGACTGAGCAGCTCGCACTTGAGAAGTTGAGGAATGGTGTAGAGTGGATCCTGTTTCGAGTGGATTTTCGCGTGTCTGAAGTGCCCACCCCGTAGCCTGCAATGCTTCCTCATGCCTTGGCAGACGAATCGCAATCTGGACAACTTGCTTGATGTTCAAACCCACCCGTTGTCGCAACCAACAGCAAAAACACAAGACAGTCAAACGAACAGCAAAAGCGAACAAAACTCAGAACGGAACTCAAATTACAGATCGTGAAGTCCTTGATCAACGAAAATCATCGACGACATCACCAGCATCTTTGCGGATATCGCCCACTCAGCGTATGAGACGAAGATTACGGCAAGTGAGACCGGCGACCGGATCAAATTTTGCGACTGCTCAGATCAGTCGCTAACCTGGCTAATTGCCACAAGAAATTCTTGCCGGGTTCCAGTAGCAGAAGTGGGATGTCGCAGGATCAATTTTCCGTCGGCATAAATCGGTGAGGCAAAAGAACTGTCGCCCGTAACATTTTCCGCCAAAAGCTCAAACTGGTGCGGTGACGCGCGAAACACAAAAGTGTTGCCACGTTCATTCGTTGCCTCTATCCGATCACCAATCAGCAGGGGTGATGCTCCGCAACCGAACCATCCACTACCGGCCCGATAGGGCGCGACCACTCGCTGCCACAGCAATCGCCCCTGGACAGATACCGCTGACGCATAAATTGCCTCTTAAAGCTGAACAACGACGTAAAAGGGCGTTCCGGAAGCGGACGAGTTTTTCTTGTGCAAGTACTTCGGTGGTACGACTCCCCGATGTAGAACCACCTTGCCGCTCGGCTGACCATCGGAGAGGCTGTATTTCAGCAATGAGATCGTTCGAGACTCCTCTTCATGCGTCAGCAGAAAAATATTTTCCCCGACCACGATCGGTGTCGCATGTCCCTTGCCGGGCACGGGCGAACGCCACAATACATGTTGCAGCCCTGCCCACGAGACCGGCACTCGTTCAGCCGCCCCCAACGGTGCATGACTATCGAGAGTCGGCCCTCGCCACACAGGCCAATCTTGGCCCCACAACGGATTGGCCGCAGCGAACCAGCATGCCAACAACACGAAACACTGGTTCAAGTTCATGCCATCCTTTCTCGTTTGCAAACGCTGCTAGTCTTTTTGATCAGCTTTTGCTTTGGCTGCTTCGAATTCGACCAACTGCCGCTTCAAGGGCAGTGAGTAGGGGTCGAGTTCCAAGGCCCGCTTCTGCATCCGGATAGCATTATCAAAATCTCTGATGGCAAAGTAACACCTTCCACACGTATCAAGTTTTGCGCTATCCGTCACGATTTCCAGCGAACGCAAACTGCTTTTCAATGCCAGATTCAGGTCACCCTCAGTGTTGCAGATCAGCCAAGCATGATTATTCAGCGCCTCGGCAAGACCCTTCATGATAGTCGTACTCGAGTTATGTTTGCTGAACGACTCCACGTTCCTCAACTTTCCCGCAGATGTCCGCGTGGCCTGTTCCAGCAGCCTAACGACCAGCGCACGCCACTCGGCATCGCCATCGGTCCTGTACATGCGAATCAAGACATCAATATCATCTTGATTTGCCAGGAAAGCTGCCAGCATTTTCTTACGAGCCGCATCTAGCTTCGCTTCTCTCTCGCCCGCGTCTGCGATTTCATTGGACTCTTCTAGCGTCATCAACGCTGTGTGATAGTCGATTCGAGATTGCCAATTGAGGGGTAGCCTACCCAGCGTGTTCGACATTTTTTCTTTAAATTCAGCATCCTTTTCAAGTCGTTCAACCAAGGGCTTGAGCACAACCACCACATCCCGATGCCTCAGCATATCTCCGTACATGCGGGACAAATCACTCCGCGCCACGATGGATGTTGTGTCATCCAACTCCAGTGCACTAATGATCTGCAGAAATTCGCGTTCGGACCACTGAAATAACCCACGTTCTTGCAGCGACATTGCAATATTTCGGTGAGCAACCGCATTGTCTTCCAAGTCCTTCGGCTGCATTTTCTCCCGAGCCTCCTTGTTTCGGGGCAAAGGATTAAGTCCATAAGCCAAATCCGCAACACGTTGCGACTCAGTCTTGTCTCCCCCAACCTGTAAAGCATTTGCATGGCTGTATAGCAGTACAGCGGACTGGCTGAACCTTGGTTGGCTTAGCGCTTGTAACGCGACCACGAAAGGATGAAGCCCGTGGTCCGTAGCCCAGTTACTCGCCTCGATCAAGTCTGATGTGGTCTGCGAAACGAGGTCGGCGTTGTCGATGGCAAGCTGTAAAGCTACATCACGTTTGCCCATCGCTGACGCATGCACCGCACAAACGCGTACCAGGCTCAAGACAATTGGCCGTGACGTCTCAGCACTGGACACCGAATCAATTTGATCACGTTGTTTTCGAATCAACGCCTTCCATTGGTCAGTCGAGAATTTGCCAACGGCAAGATCCATGGCGTAGATTCGCAACCAACCTGCTGCCTCACGCTCCACTCCGGACAATCCATCGGAAATGATTTTGGAGTTTGCATTGCGAGCGTCTTCCTCAGCTTGAATGCCTTGTTCCATGATCGTGATGGCAGCTTTTCGACTCAATCTCAAGATCGATTCGAATCGCACGACTCGAATCAAGGCAAGCAGCCCAACACGGTCAGGCAACTCCGCAAGCATTTTGATTCGACTCTCGCGTTCCGCTTCATTTTGCCCCCCGTATTCGTTTAACGCCTCACGAACCTGCGGTGGATCGGTCTCCTTTGACCACTTGGTGACCAAACTGCCAAGCAGATACTTGGCGGCCAACGCTATCTCGTAATCAAGGCTGGTCTTAGCAGTGTGCAATTCGTCGAAAGCCTCAAGCCCAACTCGCTGCAGTTTGTCTCGCGCGTTCATACGCGTCGCGTAACTATCTGAGCCCAATTCCTGAATCAGTTCTTTGATAGCAGTTGAGGACAACACTGCTTCGTTCTCATTCGCAGACGACGGCTGAATAAAGAGACACATGCCCAGGACGAGTGCGAGCGGAACAGACAGACGACCAGCTGAGAGTGAAAACATGTGGCCAATTCACCAAGTTCGATTAAGGGAAGCAGATACTTTATGTTAACGCCTCGACAAACTTCCGGGACAGGCGAGTTACGGATTTCGGCAGAACTGACTGGTTTTTCACTCAGTTCATGGCGTCAATGGATTTCCCCACTGCTTGAAACGCGTTTCAAGTGAACCGGACTACCCGCCGGGGCGAGAGCTCTGAAATCTGAATCTCCGCGAAAGGTGGATCCCTACCGACTGCCAGAACCACCGGTGAACCGGCTTGAATAACGCCAACAAAGGCGTCTGCCTGCCTGATTCAGCTAGCCGCTTTCCCATAGGAAGCCGCCATTTGCTGAACTGCTTCTGCAGTTGCCTCCCGAAAGGACGCTGGCTCCAAAACCTCAGCATCGGCGCCGAGAGAAAGCACCTTTGGCAGGACCTCACGGGGATGCGAGACAGGAACCGTTAGAATCGAGGTGTCGTCGTCCTGAAGCTCGAGTTTCTGTTCCGGGTGCCAGGGGTCCTCACGTACCCACGCCGCAGCCCGCTGCCCAACCTTGATACGTACCAAAGTAGGATCTTCTCCGGAAAAAATACCGATCGATTTGCCAAGATGCTCAGAAAGATCGATGCTCGGATCGGGCTTGAAGTATTCATCCAGTGCCGTCGCATGATGAAACCGATCAAGTTTCCAATGCCGCAGTCGATCACTTGGATCCTCAACTTCCGGAGCCGCAGCGACAACGTAAATGCTGCTTTGATAAACAGCTAAACCGTACGGTTCGACTCGCCGCCTGGAAACTGGCTTACCCACGGACTCGTACTCGATTTCGACCACGCGGTGTTCCAGAATTGCCCGATGGACTGTCTTCAACATGCCCTCCTGTTTCTCATAGCTTTTCCGAGGAGAGCCAAAGACATACAACGTTTTGCGATAACGCGAATAGTGATCAAACACGCCGTTGGGAACAGATTCCTGCACCTTGTTCCAGAAAGACTCGATCCCACGCCAATACTGTGTGCCGATCAGCGGGTAGAGCAACTCACGTCCAATGGACAAGGCGATCAATTCTGTTGCCGAAATCCCGATCTCATGAACACCGGTGTTGTTCTGGCCAAGCTTGTAAACCTTGCCCCGTTCAACCTGATCATTCTGGATGTCAAATCCCGCAGCCTGCAGAGCCTCGACATCGCGACGGACGGTCCGTTCGTGCAAGTTCGAAAGCCCCAAGTCAGCGACAAGGTCCCCTCGTAATTCTTCCAAGGTACGACCAAACCGCGAGTATTCAAGCAACTGCAAGAGTTTGTGCTGACGGATCAGTTGTTCGTTGCGTGCCATTGACTTTCACCTCCCTGCGAGAACGTTGAGCGGACCAGATTGTCAGCGATCAGATGCTCCGTGGGTAGCCCGCCAACCACATACTCGTAATCCTGCCAGAACGCCACCAGCGTGCCCCAGGCCTCTCACACTCAGGATTGCGGGGAGTCCCCTGTAAACATCGCGTTTAGAAACATCGCGTTTAGAAACATCGCGTTTAGAAACATCGCGTTTAGAAACATCGCGTTTCGCGGCCCAACACTTCAGAAGGACACTTCAGAAGGACGCCGAAACCTGTGTCGGCACTGTCTGAAAATACCAACCAGCGTATGGAAAGCAGCCTGAGAAAGATTCGCCCCCCAGATAATCAAGGCTTAGAGGATCACGGACCAGGATTAGGCAAAAATATCCTGAACCGGATTTCCTTTGCCGTCCGCTGTCACATAGAAGGGCCGACCCTCGATTTCAAATCCGGTTTTTGGACTGATCCCCATCGCCCGCATGATGGTGGCATGCATATCGGTAATCGTGACAGGATTTTCAATAGCCAGCAGCGGCCTTTCGTCCGCAGTTTTACCGTACAGAAAACCGCGTTTCGTACCACCGCCGAACATCACCACACTGGTGCCACCAGTGAAGTGGCGATGCAAGCCATAATGTTTCATATCGCCAAGTTTGTCGACTTTGTGGGTTGCCTGATCATTGGCAGAAGAACCTGGTCTGCCCTCCATGATCGCGTCACGACTGAACTCCGAAGCAATGATCACAAGCGTGCGATCGAGCAAACCGCGAGCCTCGAGATCAAGGATCAACTGGCTGATCGGCCGATCCATTTCGCTGTGCATGCGAGCAACCGTTCGATGTCCATCCTGATGTGTATCCCAATGCAGGAAAGGCACATATTCGGTTGTGACTTCGACAAACCGCGCACCGGACTCAACCAGGCGACGAGCCAACAAACAACCACGGCCAAACCTTCCGGTGTCGTATTTTTCGTAACTTTCCTTAGGCTCCTGTGTGATATCGAAAGCCTTGCGATCATCACTGCTCAAAAGTCGATAAGCATTGTCCATCGACCGTACGATTGACTCTTGATGAAAATCACTCGCAAATTCTCGCTGCGGACTTTCTGCAACCAGCTTGCGAAACAGACGATCACGGTTCGTGAAGCGACCGGGACTCATGCCCTTGGGAGGCAACACCGACTTGGCTGCCTGCTCGGGAAACGGAAGATTCATGGGGCCGAATTCGCTGCCAAAGAATCCAGCCGTCGTAAACGCTTTCAGTTCTTCTTTTTCCCCAACGCCTTCCAATCGCTGACCGATGTTGATGAAGGGTGGAATCACCGGGTTATTGGGGCCCAAGACTTTGGCCATCCAAGAACCCAAATGGGGACACGCCACGGTCTGTGGTGGAACATAGCCCGTGTGCCAGTGGTACTGATGCCTCGAATGCAGAATACTGCCCAGATCCGGTTGCACCGCTGAACGGATGAGGGTCGCACGATCCATCACTGACGCGATGTTTTCAAGTCCTTCACAGATTTTGATGTTGTCCACGGCGGTATCAATCGCCGGGAATGTGCTGACCATCTTTTCAACCGGCAAGCCCACCTCGAAAGGGACATAGGTCTTGGGGTCAAACGTATCCGGGGCCGCCATTCCGCCCCCCATCCAAATCAAGATACAAGCATCCGCTTTGGCCTCGGGTTGCTCGACCGGCTCGTTCGCCAGCAAAACACGGGGAGCCCCCATCGCCAAGGTCGCTGAACCAGCAGCGGCAAGACTTTTCAAGAAGCGTCGTCGTTCAATCGTTTCGCTCAACACCACAACTCAAAACCTTTTTGCTAGATCGGTATTGGAACTTGATCCGTCGTGGAACATGATCCGTCTCTGAAAAACATGGTTTCGTCTTATCTTACCATGATAAATTCGGGCATCATAAAAACGGCCCAGAGCAGGTCTTCCACCGCTGTTTCTCGTGCTGCCACTGTTTCTCGTGATGCCGGCTCCGCATCACCTTCGATGGCGGGCTGTACAAAGAGTTCCCCACACACTGCCAATTCTTCTTTTGTAGGCGAACGGGATAACGCCAAACGAAAGATCCGCTGCACCAACTGCTCGGTCGACAAGTCTGCCTTGGCGTACCGCGCTGCCCCGGTCTGCAGAGCTTTGGCAAAGGTTTCACCGTTGGACAGATCGATTGCTTCCAGTGTTGTCAATTCTTCGGGACGCGAAGAAACAATTTGATCGCGGTTGGGCCTCCCCAGCGACCGCATCAGAAAATCACTCTTCACAAGGCCTGCGCGAACCATCATCCCATCGCCTGCCTTGCCACGAGCCAAACCGGCTGTCAGGTCAGAATCCACACCGGCGTAAACCTTTGGACGGCCAAACGGAAGGACTTTCTGCCAGGGACCCTGGATTTGCCCCATTCGCCCCTCTCGACCTCCCCGGATGGCTTCCTCGCTGTAAGTCCAGTCGGCATTGGAAGCGAGCGTCAGTTTCGTGCCATCATCAAGGACCACTCGTGCTTCGAAAAACAGCCCGGCAAGATTCGGACCTGAGCCAGCGTTGCGAGCAACGACGACAATCTGATTTGCCGGCTCGGAATCGTCCTTCTGTACCTTCAGCAACTTGGCCAACGGCACAATCTGTACCTTGGTCCACTCGTTCCCCGAGGCGACTTTGCGCCGATTGATGTACAGGTCAAAACTATTGTCAACCGTCAGCACGGCCACACCGGAACGAATGGTGGATGGCACACGCAGTTCGGTCCGAAAAACCAATTGTTCGCCAGCCGCTGCCTGCTTGCCGTCGCTTTGCGACTGCCCCCAAATCCATTCCCCCTGCAACTCAACCTGTGTAAGTTTCGCACGATCCACCTTGCCGCGAACGATCGGAGCGTCAAACTTGGCGGGGGACGCACCGGTCAATTGCCAGACCGCATCGATGAACTGCTCGGCGGTCATACGGTGCGCCCGCCTGCCGGCAAATTGATATTCGCCCGAGGTGGCATCTTCGCTCAAGACTTCGGAGCGAGCGCCGTAAACATTCGAAGTGGCGATCAGACGCAGAACAGCCTTGAGATCGTAACCTGACTCCACCAAATGATTGGCCAGGTAATCCAACAGGTCCTCATTCCATGGCTCGGTGTGCATGGCATCCAGTGGATGGACAATGCCTCGCCCCATGAGCTGCGCCCACATCCGGTTGACAATCGTACGAGCGAAACGACCATTGCGATCGTCGGTCATCAGTTTTGCCAGTTGCTTCAACCGCTCGGCTGGTGGTACAGCTGGATCGATTTGTCCCAACTCAGGAAACAACCAGCCCGGCGAAGCGACATCACCCGTTGGCTTATCACAACGGTGGATGTCCAGTGTTCGATTTGAATAAACCGCCGCCAGAGAATAAGCATCCGACAATTTCCATTGGTCAATGAAGCTGTCATGGCACGATGCGCACTTGAGATTGATGCCCAAAAAAGACTGAGCCACGCTTTGCGCGAACTGGATTTCAATCGTCTGGCCCGCACTCACCGTTCCTCGCCATTTGATCCCGTCGATGAACCCGCGACTGTCATTGCCGGGCGGCGCGATCAATTCTCGTGCAAACTGGTCATAGGGCTTATTCTCAATCAACGACCGATACAGCCAGTCACTGATCTGCTTACGGCCCCCGGTAATGAATCCGGTGCCGGTATAGTCATTGCGCAGTAAATCGTTCCAGAACGTCAGCCAATGCTCGGCGTAAGCCATGTCATTTGCCAGTAATGAGTCCACCAGAATTTGGCGTTTGCTTGGCGACCGATCCGCAGCGAACTTGCTCAACTGATCTTCGCCTGGAAGAAGACCTGTCAGATCAAGCGAAGCTCGCCTCAGGAACAAGGCATCCGAAACGCTCTCAGGCCTTGAACTCCCATTCCCACTCCGCCAATGGGCAATGATTTGATCCACCGGATTGGCATCCACCGGACCGGGCAACTCGACCACTCGTGGCAACAGCGGGGCCCTGTACGAATTGACAGAAAAGGTGAGCTCTTCCGGCCACGGCATCCCCAGACGAACCCATCGAGTCAAAATCTCTTGATCCTTCGCCGAAACGCGTGGCAGATCCTCGGGTGGCATTTGCTGATCCGTATCATCTGACGCGATCAGTTTCAGAAACAACGAATCGGCAGGATTCTCCGGCACGCCGGCTTTGCTTTCCAGAAATAAGCTGCGAGTATTCAGTGAGAATCCACCTTCGGCCTCGGCCCCACCATGACACTTAACGCAGTGTTGACGCAGAACGGGAATAACCTGATGTGCAAAGTCAATCTGTTGCGCAACCGCCAGTCCTGCGGAACCTGCCTGCATCGCTATAAAAAACCAAACACCACTCAAAAGAAAATAGAAGTTTCTTCCGACGCCTCGTAATCGCAACATGCTTTCAATTTGAACTCTTGAGAGAAACTCGCCAGCGTGAGGGGGGGGGGCAGGGTTCGTCCTTCACCATCATCAATTCACGAGTTGGCGTGGAATCCCTGAATGACAACAGACTGCCCATGACTGATCGCGTTACCAGCCAACCGCAGTAACGATTGCCCCATTATGGCCACGAAAACCGTTTGCGTCTTGTAGGAACCACATGAAAAACTGAACATTTACCGCAACCACCGTTAACTGTCTCCTTGTTAAACAGAGTCAGAGCAGCATCGTCAGCTCAACATCCGCTCGGTGAATCAACGCAAGCCGTTGGGATTCCCGCGACTTAGCAGGATCAGCCGCCAAACTCTTCTGGAAAAAAGTTCAGCGAAAAAGTTCAGCAAAAAACCCACCGTTGGCTTGATGACCACCATGACAATTCACGAAGTGGGCGCGGAGAATCGGCCCAGTTCATGAACAACATCGACCGCCTTTGCCGTCGTCATACGTGCAAGGCGAATCACCAACAGAACCCCTTACGAAGCACCCCCTTTGGGATTCTAACTGTCATGCCTCCACCACAATCGTTCCAGCAAGCACATCATGAAGACACTGGCGCTTCTGACCGAAAATCATCAGGATCCCGACCAGACCAACAAACGGCACACAATAGAGCACCTGGGCTAACCAAGACCGGATCAAGACCCCTTTGACAAAGCCGGGCAATTGCTTGGTGTCGGCCCGGACAATCCGTATCTTGCAAAGCTTCTTGCCTGGGGTTTGCCCCGATTTGGTTACCATCCAAGCGAACAAGGTCACAGGCAAAAGGAAAACGAACGGCGTAGCGGCAAGGTAGAAAAGAATTACTTTGCCAAACCATTCTGACGCAATTTGCGTCTTTTCATCCTCTGTGCCCGCCGCATCCATTGCTGATCCAAGTGCCGCTTGATCGAACATCATCGGTCCAACCACGAAAATGAGGACGAGCAATACCGGCCAAACCATGACGTTAATCACTGCTCCATCGATCAACGCGGCCCCCAACCGCACCCCGCGGGATGCCACTGGACCAACACTTAGATTGGACCTTGGAGCGCCACCTGCCGTCGCCGCATGCTGCTGCAGCAACTTGGCCGTATTGCTGGAGGGACCTGAAGTGGGAGCCACCACCACTCCACCACCAGCAAGTGGCTTGAGATCATCATCCGTCAACTCATCGAAGAGCGTTGTATCAATGCCGCCAGTGGATCCACTCGATGATGCGGGCGGTTTACGTCCACCCGATGATTGAGTTTGACGCCCAGCTGTCGCGGGCGGCGGCGCACCGGTCGGCGCACCGGTCGCCGCTGGAGCACGTAGTTGTTTTCCACAAGGGCACTTCACAACCTTGCCAGCCGCCGCCGGAGGAATACTCAGCACAGCTTGGCAGGCAGGACACTTGATCTTCATTTTTTTCTCAATACCAGAGAGTCACCCTCGTGTGGGGTGGTAAGAGTGTAGTAAAAATTAGGCTCGAACAAAATCACCGTAAGCGTTAGCTGCCAGAGAACAACCAATCGACAAGGTTACGCCGGCATCAGACTGGTGTGCCGATTGCATTCTTGACCGGCATCACAAGCGTTAAAAATTAAAGGGAGCCGCCCCCCCGCCCCCCGGATTTTGCATCGCAAAAAAGACCATCCCGATGTAAAACAAGATTAGGATCACCGTCAGTGCCAACACAATGCCGCCCATGACCACCCCTGCAATGGCCATGCCTTTCCCAGATGCCTGACCCCGATTTGCCTGTTTGATTCCCATCACTCCGCAAACGACCGCTGGAATGGCAAACAGGAACCCTCCGCAACACGCAAAGGTGAACGCGATGGAACAAATCCCCAACACCAATGATGCAATGGCCAGGCCCTGGTTCGAGCCTTGACCGACGCCCTCTGGGGAAAGCCCGGTCACACCGGCCGAAGAATAGGGATTTTGCGGAGCGTCCTGTTGTTGACCGTACGGGTTCGCGCCGTACGGGTTCTCATTCGACGGTGCACTCGCATCAGAGTTTTCAGTTTCGTAATTTTCAGTTCCATTCGACGGGTAATGCGGAACCGATCCGGGTCCCGAAGCCGCATCCCCCTGCCCTCCGGGACGCTGTCGTGCGGATTCAGCATCGCCCTCTTTATTGAACAAATTGGAATCGGGAATTTGCGGCACACGCAGTTTTTTACCGCAGATACAATCAGTGACTTGCCCCGCCATGCTGGCATCGATCTGCAACACGTTTTCACAAGCTGGACACTTGATTTTCATACTGGATACTTCTTTCATCCCAACACATCAAACAACCTCACCCAACCTGGCAGAGGTTCCAAATTCACATGTGCCAGAATCATCGATGCTCAAGATACTAAATCAGGCATTGAGCTCCTTCGCTCGACAGGCACGTTTCAGAGCTTAGTCGATTCCAAGAGTACACGTCTGCGTCATTCGCTGAATCGGTATGTCTATTCTTGCACGACCACTGCTCAAGCCCCCATTATTTTGGTGAATTGACGCTACAACGCAGCGCAACCACTAAGATAAAGGGTTGAATTCACTTCTTCAATCTCTGAATCGAGGCGGCTCTCAGCCATGCACAAGCCCGTGTCTATCCCGTTTACCAGTTTTGCTTTGGCCACACTGTACCTCGCTGTTCTCTGCATCCAGCCCTGCCAGGCAGATCCGCCCAACGCGATCTCATCCGAAGAGCAGAAAGCCGGCTTCCAACCGTTGAGCGATGGACAGGATTTGAAGGGCTGGAAACACAGTGGAAATTGGAAGATCGAAGATGGCGTGATCACTCGCCAAGGCAAGGGTGGTAGCCTCGTCTACACCGCCCAAAAAGTTCCGGATGAGTTTGAGCTCCGTTTCGATTGGAAAGTCGCCAAGGGCAGCAACAGCGGTGTCTACTACCGCCCCACTCAGTACGAATATCAAATCCTTGACAACAGCGTGCACAAAGATGGTCAAAACCCACGCACCAGTGCTGCCTCACTTTACTTCTGTATGCAACCCTCAAACGACATGACCCAACCTGTCGGACAATGGAACACTGGACGGATTGTTTGCAAAGGAACAATTATCCAGCACTGGCTGAACGGCCAAAAGGTCATCCACCTGGATTACAAAGATCCGAAATGGACATTCAACGTTGACATGCTCAAGCAGAGAGGCGGCAACCTCGCAGCCCGCGGCGCTAACCTCAGCCTGCAGGATCACGGAGACCCTGTCTGGTATCGGAATATCCGCATCAAAGAAATTTCGGCGACCGACTTGATCGACATGACCCCAGTATCGCCTGCTGCAATTTCGCCAGAGGTACTGGAAGCGGAACGAAAAAAACTCACAGGAATCGTGCAACGTCGAGAACAAGCACAACAGCGTCAGCAAGAAAAGAAAAAATGAATTTCCCAGCAAACTGAATCGAAATTCACGCGTGTAAATCAGCAAGTCATGTCTGACACAGTCGCGTCTATTTGCAGGCAGATTCAGTTAAGCAAAAAGCGACCTCGAACTCGCCGGAACCCGGTCGCATGGCTAAATGTATGCCCTAGAAAGAGTGGCGATCATTTGGGGAAGTCGTTCAGATCGACTTGGCGATAGAGTGCAAGAAAACCTCGGACTTCCTTGATCGTTTCACGATCCGCGTCAGTCAAATTCCCAACAGCGTGCGTCGACCGAAACTGCTCGGACGTTTGAACACCGCTGAATGTCAAAGTCAGTTCCAACGGCAACTCGCCGATGGAGGCCAATTGCTGATGCAGTGTCATACGACCGAAGGGAGGGGGACCAAGTCGACGTACCAAATTCAATCTCGAAGCGAGGTCAACAAACATCGCGTAATCGGTAGCGATCAAGGGGTTCTGAGGTTTTTGTGTTGTGGTGCGGTATTCGATATTGGCGAATTTGATGGTGTAACCGGGACCGGTACGACTGGCCTCGACCTTCGCCTCAATCCCCAACTTTTGTCTTTGCTGAGGCGTCGTCACCGCAGCGCGGGCCTGAGCTGTGATTTTGACAAGGTCATCGGTACCCACGGACGTTTGCACCTGGCTGTCGCGGTCCAATAAAGTCACACGCTTTTGGGCTTGATCAAAGACCGTGATGAATCGGCGATTGATTTGGGGAAGGTCGTAGACAAGGCCTTGATCAAAAAGAATTTGATGCTCTGCGGCAGGATCTGTTTGATCTCCCACAAAAATCTTTGTCGTGACACGAAAGGTGTTGGCCGAATTTGCCGCAGTGACAGGTTTTGGGGCCGCCAACGCAAACGCCGCCAGCAACGTCAGGATCGGGATGGTGGAATGTTGCTTCACGAAAATAAGTTCCCATATCGGATCAGTAGCTTCCATCAGCCAATCGCCGGTTGTTCGTTGTCAGCGGTGTCGGGTTCACGGCCGCTAACGCCGACAACTCGGCATCGGGGTACAGCCAGACCAACCGATCGAGTACTGCAGGTCTGGTTTCTTGTCGCAGTCAGGCATCAGAATTTGTGCGATCTGGACTTTGCACCCTCCGAGAGCGTAGAAAAGTGGCAGGCTAGCCGTCCAGATCAAAGCGGCTGCGACCCCCTCGATTAAAACGATGGTACTGCGATGCGGAAAACTCTCCTGCTGATCCCCCACGAAATCGGCGGAATCCCCGTCTTTGGGCTGGGATGGCTGCTGATTATCTTGGCCGTGGCCTTCGTGGTCCGAGTCATCATTGGCACCAAACGAGGACAAAATTTGGCAGACATCGTCCGTGCAGAGGGCTTATTGTGGGGACTCATAACGTCCGTTGTGGTTTTCATCCTGCCAAGAATCGAGTTGACCAACCTCGATGGTATGCCGATCGGGATGGCGATTAGGGGCTATGGTGTCATGCTGCTGACCGCAGTCGGATCGGCTGTCTGGCTGGCAGCCTATCGAGCTAAACGTCGAGGTTTCGACCCCGAGTTGGTTTACGCGGTGGCACCTTGGGCTTTTGTGGGGGGCATCGTCGGAGCCAGAACGTTTTTCGTGATCCAGTACCGCGACCAATTCATTGCCAACTCACTCGGACAGACCATCCTCAACATGCTGAAATTCACCGAAGGTGGATTGGTCGTCTACGGGTCATTCATCGGCGGAATTCTAGCTGGCTCAATCTATCTGCATCGTAAAAAATTGCCCTGGCTAAAATTTGGCGACGTCATCGTGCCCTGTATGTTCCTGGGGGTATTCTTCGGCCGTATGGGCTGCGTGATGAATGGCTGCTGCTACGGCGGACGTTGCGAGGACAATCAGTATGCCTTTTACTTTCCCCCCAATAGTCCGGTCTATGAGGACCAGATTCTCAGTGGTGAACTACTAGGTTTTCGATATGATCCCGAAACTCGCCTGATCACCCGCGTCGATCAAGACAGCCTGGCTGACAAAGCGGGTATCCAGCCGAATCAGGAGGTCGAAACCCTGAGACGCGACCCGACCCCGCTGGCGACCGCTTCACGAGCGATCCCTTCGGAGGATGCGCGAATGGGGATGATCGCGACCATCGACGGAAAACGGTATCGCTGGCGTCCCGACGAATTACCGACCACCGCCCTGCCGGTGTTTGCCGCCCAGATCCTCAGCAGCCTTTGCTCGTTGCTGTTATGCATTGGGCTTTGTCTGATACCTGCATCCCGTTTTCGAGATGGCACCGTCATGATGCTAGGCTTTGCGAGCTATGCCATCCTGCGATTTGTGCTGGAACTGGTACGAGTCGACGAGTCTGGCCAATTTGGAACCAACCTTTCCATTTCCCAATGGGTTAGTCTGTTCGTGTTGGTGGGGTCGTTCGTTGGCTTGTTTGTGATTTACCGCACGCTTCCCGGACAGCCAGAGCCTTCGGATGGAACCACGACCGCCGTCTAATCCATCCCATCCTAAGTTTATAGTCATACAGCTGCAATAAAAAAACGAATCTGCCAGCAGTATCCACTTGCACCAGGCACCGTTGGTGCTACCAACCGACCAAAGCCATGTCTGATCGCACTTTGGAGCAGCGTCACTTACAGCCCGAAATGATGGACGACCCGCATCTGCCTCGGGATGAACACCTGCTGGCACTGCGTGGGCTTGCTCGACTCAACCGATGCAGCGGGGTTGCCTCAGCCATGTACCGGCGGATCCGCCGCATCGCCTTGGCACGTCACGACCGAACACTGAGGTTGCTCGACGTTGCCAGCGGCGCGGGGGACGTTCCGCTTACTTGGGCCAGGTGGGCGAGAAAAGAAGGCTGGAATCTGCAACTAACCTTAGTGGACATCCGATCGATCGCTGTGGAAGAACAGCAACGCCGAGCTAACGAGGCCGACCTCAAAGTTCTCTCGCTACAACACGACTGCCTGAACACTCCCCTGCCCTCGGGTTTTGATATCGTGACCTGCTTGCTGTTCATGCACCATCTGGAAAGCCATCAGGCGAGCCGATTATTGCAAGCGATGCAGTCGGCAACAGAAAGTTGCACGCTGGTCTGCGACCTCGAACGCAGCTATGCAAATCTGGCCATGGTCACATTGGCAAGCAGGCTCCTGTCACGATCCAAAGTTGTGCACACTGATGCCGCTCTGAGTATACGAGCGGCCTTCACGCTGCCTGAATTCCAACAACTTTCCCAAGAAGCTATCGGGCGACCGATCCAGATTCAACGCATTTTCCCCTGCCGTTTCATTGCCACGTTGAACGAAGTGGAAGTCGAACAGCCGATTCCATCCTTCGCTTGAGTTATGATTTCCAGCATACGCCAAATCGTGATATGAGTTCACCCACAGTGCTGGTCGTTGGCGGCGGCGTCGCAGGTGCCGCCTGCGCCATCCAACTGCGAGCACATGGCGTGAATGTAACCGTTGCCGAAAAAACGATTTTCCCGCGCAGTAAGGTGTGCGGTTGCTGCATTGGCGGCTCAGGAATCGAGACGCTTGGGAAACTTGGACGCCTTGAGCCGACAATCGACGGGCAGTATTCCCCAGTGTTCCACCGGATCATGAGTTCTGCGGTTCAGGTGAATCAATGGCGGGGATCGATCGGTGGCCGCACCGTTCATGTCGAACTGCCATCTGGAATCGCCATCTCACGCGAAACACTCGACAACGCTCTTCTGGACGAGGCGAAAGAAGCAGGTTGCGAAGTGCACATGGCTTGCCTTGCAACGATCACCAATGTTGCAAAAGACACAATCGCTGTTTCCATGGAGCGTTCCACAGGCAAGCAGGAACAACTGTTCGATCTGGTCATCATGGCCTCGGGGCTGAATACCAGCGGCGTTGCGGCCACGCTGCCGTGGACAGAATCGCCTCACGGACCTTTCGGCGTGTCATGGACAGCGACCTGCAATGAACTCGATTCGCATGTGATCCACATGGCTTGTGATGACGATGGTTACGTCGGTCTGGTACGCATCGAAAATGGTCGGGTCGATATCGCCGCCGCACTCCGATCAGGATCCGAGGCATCGCAGCAAGGCACACCCGCAGATCGTGTGATGAAGATTCTGGCCCGCAGCGAATTCCCAGCCTACCGATGGGAATCACCCTCGAAAGTCCTGACCACTCCACCGCTTCGCCGTGCCCGTGTTGCGGGTGCGGGCAGACTAATGGCGATTGGCGATGCATCAGGCTACGTCGAACCGTTCACCGGGGAAGGCATGACGTGGGGCATGCAAAGTGGGATCGCAGCAGCCAACAGGATCGGACGCGCCATTCAAGCAGGGTCCGTTGACGATCTTTGCCACACTGGCCATCGCTGGGACCGGGAACTCCGAGGCTTGCTGCGACGCAAAAAGTTCACCTGCCGGGTCATCGCTAACCTGCTCCGCTCACGCTTGGCACGCAAAACTGTTGGCAGCACGCTGGCCACCTTTCCAAAGATTGCAAATCCTCTGATTCGCCACCTCAGCCAACGATAGCAAAGTACTCCGTTCGAGGGGCTGATCCAACACATCGCTCCAAAAGCTGGGTATTGCACTTTCTTGTTCCAGATGGCTTTTGGTATCCAAGAACCATCATGGATCTACTGCCATTCCGCTCGGCTGACGCGACTGCACCGGCTGAGCCTGACAAACCGAATCTCGCGAGTCTGGACGCCCTCCGCGGCGTCGCTACCTTGGGAGTGGTGTTGCTGCATAGCTGCGTTCCCTACCTCCGGCATCCAATGCCTGGCCTCACTTGGGCCGTGATAGATACTCCGAACACGGCCATTGACATCCTGTTTTGGTGGATCGAACTATTTATCATGCCATTGTTCCTGGTCTTGGCCGGGTTCTTTGCATGGCGAACGCTGCAACGCCGTGGCCCGAAAAAATTGATCGGAACTCGTGCTCGACGCCTCCTAATCCCGCTGCTATTCGGCATGATTTTCGTCCTGCCACTGTGTGTTTTTTGTTGGGTTGGAAGCTGGGTTGCTGAAGATCTGGTTTCCCCAGTCAAACTGAAGAGCCTCAAATTCAATGGTGGGATCGCTAGCAACCTCTGGGGCCTGAGCCACCTTTGGTTTCTACAGTATTTGTTTCTGTACGTTGTTGGGCTTGCGATTTTCTCCGTTGCCAGGAAACGCTATCCGTCCATCAAGCGTTTTCAGCCAAGCCTCAAGGCATCCATCGCTCTCACACTGGCGGCTGCCGCTGGCATACTATGCATTGAACCTCAAGTGGTCTGGGGATTTCAGCATTCATTTTTTCCGGTTCCCAGCAAGTGGCTGTACAGCGGCCTGTTTTTTAGTTTTGGCCTGATGTTGGCAATCCACGATGGCAACCTTCGTTGGGTACGCGAACAAGCAACACGAATGCTTTTTCCAGCCGCGATCACCAGCATCGTCGCCCTGCTGTTGGGCCGTTGGCAACTACAACAATGGGAACTCTCACCATCCATTGTGAATCAGGCGGGCAATCCTCTCGCCACCGTCTTGCTAGCAACCGCGACTGCCAGCGGTGCCTTGCTGACCACCCTGTCGATGATCGGTTTCGCGATCAAATCGATCAATCGAGTTCCGACGGCGATCAGGTATTTGGCAGCGGCTTCGTTTTGGATCTACATCGTTCACCATCCAATGATTGGTCTGACCCAACTGGATCTCAAGTTATTGTTTCCCAATATCAGCCCTCTGTTGAAGGTCACCGTGTCATTTGCCGCAGCATGCTCACTGTCGCTTCTGAGCTACGAATCATTTGTGCGAAAAACGGCTCTCGGACGCTTACTTGGCTTTCAGTGGAATCTGCCGGCAGCCTCTCTTGGCGATTCTGCGTCGGAACACGTTCATTCGATGTCGGAACACGTTCA
>JAPKCI010000305.1 GCA_028823035.1 Rubripirellula sp.
GACGCGTTGACCAGTGTTGGACGCGTTGACCAGTGTCGGACGCGTTGACCAGTGTCGGACGCGTTGCATGGGATCCCGCCGGTTTGGAGTATAATGGGTCACTTGGCGCGACCAACATTAAGTAGTTCGAGGCACCGATGCGTAACTGGATTTGGATCGTTTACTTCGTGGTGGTGGTGGTGACTGACGTCATGGCAGCGGATATGGCTGTCCACGAAAAGGGCAACGGAATGTCCCATACAGTCACCATCGAATGCCCTGACCGCTTCCGTTTGGTATTCGAAGCCGAAAAGAACTACGGCATTACCCAATGGTATGACCTTGCCAGCGATCCTGATGGAAAACGGGACCTGCTCAAGAATCCGACAGACTATATTCCGATGCACGCCCAAGGGGCGATCTTCAATCAGTGTCTGAATCCTGACGATCTGATTGCGCATGTCGCGTCAGGTGGTTCCCTGCACAAAGATGTGCCGCGGGCGTTTCGTATCCTGAAACGCACCCCAGCCACAGTGGTGGTCGAAAGCCGGTATTCCCCAATGCTCGGTAAAGCGAATCCGGATTTGGTGTTTACGACGCGTTACGAAATCGACACAAGCGGGCGGATTGATATCCACAACACCATGCGTGCGAAATCACCTCAGACGATCACCATGTGGCGCAACGCCATCATCACGCTGGGCGACCCAACGTATCAGACGAACAATCAGGAGGGACTGACGGCCGAGTTGATTGCTCCAACCCAACTGCGTGTGGCCGGTGTCAAATGGCAGCCAGATCAATGGCGAGGCTATGTTGTTGGACAAAGCGAGTGGCGCGCCTATGACGTGGTGAGCAACACCATCGATGTCCTCACGGTGAAACCGCGGTCTCCGGCAAAAGTGCCTGATTCGGGCGAGATGCACCTGCGTTCGAATCGGACCCGCTACGGCTGGCTTCGCAACGACAGCATTTCTCAACCGGTCGGTTACCACAACGAGTCTGCAGATTACATCTTCGCCCACTGGGACGCGGAGACACCCGCACCTTACAAAGATTGGACGCAAGCAAGCATTTTGTTGTTACCTCACGTCGACAATGCCCAGCAAGGCCACGGCGGACGCCTGCATGGCTGGCGCGGTTGTAAGCGGCTCTATTATGAAACGGCCGGTTTCACTCTGAAAGAAGGCCAGACTGTAACACAGCAATATCGCATTCATCTGGGCAGCAGTGCGAACAGTGCCTTGCCTGACCTGTCCAGCCCGCAAGTCTGCAAGTCGCTGGCTGCAGTCTACCGCCGACAAGACGCAAGCAAAAACATCGGTAAGGTTGACAAGAAGAGGGCAGCTGACACACCGGACGACAACGGTACTCAGTAAGTTCGAGCAATTACCATTACCCACGTCCCAACTTGGCAAGGGCCGCAACTTGGCAAGGGCCGCAACTTGGCAAGGGCTGCCTGTTTGAACTGCCTGACTTGGGCTTCATGGTTTGCGTAACTCGCTCGCACCAAACGAAAACAGCTCGCCGCAAATAAATGCGACGAGCTGTTTTGATTTCAAGTCGGGCTGAGAGGATTCGAACCTCCGACCTTTTGACCCCCAGTCAAACGCGCTAACCAGGCTGCGCTACAGCCCGCCAGGGAAAACGTTTGCACGTTCTCTCCGTCAGACCCAAAATGCTAACTAACCGTGGCGAGGTTTGCTAGACGCCGTTTTTCCGGACCATGGAATGAAATTTCGGTCCACCATGGGCACCTCGCCGAATTAGTTTGCCATCGTTCAAAACGAATGTTCCACAGCGATTACCGGGACTGTTCTGTGGAATTCCCTCTGTGAGTCTGCTGTCGATGCAGATGCTGAAACGCACTGGTCCTTGACCACATCGCTCTGGAAGGCAAGATTCTGGATGCGTGAATTCGGGATCAACCCCGGCTTCACGCGTTCATGCTCTCGCATTCAAACACCAAACAGGGAAAACAGATGCTTTTTGCGGACCGTCTTGCTTTGGCCGTGCGTGATACCGGCTCGATTACCTGTGTTGGCCTAGATCCACGGAAGGCACAACTACCGGCGCCGCTGCGAGATTCGGTGGCAAACGATTCGGCTGATGAGTGGGCCGCTGCGTATACACAGTTCTGTACAGAGATCATCGATGTGGTGGCGGGTCAGGTTGCTTGTGTGAAACCACAAGCAGCGTTTTTTGAGCAACTGGGGCCTCCGGGGATGATCGCTTTGGGAGAAGTGATCCGTTACGCCAAACAAGCAGGCCTGCTGGTGATCACTGACGGTAAACGTAATGACATTGGCAGTACCGCAACGGCCTATGCGGATGGTTATCTGGGAGCAACGAGTCCGTGGGGTAGCGATAGCCTGACTGTTAGCCCCTATCTGGGCCGAGACAGTCTGGAACCTTTTGTTGAGATGTGCGACCAACGCGAGGCAGGAATCTTCGTGCTCGTTAAAACCTCTAATCCGGGGGGCGGGTTGCTGCAAGATCGAACCACCGAAGGGCAAACGGTCTATGAACGTGTGGCTGAATTGGTGACCGAGTTCAATGCCAGCCGACTTGGTGAGTCGGGATATGGTCCTGTGGGAACCGTTGTCGGAGCAACATATCCCGAGCAGCTTGCCAAGCTTCGTCAGGCAATGCCCGGCAGTTGGATTCTGGTGCCGGGTTTTGGAGCACAAGGTGGCGGGGCAGCCGATGTTCTGGTTGGTCTTGATGAAGATGGCTTGGGAGCCATCGTGAATAGTTCACGTCACATCATCTTTGCCCATGCACGCGATGAATTTCGTGAACGTTTTGGTGATGCTCGCTGGCAGGATGCAGTGGCTGAGGCGACCCGTGGTATGAATGCTCAGCTTGGCCGTTGATGCTAGCAAACGCTTCGCATCACTGAGTACTATCCGATTTCATCTTGCCGTCTCGAGGGCGTAGCCGTTATAGGCAACTTTCCGCGGGCAGGCTTCTGTCCCACACAGTGGAATCGATCAGGGAATGGATTCGATGCGTCTGTTAACGTTTTTTATTGTTGTTACCGCCTCAACGTTCAGTTGGGACGGTGGTTTTGTGGCTGCTCAAACCTTGGGCTTTCCGCCGGGTGGTGATGGCACGGCTCTTCCCAGCACCGGTTTTCCCGCAACTGCTCCGCCAACGGCTGTTCAAAGCTTGCCCCAACAATCTGCGGCTCCGGGAACGGTGGCTTCAGATCAAAACTTGCCTACGAATGCCGGCCAGCAGTATCGAAAATATGATCTCTCACCCTACACGGGTCATCTGAATCAGATCGTCCGACCCGAGCAGGCTGTGATTGACTGGATCATGCGGGAAACAGGAAGCGATACATGGTTCAGTCCGCCCTTTGGATTTCTTAACGCCGATAACAACACATTGTCGGTCTATCACACCCCTGAGATGCATCAGTTGGTGGGAGGCGTTGTTGAAAAGTTTGTTGCCGGTGATACCGAGCCTCAGGTCCTGAGCGTGCGGGTCATGAATGTTGGTAACCCGAATTGGCGCAACCGTGCCCAATTATTGATGCAGCATGTGGGCGTTGATTCACCGGGTGTTCAAGCGTGGTTGCTGAGCAAAGAGAATGCAGCGATGGTGATGAACCAACTGCGTCAGCGTACCGACACTCGTATCAAGCATGATTTGAATCTGGTTCTGTACAACGGCCAGACACAAAATTTGACCAGCACGGTGGGTAAAAACTATGTTCGCAACGTACGGCGGACTCCCTCTGGCTGGCCTCCCTATGAGCCAGAAACCGGTGAGATTCACGTCGGCTACAAAGTCGAAATCAGCCCTTTGCTTAGCACCGATGGCAAGGTCATCGATTGTGTGATCAAGGCCGAAATTGATCAGCTCGACAAATTATTGTCGGTAGATTTGGAATTGCCATTACCGAATAATCAGGTGCACCGTGCCCAGATCGACGTTCCCCAGATTGTGAGTTGGCGTTTGAACGAGAGATTTCGCTGGCCTTCCGATATGATTCTGCTGCTGTCCTGTGGCGTGGTTGCAAGTCCGGATGCGAAACCCGAGTCACCGATGTCGTTCTTGAATATGGATTTGCTGACTGGGACCACGGCTGGTCGCGCGGATGCTCTGATGTTCATCCAATTCAAGGGTCGAGCCTCCGCGAACCTGACTCATACGGCTCCCGTCCAACAGATGGCAAGCCCACAGAATCCGACCAGTCGCGGTCGCTATTGATCGATGTTGGGATGTGCTGAGGCGGCTGTTTGAGGCTATGATTTGCCAGGATTTGGTTCAGTAACCGGTTCGGATTAAACTTTCGAAGAGTTTTTAACCCCCCTCAAAGCCAATCCCCAAGCGGATTAGAATGCTGGGACTCCCTGATTAGCGGTATGGGTGATCTTTGCCGCGGTTTCTCCCCATTACTGGCCCGTAAGCTTCGCGCTCAATGGATAAAAGCTCTTCTCAACGCGTCGTCATCACCGGTCTGGGAGTCGTCTGCCCACTCGGGAACGATCCAGACTTACTGTTGCAATCACTGCATGATGGCGTCAGTGCGATTGGCCCTTTCACGCGGGTGCCTCAAGGGGTGCTGTGTACCGATTACGGTGCCGAGGCGAGTGGTTTTACCGGTGATATTTTAGACTACGGTCCGATGGATAAGAAACTGCAGCGAACAATTCGCAAAGGCAGTAAAGTCATGAGCCGAGAGATCGAGATGGGAGTCGCAGTCGCCCAACTCGCATTGAATGATTCGAATTTGACTGCTGAGATACGAGATCGTGATCGGACCGGTGTGGTGTATGGATGTGATTACATCATGTCTCTACCGGAAGAGTTCGCGGTCGGTGTTAATAAATGCCTTGATGACTCGGGCGAGTTTGTCTTTGAAAAGTGGGGGCAGACAGGAAAACCAGAAGTGAACCCGTTGTGGTTACTGAAGTACCTGCCCAACATGCCAGCCAGTCATATCGCAATTTTTAACGACTTGCGCGGACCGAACAATTCGATCACGGTCCGTGAAGCCTCAGCTGGGGCGGCTCTCTTAGAAGCTTATTCGACGCTCGTGCGTGGTCATGCGGATGTTCTGATCGTGGGGTCGACCGGTTCGCGGATTCATCCTCTGCGAACGCTCCATGCATCGTTGCAGGAAACACTCGCATCCAATCAGACAGACCCCACCACAATGTCCCGCCCGTTCGCGGAAACACGCGATGGCAGCGTGCTGGGCGAAGGGGCTGCCGCCATGATCTGTGAGACGTTGGAGAATGCACAAAGCCGCGGAGCGAGCATCTTGGGCGAAGTGGTAGGCTATGGCAGCAGCGCGGTTGGAAAAGCACCTAACGGTGATTTTCTGAAGCAGGCATTCACCAACGTTCTGAGAGCAGCTCTCCGAGACACCGATCCAAAATCAATTGGACACATTCACGCTCATGGACTCGGCACGCAAGAGTGCGACCGGCAGGAAGCGGAGGCCATTTACGAAGTGTTTGGAGTTCCCTCTGAGCAACCCCCGGTCACGACTGCCAAAGGACACATGGGGAATCTTGGTGCCGGAGGTGGGATGGTCGAGTTGGTGGCCAGCCTGAAATCGCTGGGTGGCGATCTGTTTCCAATCAGGAACCTCGCGGGCCTCGATCCCAACTGCCCAATCAATGCCTGCCAGCAGGCAGGTGTCCCAGCGGGTGAGTCGTTCATCAACGTCAACATCACACCTCAGGGTCAGGCATCTGCAATCCGCGTCCAGAGCTTTGCTGGATAAAACCCATCGCTTGCGGATGACAGTGGCTTGCGGGATTACAAAAAGAGATCGTCACAGCAGGTAGCCAGATCGACGGCGGGTTTGACGTCTGGCCATGCAGGCTGATTCACAGGCTGATTCACAGGCTGACCAGCGAAGTGGCTGACCAGCGAAGTGGCTGACCAGCGAAGTGGCTGACCAGAGAAGTGGCTGACCAGCGAAGTGGCTGACCAGCGAAGTGGCTGACATACCAGCCTTGAACAGCGTCCTTCCTATCTGCTGCTCGACCCACGTATTGCGAGGGGATGCCTTGGCAGACGATCACGTCTGTCTCGGAGAACGAAGCTGGAAACTAAAATCTGAAATTTTGAATCCTGTGTCGGCCGCCAAAGCCGGATCTCGATCACAGATCTCCAGAATTACTCGATTGACGAGCAAAGATCGTGATCGTGATCGTTGGGCCGACCAAATATCGGTCAGGGGATCAACCAGAACATCCCGGTCATGGCGGCGGCTTGTGAAATCGCACCACGTGCACTGATTGGCACAGGTGGTTTGATCCACGGAGCACAGTTGCCAGGGCGATAGTAGCCGAGAGCGTATTGGCACTCCCGAGGGCAATGGACGCCCATCTTGTAAGGCAGGATCGCGATATTGGCGAAGAAGTGTGCGGACTGCACGACTGGTTCCAGCAGGGGGCCATGAGTGTGTCCATAGCGTTCCAGGTTCACATCCTCGAAGTACAGTGGATTATGACACAGATTGGATGCCTTCCACGTCATGGTCGAAGGTGTCCATTTCCTCGGTTTGTAGGCTACCTGTTCGATCAGGCATTCCTTGGGCAATCCCCAGTTTTCTGCGATGTAGGCAATGTCACCCTCGCTGAGCTGATTGATTGGCAAAGCATCCTCCGAGCCGCTGGCGGTCTGGATGACTGCTTTTTCGTAAGCGAGATCACGCAGGCGGCCGGTTAAGATTGCGTCTCCATTTCGATCATGCCAGGTGCGAATCGCCTGTTTTTCGTCAAACTTTTCCTTCAGCACCTGAAAGCGCTCGTCGTTCATTTCATCAGGTCGATAGGGGGGACTGATGTCGAGCGAGACTTGATCAATCGTCTGGGCTGCGATGCGTTTGCGGAAGTCATCGCAGGAAAACGGTAGCTCTTCCAGCACATCCTTGCTGCGACCGAAACGATGCGGTTCCGCTTGGCCTTGGTTCAGGCGGTCAAGGTCAGCCTGATCAGCGTTGCGAAGTTGGTCGTGGAACGACTGAGTGGGTGGTGCAACATTCTCACGAAGCGGTGGTTCGGGTAAAGCCGGAGCTTCGTTCTGCTTCGTCTCTGACTCTTCGGGTGTTCGCTGCTTGATGATCTCACCCAGTGATGGGCCATCGGCAGTCGCTTTTGGCTTTGTTGCTGGTGCCGCTGATTGATCGGGAAGCGGCAGTGCCGGGACAGGCGGTGGTGCCGGTTGTGTGAGTGCCGGTTGTGTGAGTGCCGGTTGTGTGAGTGCCGGTTG
>JAPKCI010000004.1 GCA_028823035.1 Rubripirellula sp.
CATCAACATGACCCAGCGATGTGTAGAAGGATTTGCCACCATCAGCGCGTTGAAAAGTCCAGGCAACAGGCTCTGGGGGATGGCCTTCAACTTGGCCGGTCATCAATACGACCGTGCCCGTCACTAACGGCGAGACCCGATACAGTGACCCTGATGAAGGGTAACTGCGTGAACCGTCAATACCATGCAGCAGTTGTTGGCGTCCCTCTGCTTCGACCATCTTCAATACAACCGTCAAATCGTTCCCATGGTGGTTGGTGTAATTTCCACCAAATACCGCTTGATCAAAATCAGGCCAATCAACACGCCCTTCGGGTGGCTTCTTGTTGCGCAGTGAGAACGCGTGACTTGCCGTACGAATCCCGATAACTGGCTTGCCAGCAGCAATGAATTTCCGAACCAACGCCAACTGGTCTTGGGGCAAAGTTCGGCGGCGCACACTCACTAACAACAAATCAGCCGAGCGCAGAGTTTCCAATCCAATCAATCGATTCCGATCACTTGGATCTTCAGAAACGATCGTCGTGCGATAAAGTTTCTGCTGCTGTTTGGCGAAACGATCGAGAGACTCCTTAGTCTCATACTCACTTTCAGCCACCAGCATGACCACGTGCGGCTTCGTGGGTGCGTCGGCTTTGGTCGGTTCCTCACCAAACCCACACACTGTCATCAGGCACAAAACAGCAAACAGTAACTTCGCGGGCCACATCGAGATCGCACCATATTGAAGGGGTATTAAAATGGACAAGCTACCAATATAGCTGGAAACACCCGCGTTCACCGTAATCAGATCAAGTAAGAATCTGATCAAATCGACCTGAGCCATCTCACAAGGATGCATTTCCACCGTTAGCCGGAGAAAATTGCAACTTTCGACGTTCACATATTGCATGAACCCGAAGTGCAAAACTCAGCCCGCATTTCGCGGCAGATGTCGAAGGGTCAGTACACCCTCGATCGCCCGAATTGAGTCCAGCGTTTCGTCGCTGATTCCATCATCCAGATCGATAATCGTGTAGGCGATATCACCACGTGATTTATTAAGCAAGTCCGCAATGTTCAATTGCGATTCTGCAAGAATGGTCGATATTTGGCCGACCATATTGGGAACATTCGCGTTTGCGATCGTAATTCGGCTGCCACCATTTCGGGGCATAACTGCCTCAGGAAAGTTGACGGAATTACGAACAGTACCGTCTTCCAAAAACTCGCGTACGCTGTCGGCAACCATGATGGCACAGTTTTCTTCTGCCTCAGCAGTCGACGCGCCCAAATGTGGAAAGGAAATAACTTTCGGATGCTTCAGCAGACTACCCGTCGGGAAATCAATCACGTACGAATGCAGGTGTCCACTGTCGAGTGCCGCCAAAACGGCTTCATCGTCACAAATACCTCCGCGGGCAAGATTCACCAGCACGCCACCTTTAGGCATCATCGCTATCCGCTCGGCACTGGCGAGTCCTCGTGTCGCGTCCAGCAACGGAACATGTACTGAGATCGCATCGCACTGACTGAACAGATGGTCGATACTGACGGCTTTCTCGACTCCACTGGACAGTTGCCATGCACTTTGGACCGAGATCAAGGGATCGTATCCGACGACTTTCATCCCCAGCGACAAGGCAGCATTCGCAACCCTCAGGCCAATCGCTCCGAGTCCAATCACACCGAGCGTTTTCGCAGGAAGCTCCGAGCCAACGAAATTTTTCTTGCCGGATTCGACCGCCGTGGAAATTTCCGCGTCCGTTCCATCAAGACCATCTGCAAACTTCATGGCGCCGGAAATATTGCGTGACGCCATCAATAAACCAGCCAAAACCAATTCTTTGACAGCATTAGCATTCGCTCCGGGAGCGTTGAATACGGGCACACCAAGCTCGGTCATTTTCTGAACCGGGATATTATTCACGCCTGCCCCAGCTCGTCCAATCGCAGCGACACTTTCCGGAATATCCATGCCGTGCATCTTGAACGACCGCAGCAAAACCGCATCGGGATGACTGACTTCCGAGGCAACTTCATAGTTCTCACGTGGCAGTCGCTGCAGCCCTTTGACGGAGATATTGTTCAACGTAAGAATTTTGTACATAGGACAGTTGGCTATTGATAATCTAGTTGAAACGAAAGCTGAACGAGAAAAACTTGCTACCTGGCTCAGCCATTCTTGGCAGCAAAGTCCTTCATGAAATTGGCAAGAGTTTCGACACCCTCTCGCGGCATCGCGTTGTAAATACTTGCACGGATACCACCAACACTGCGGTGTCCTTTCAGGCTCACCATGGAATGCTGGGCAGCCTCATCCACGAACTGCGTTTGCAGCTCGTCATTGGGAAGCGTGAATGTCACATTCATCAACGAACGGCACTCGGGCTTGGCATGCCCCTGATAAAATCCGCTATTCGCATCAATGGTATCGTAAAGCACCTGAGCCTTCTCGCGGTTCTGCTTTTCCATGGCCTCCAGTCCACCAATGTCATCCGCCAGCCAACGGGCTACCTTGCCCAGCACGTAAATCGCAAAGGTTGGCGGTGTATTCCACATTGATCCACCAGCCTCGTGATTGCGGTACTGAAGATAACCTGGCAGCGACTCGCTTCCCCTCTCCAGCAGATCCCGTCGGACCACAACGACAGTGACACCAGCTGGCCCCGCATTCTTCTGCGCGCAAGCGTAGATCAGACCGTACTTGTCGATTGGTAGTGGGCGACAAAGAAAGTCACTCGACGCATCACTGATCAAGGGAATTGAATCAGGACAGTCTGGTTCCGTGGGGTACTGCACGCCTTGAATCGTCTCATTGCTGCAGTAGTAGAGGTATGCAGCATCATCCCGTACCTGATAATCACCAGGTCTGGGGACATGGTCATAATTTGAATCCTTGGCATCGTAGATCGCCTCGATATTACCCTCCTTTCTGGCCTCAACAATGGCTTTCTTGCCCCAAGACCCGGTCAACAGATATTGGCCGGTCATCTCGGTGCCCCGTAACAGGTTCGCAGGAATCATTGAGAATTGGAGCGCAGCTCCCCCCTGCAAGAACAGAACTGCGTAATCGTCGGACACGCCCAACAGCGATCGCAGCGTCGCTTCAGCGTCCTCCATGATGCTGACAAATGGTTTCCCACGATGGCTGAGTTCAAGTAAGGACGCGCCAGCACCTGGCAAACATAGAAATTCTTCCTGAACCTGTTGCAGGACGGTCAATGGCAAGGCAGCGGGCCCAGCTGAGAAATTAAAGGCTCGCTGAGCGGTCGCGGTAACGCTCATCTTTCTACGCTTCCTTTCAGGAAAAACCTGCCGGCCGAGACGACCCCGCCGGCGTGCTGATAAATTCAGCGAGAATTCTAAACTCCCAATCTTCAATCTGGAAGGTTGCGACAACGAGACAGCGGCAATCAGCCGCGGAACCTCCCTAAATCCCTACGAATGGAAGATTCAAAGCCAACAATCTCTGCGAAAACCTCGGCAACTCTGCGGCCAGATCAGCGATTGACCAGCTAGAAGGGACCGGTCACTCGATTCCGGTCACGTCAGTCAAGCTTGATGGGAGGGCTCCACAGTAACCTTGCTGCTCGGGCCGAATGAACGGCATCGGCCCAACTAGAAGCCAAATTCCCGTAACCAAGCTTCGACCTGCTGGTCGTTGATCACACGACTGGGCTTTCCCGAGCCGTCTTCGCCAGTCCCCTGCCCTGCCCTGTTGCGTGACTCACAGGCCGACGCGATCTTGCCGTCCAAGAGATCATCCAGCCATGATTGAGAGTCACTGAAAGCACTGCCGCGACGTTTTGCAGCAGCCTGCACACGGCGATCCGAGGAAACCACCGTAAGGCTCTTGGGTGCCGAATGAGCCGCGATCATTTCCTCAAGCAAATCATCTGCTTCTGGATAGCCTACGGCAAAACGGACCTCGACCCCTTCGACCGAAAACTCGCTGGGACGACCCACTGGTGGCCCAGCTGCATCGAAAACGACACAGGTTCTTTCACGTTGCACATCTGTCAAATGCTCAACCAATCTGCGGACTAGCTGAGTTCGTTCCCGCTGCAACCAGCGACCATCCGGGTCGCGATTCGGCGGCGCAACCGGCGCCAACACGTTGTACCCATCGATCAGCAATAACAAGGACAACAGCCAATCTCCGAAAACGAGGGCAAGGATTCAGAACTCTATCTTTTGACTGCCCCGCGCAGTCTTAACAGAAACAACATGAGCTGCAACAGGCAGAATCATCCCAGAAAGACAAATCTCCTTGATCATGACCAGTGCTCTGCCGGGCGCATGGACAAGAATAGCATCAAGATGGGATCCCGTGCTCCATAGCCCCAGAACTAAGGGTTTGATGATCCGTGGAGAACAGCCCCCATGCCAACGCTCGAACGACTTCGGCAACCTTCAATACTATCTGGCGGTACAGATCAATCAATCCTGTCAAGTCAATCAATCCTGTCAAGCAATCGCACTTCTGGGCCGACATACATGTCGTAGGCGTGATAGCAAAAGAACGCAAGCACACCGACAGCGAGCACCGTGATGCCAATGAATTTACACGGTTGCAAGCGATCATCACCAACGGCAAGAACTGAATTCAGACTGATTCGCTGCCGGGCGGCTGATTGATTGGCAGGGTCCCGGCGTTTTCCACGAACCGGTGCCACCTTAGCCTTGGCTTCCGGGTTGAATCGATCGCGTTCTGACCGCGCGTCTTACGCAGGATCGCGTTGCGTCATCAAACGCAGGCGTTACTTGGGTTTGCACTTATCTCGTGAAATTGCATTGACGTCATCACACACGGGCGTTTTCATCTCGCTCATGCATTTCGACCATTGGGCTATAGTCTAACAATCGACAAACAAATATCTCACGCTTGAATCTTCCGCTGCAGTGCGGAAATGCGGTTATTCACGCCGCTGTTTCTAAAATTTTGATGAACTTAAGATGAAGCCACTTTACTGACCAAAAAGGCGTTTCAAGCGACTGCTTTTTGAAATCACATTGAACGCGTGTTCGCCACGCACGCTGGTTACGACTTCGGGTAATCAACCCGCAGTAGAAACAATCCGTGCGCAGGCGCTGTTGGTCCCGCAAGATCACGGTTGCGGGCAGCAAGTACTTCGTCGACCCAGGCAGCGGATTGCTTTCCGCGTCCGACTTCTATCAGTGTCCCAACAATGTTACGAACCATGTTGTAAAGAAAACCATCAGCCTCCACTTCAATCGCCAGCTTGCTCGCGTCCTCATCCGCCGCTTGCGAAACGATCACGTCACAGGCTCGAACATCCCTCACGGTTGTTTTCCGAACAGAACCAGCCGCCTGAAAGCTCTTGAAGTCATGAACGCCAACAATGCGTTGGGCTGCCATTCTCATTGGATCAATGTCAAGGTTACCATGAAGATGCCAGCGATATCGATAGTCAAATGCATCACGCACTCCACCTACCTGCAGCTGATACCGATAACGCTTGCCAATCGCATCCCGGATCGCATGAAAGCCAGGCGCCGCATCGCTTGCCTCGCGGACTGCGATGGAGTCCGGCAGTTGGGTGTTCAACGCTCGCATCAACTGCTCGGCGGTATCACGCCAGGCAACACAGCAGCTTGCTACCTGCGCCACAGCATGCACGCCAGCATCGGTGCGTCCGCTGCCGATGACCTGAATCTCTTCGCCCGTCAGACGCTTAAAAGCTTTCTGCAAACACCCCTGCACGGTCGCTTCCTGAGGCTGAACCTGCCAACCCGCAAACTCCGCGCCGTCATATGCAATCGTCAACTTGAAAGAACGATCCACGCTTGCATTCATCCTTGCATCAGGCTGTACCACTCAACACCGATGATCGCTTCACCAGCAACTCGGCGATCTGAACTGCATTGGTAGCCGCTCCCTTCCGCAAGTTGTCGCTCACACACCAAAATGCGATGCCGTTGCTGCAACTGAGGTCCTGCCGGATACGACCAACAAACACATCGTCTTTTCCTTCGCAATCGCGTGGCATCGGGTACTTCTGACCTTCAAGATCATTCACCACCGTGATGCCCTCGGATTCCTCAAATAAACGAATCGCCTCGTCCACGGACAAAGGTTTTTCTGTCTCAACAAGAATTGATTCGCTGTGCCCTATGGTGACAGGTACCCGAACACAGGTGGGACAAATCTGAATCTGTTCGTCACCCAATATCTTTCGGGTCTCGTAAACCATTTTCATCTCTTCGCTGGTATAGCCCTGATGCTTCTCGGAACCGATTTGAGGAATCAGATTGAATCCAATCGGATGCTGAAAAGTACTGGGTGGATGCACCTGTCCAGTGAGCGCGTTTCGCACACTGTCGTGCAATTCTTCATTACCTGACAGGCCGGCGCCACTGGTCGCCTGGTAAGTGCTGACGACGACTCGCGTGACTTTGGCAGCTCGATGCAAGGGCGCGAGAGCGACAACCATCTGCGTCGTACTACAATTTGGACTGGCAATGATTCCTTGATGCGAATCAACTGCCTCCGGATTCACTTCCGGAATGATCAGCGGGACTTTTGGGTCCATTCGCCAAAATCCGCTTTCATCAACGACAACCGAACCAGCCTCAACAGCCCACGGGGCAAATTCCGCTGAGACCTCGTCCGGCGTGCTGGCGATCACCAAATCGATATCTTTGAAGGCACCCGGTTCCAGCAACTCAACAGTCATGGCCTCACCACCGACACGCACCTCTCGTCCAACAGACCTTTCAGATGCAAGCAGCTTAAGCCGCTTGTAGGGAAACTCACGTTGGACAAGCTGTTCAATGACAATACGTCCGACCGCACCGGTCGCTCCAACCAAAGCTAACGTTTCGTACACAGATCTGTGATGGGTTAATCGGGACAAGAAAAAGAAGGATTGGGACGCAGCGGAAAGGCAATCAGCTGAGCGGCAGCAAACCGAATGCTGCCCCCTGCCATGTCTCTCAAATCAATTGGCGTTTTTGATGGCCTCTGGCAAAGTTTCATTAACCAGACCAAGTACCCCTCGCCCTCCGAGCAAACGTGCTTCGACATCTTCGACAACATCGGAAGAATTGGCCTTCCAGAAATTGGTCACGGTCTTATTGTCCAACGGCGTGTAAGAACGGAAAATTCTGAAACCAACCCCTCGGGCAGGATCACTGGTGAACCACCATGGACTCTTGGGAAAGTTGGGATCCTCTGTTTTCCATTCCTCGTCATCAGAAGACAACCGGGCAGCACTCCGCAACTGCTCCGGATCCATTTCCCAAGATCCACCCCGGACGACCACAGGTGATGAAGTCTCGGGCCAGATCACAACTTCAGTCGCGTTCACTGGCTTTCCGGTTTTGAACTTGGTGTAACCATCCTCGGTGTAAGCATTGACGGTCAACTCTGCAACGCTGCCATGCATATCGAAAAGCCCAAAAGCGTTGGGTTTCTTTGAACCGATAGGTGGCGCGCCATCATCAGCATTGTCAAAATACCAGGCGTAGTCATCAATGGGTTCTGCTGAATCTCCCCAACTGTAGGCTTTGCCACTACCGGCACGGCAAGCGTATTCCCACTCAGCTTCGGTTGGAAGCCGGTACTGTTGACCAAGGACACGGCTCAACCATTTCGTGTATTGCTGAGCGGAGTACTGTGTCATCGTGACTGCTGGCTGCTCCGGTTCCTCACCATACTCATAGGTGAAACTGGGATCATAAAGGTGAGTGGGAGCCGTGATTGCATCGACCATCGTGTCGGGCACAACCCGGCGAATAGCGCGTGCTTCGAAATCCTTGAAGATGTCATACAAGTTCATGAACTCCTTGTACTCCGCCCAAGAGACTTCTTTCTCTGCAACCCACATGGGGTCAACCGTCACCTCGATTTGCGGACCCTCGTCATCACCCCGATCTGCCTCGCTTTCCGGACTGCCAAGCGAGAAAGTCCCACCAGGAATCGGTATCATCCGAAAACTCACATCGGTGCCGGGAATCACAACGCTGTAAGGCACCATGTAACCCTTGGCTACCTTCACACTGGGACCGGTCGGTGGTTTTTTGTTCGCAATACCGGGTGCAGATTTTGAGACTTCTGTTGCCTCAGCGCTGGGTTCGAAAGGCAAGACGAGCAGGCAAATAAGAATCGGAAAAAAACGCATTGATGGGGATCCAACGAGGCCTTGAAACAATTCACATGGACCACACGGTGGTGGTTTCACGCTGGTTAGCGTGTCATGGTGGGGACCGGCGGTCGCGAAAACCGACCATCCCGCTCTCTATCATAATTGGTTTCCCCCCCTCTGCTAAAGGTGTGGAAGCGTCATCGGGCGAATTTCGTCGGTAGCGGCGGTATGTGTTCGCTAATTGTGACACCGGGAATTCAAAACCCGGCGCTTTGACGACGAATCCTCGGCTATCTCTAAGATCGTCAAGGCTGGTTGAGCACGTCTGGTCGCGATCCCAATACCACTGTCACCTGCAAAGGCTCACCCGCCCGCACAACCGCTAAGGTGATGTTCGACCCTGCGACCGAACTGCCAATCAGTCGCATCAGGTGCGGCAAATCGCGGACCGGTTTACTGTCGACGGTCAAAATGTGATCGTCCAACTTCAGTCCAGCGACAGCAGCAGGAGAGAATTCGTTGGTCAAGCCACTGACAATCGCACCGCGCACTCGATAATTAGTCCCGACAAGTTTGTCATCTTCGACATCACTGAGACGAACTCCAAGCCACCCACGATCGACGCGTCCATCTTCCCGCAGCCCTTCGTAAACCTGCTTCGCAACATTACTCGGTACCGCAAAGCTCACGCCCTGGTAGCTTTCCCCGACAATCGCCGTATTGATACCAATCAACGCCCCTCGGGCGTCCACCAACGGCCCTCCACTGTTGCCTGGATTGACGGCAACATCGCTTTGCATGAAGTCTTGATAGTGAGTACTGTCCTCAACTAAGCGGTGCTTTCCACTGAGAATTCCAAACGTCACGGTCTGGTCCAATCCAAAGGGACTGCCAACGGCCCACACAGGTGACCCCACCCGACAACGATCACTGTCTCCCCACGTGATCGGTATCAATCCCTCCGTTTCGACCTTCAACACAGCCAGATCAGTCTGCCTATCTGTCCCCACAACGACAGCTTTCATCCGGCGTCCATCACCCAAAGTCACGTAAATATCCTCACCGTCAGCGATCACGTGGCGGTTAGTTAGCAGGTATCCGTCCTCAGAAACCACCACGCCGCTACCCTGATCTGTCTGGGGCGCATAAAGGGGAAACACATGGCCTTGGATCTTAATATCTTCCACAGTTGGTTTTTGTTTCACATCGATATGAACGACACTGGGGCCCACTGCCGAAGTCACCATCTGGTACGCTCGGCTCAGCGTATCCAATGAAACATTTCTTAATCCTTCAGTGCCTGACTCATACTCAGCCCGCAGTTCTCCCCGATGCCACCCATAACGAATCTCTTCCACAATTCGCGGCACTGCATACCGGGCAGCAAGCAGAAGGACGGCCATCGTGGCAAGCAGAAAAAGACTTTGCGTCAGGGGATCCTGCCGTCTACTAAGCCGTTCGCTATTTCGATTGGTAGACACCAGTGGTTCTGGGTCCGGTCCCGCACCGGCGGAGGTTTCGGAACTACCCTTTAAAACGGGATCACTTGGACTCAGGATCGGATGCTCTCGCGTTTCGTTCAAGGGAGAACGGATCGAATCGCCTGAATTAATGACACCGAAACCTCGCTTGTCAGACGAAGCGATCGCTCCAGTCGTTGGTTCAGGAAACCGACTGTCCTGAAGCGTCATTTTTTTGTCAACGCCGAGATTGCATTGCGTCTCTGGATTTTCTGCCCTGCTGTTAGCCTGCAGAACTGTGGCATTATCCACTGAAAGATCATCCTCACCTTCGCAAGAAGCCTCGACATGCGAAGCCGATTCGGACTGCGGTGGGTGCGGATCTGGATTCATGTGGACAGACGCAACGTCGACGAAAAACGGAACTTACTCGGTTGCACCGAAAAGCTCAACTGTCAAATCGAGTTCCTCCGCGACCCCTTTTATTGTAGCGCAGAGGCGACCTCGAAATAGCATGAATTCCAACAGAAAGCAGTTAACCCAATTCGATTTTCGCAGGTAAAACCGGCTTAATCCGAATGTTTGAGTACTTTCCCCCATTGTTGAGCCTCAAGGGTGGCAGGAAAGTAGTGCTATGGGACACCCCGCAAGATGCTCCAACGCGGTATCTTGTGCAGACCATCTCGTGCTGCCTTGGATTCACTCTTCCCCTGACTAGTGGCCGGAATTCCATCCATGACTGATACCGTCCGCGAATCAATCTACGAAGCGATTGCTTCCATCCGACTGATCGACCCACACACCCATATCAACCCACATGCACCGGCATCCAACACACTGGCTGACCTGCTCGGTTACCACTATTACACCGAACTGGCGCACTCCGCTGGGATGCCCAAAGATCAGATCCAAGAAGACGGCATCAGTCACCGAGAACTGGTACGACGACTGGTGACGAATCTTTCGCCCATCGAGAACACAGCACAGTATCGATGGCTGATTGAGATCTGCCGCAAGTTTTTTGGATTCACTGGCGAACGACTGGATGAATCCAACTGGGAAGATGTTTATGAGACAGCGGAAGCACAGATGAAATTGGCGGAATGGCCGCAGATGGTTCTCGATCAAAGTAACGTCGAGGCAGTGTTCCTGACCAATGATTTTGATGATGACCTCGAAGGATTCGATTGCAACACCTACATCCCCTGCCTGCGCACGGACGAACTTGTATTTCATCTTGCCAAGCGACAAACTCAGGAACGGTTAGCGGTCTGCACTGGCATCGAACTGGATGGCTCGCTGAGTAGTCTTCGCGAGTCCCTGCGTCAGCGATTCGACCATTTTGTGGGACATGGTGCTCGAGCCTGTGCCATCTCGCTGCCACCAGATTTTGAACCCTTGCAAATCAGTGACGGCCGAGCGGCGACGGCGTTGAGCGAAGTATTACTGAAAGGCACGATGGCTGATCAGTCCCACCACATAGCACTCTCCCGCCGAATATTCTGGACATTGGCGGAACTATGCGACGAGTATGGCCTACCGTTCGACTTGATGATCGGTGTCAATCGGGGCGTCTATCCAGATGGCGTTTTCCAGGGACAAGATTTGTACGACAGTCGAGTATCGTTGATTCAGTATCGTGAACTGTTCAACGCATTTCCTCAGGTCAAGTTCCCGATCTCCGTGTTAGCAAGCGTCACGAATCAGGAACTTGTCAGCTACGCGTGGATCTTTCCAAACGTGGTTACCAACGGACATTGGTGGTACAGCAACACACCTTCCTTCATCGCAAGAGACGCGACTGCGAGACTAGAGGCAGTTCCACAAACAAAGCAGATTGCCTATTACAGCGACGCGTACAAACTCGAATTTGTGTGGCCCAAGTTCGACATGTACCGTCGTATTCTGTCAGGTGTTCTGACAGACCACTTTGTGAAAGAAAACGGTTGGAGCGAAGAACGAGCAATCGAATTGGGACGACAAGTTTTACGAGATAATGTTGACGAAGTGTTCCCCCGTCCCAGCCTGCCGTTGGACGGCGACACAGGACAAGATAATTTTGATACCGAAAACATCACAGTCTTGAATGACGATTCGAATAACACCGAAGAAGAACTGGACCCGCTGCCAAGCCACGACGAAATCCAATCCGCTGATGCCGATGACATCCAACTGTTGGATGACTCAATCGAGCAAATCAGATCGGATTCGGATGAAATTGCATCCAACATAGATCCGGAACCTTTGGATGTTGGTGATATCCTCAGTGAGGATACCGATGAGTCGCCGGGGCCTCAGATTCGCATGCTACGAAGTGACGATTCCTTTGAACTTGGTGAAGAATCACTGCGTGTTCACCCTGATCCTGTCACAGGCGAGTTGAAGTTCCCTGTGAACAAGGATTCCGAAGAAGAATCGGAACCCGGGGAAACTTGAAGTTCAGCTTACCTGCACTCGCTCTCAAAACGGAACCGTGGCGGCCTCACAGCCTCTCAGCCCTTGGGGTGTGATTTCTCGGAAACAATCCGGTTGATCGCGTTGAGCATCGCCAGAATAGTACTTTCGACACTATCGGTACTGACACCAACACCACGGTAGGTGCGTCCCTTGTGTTCAACCTCAAGGTTCACCTCGCCAATGGCGTCACGTCCAAGCGTTGCGCTTCTTACGCTGAAGTCCTTGCAAACCAATTCAATTCCAGTGATCTTTTCGACAGCCCAGAAAACGGCATCGATAGGCCCATCACCCATTTCAACGCACTCTGTTTCTTCCTTGTCGCCACGGCGCAAACTCAACTCAACTCGTGGTTCACGTGATTTACCGCTCGTCACCACGTAATCAACCAGCGCCCACTCCTCCTCAACACTGCAACTGATCTGCTGCTGAACGAGTGCCATAATGTCGCCATCGTAGATCTCTTTCTTCTTGTCGGCCAACAGCTTGAATTGCTCGAACACCACCTGCAACTGTTCGCCCGTCAAAGTAAAGCCAAGTTTCTTGGCCCGATCAGCTAAGGCAGCTCTGCCACTATGCTTGCCGAGAACCAAATCTGTTTTGGAGAACCCCACTTCCTCCGGTGACATGATTTCATAGGTACTGCGTTCTTTCAGCATGCCATCCTGATGAATTCCGGCTTCGTGCGCGAATGCATTTCGCCCCACAATGGCCTTGTTGCGCTGCACCTGGATACCGGTCGTTCTGCTGACCAGACGACTGGCGGGCACCAACCTCTTGGAGTCAATTCGGGTTGCACACTGGTAGAAGTCACTGCGGGTCTGCAGCGCCATCACCACTTCTTCAAGAGCCGCATTCCCAGCTCTTTCTCCGATCCCGTTGATGGTGCACTCAATTTGCCCCGCGCCAGCTGCGACTGCAGCCAAACTGTTACCCACGGCCATACCAAGATCATCGTGACAATGTGTGCTCACGACAGCCTTGTCGATGTTCGGGACACGATCATTCAGCATTCGGAAGCGATCGTAGATTTCACTTGGAGTCGCATATCCGACCGTGTCAGGAATATTGACGGTCGTTGCGCCGGCGTCGATCGCTGCCTCCACAACGCGACACAGAAAATCGTACTCCGTCCGGCAGGCATCTTCGGGCGAGAATTCAACGTCATCGCAGTAGCTCACCGCCCGTTTGACTCCTGCGATTACACGCTCAAGGATTTCATCCGGACTCATTCGCAATTTAAATTCACGATGAATAGCACTGGTCGCAAGAAACACATGGATCCGTGAACTGGGAGCAAACTTGACCGCCTGCCAGGCAGCATCGATGTCTTTGTCGTTACATCTAGCCAAGCCACAAATCGTGGAGCCACGCACTGTCTGTGCGATTTGTTTGACTGCCTCAAAATCACCCGGGGATGCAATGGGGAAACCAGCTTCAATGATGTCGACGCCCATTTCAGCCAACAACTGGGCGACCTCCAACTTCTCTGCCAAATTCATACTCGCGCCCGGTGACTGCTCACCATCACGCAGAGTCGTATCAAAAATACGAATCATCCTTGGCTCGGACTGGCTGGAGTCATCACTGTTGGCATCTTGGGCCGGATTAGGATGCGACATCGTTCGTGGTACCTTTGAACCGTTTTGTGTTGGGCAGCGAAAAAAACAAAAAAACCCGAGTCGCCGGGCGACTCGGGTTCGTTGTCTTTTCGTGCGAGAGACCGCTATGGTCTGTCCAAACCCTTATCATCCGCCTGCTTGGCGTCCTAGTAGGAGAATCGATAGCAGGTGGATCTGGATTCGCATGGTTGTATGTTAGGCAAGAGAGTGCATCAACGTCAACGGTTCGCAGCCATTTTTTCTCAATCCATGAAAACAGGTTAAATCGGACCTGCCCTGCCCCGTGCTTCCACCATCATTCCTTCCGCGTTCCCCGATTTTTCGGCAACCAGTCATTTCATCGCTCAGATCATGCTGCCGCCTTGGGGATCTCTTTGCCTTGGAGCTGATAGACGTATCTCAGAACTTCGGCAACAGCCTGATAATGATCGGCAGGAATCACATCACCTACGTCGACTGTCTTGTACAAGACTTGAGCCAAAGGCTTTCGCTCTACGACAGGTATCCCATTCTCAAGTGCAAGCCGTCTGATTTTCTGGGCGAGTACACCAGCCCCTTTGGCAACGACCACGGGCGCCGGCATTGTTAAAGGGTCGTACTTAATCGCAATCGCCAATTCTGTTGGATTACTGACCACAACATCTGCATCAGGAACTTCGTTTTCAGCGCGTTGCATCATCAACTGACGCTGCACCATTCTCCGTCTTGCCGCGACCTGCGGATCACCCTCGGTTTCCTTCAGCTCATCACGCACTTCCTGGTCAGTCATCATCAGATCCTGCTCATGCTTCCACTTCTGAAAGGCATATTCGAGGATCGCGAGAATCAACAGAGCCATACCAATCCAAACACAGGTTCCCAACAGGCAATTAAACAAGGTGGAGGATATTTGCGGAACCGTCTGTGTTGCCATCCCAAGAATTGAATCGCTGTAGTGCCGGACTGCAAAGAATGTCACCACTGCGATGACAGCTACCTTAAAGAGTCCAAACCCCAACCTCGCCACGCCTTGCAGCGAAGCAATGCGTTTCACACCCGAAAGCGGATTGATATGACTGAGCTTGGGAGCAATCTTTTTTGTGCTGAAAACAATGCCAGTCTGGCCCAGATTGACCAGCACTCCAGCGACCAACATCGCAAGCAGCAGTGGGACAGCCGCAAGTGCCAAACGATCCGCATACCCCAATAGCCAGTGAGCTGCATCGTTGGTCTCCAGGGACTTCATCCGGGGTGTCGACAGCGAATCGATCAGGGCAGCTGCCAATTGTTCTGCTGCCGGTGCACCAAACATCCACAAGGTAGCAGCAGCTGCGAGTAGCAAACCAGCCGACGTCAGATCCTGACTTCGAACTACCTGCCCCTCTTCACGGGCTTGCCGGCGTCTGCGTTCGCTTGCTGAATGTTTCTTGTCGCCACTGGAATCTGCCATCAGCGATCACCTCTTCGCTTGATTGATGGCTACCAAAGACTGCTTAGCTTCGACGCTACTGTCGCCAGTTCTTCCTGGAAAACAAGGCCTACAGATCCAATCGTGATGGACAGAATTACAAGCATCGCCAACGCATTGATACTCAAACCGATCGCCAGCACGTTGATCTGGGGCAACGTACGACTAATCAAGCCGGTCACGAGATTACTGAGCAACAGTGCTGCAATGACCGGCGCGGCAACCCGCACTCCGGATGCCATCCCAGCCGACAATTGACCAATGACCAAATCCATCATCGATTCATGAAACTCAACGTTGCCGGCAGGAACTGCTCGAAAACTCTCCATGAGGACACCCAACAGAATGCGATGGCCTCCAACCAGCAACATCACAGCTGTCACCAACAATCCGATCAATCGTGCCACCGTTGGCATGCTGCTGGAAGTCGTTGGATCAACGGCGTCTCCCAACTGCATCCCACCAGTGCTGGTGATCATTTCTCCACCCAATTGCAAGCCAGTAATGATCAACTGCACGGTGGCTCCAATCAACAAGCCAATCAAGCCCTCTCGTGCAATCGCAATCACCAACTCGATCAAATTGCCAATCTGGGGCAATTCATGAACGGGAGTCTCGCTGGCAACCGGAGGCAGAACCAGCAAGGTCAACGTAAGCGCCAGAAAAGCACGGATTCTTTTCGGAACACCAACGCCAACGGCAGGCATCGCAATCAGCAAGGTGCTCAAGCGTGTCATCACCAACACGCCGAGGACCAAGTGTTCCATCAACCAAGTCGTTAGCGACTCCATCAGGGTGAGCCCGCATTCTCAAAGATCACCCGAGTGAACTCCACCATTCTGGTCAGTAACCATGGCAGACAAACAACCAATACAGCTGCCATCGCTAGAATTTTGGGAACAAAGGCTACTGTCTGGTCCTGCACCTGCGTCAATGCCTGCATCAAACCTACCAGCAGTCCTGCTGCCATCCCTACCAGCAGGATAGGGGCAGCAATGATCACAGCTGCCATCAAAGTCGCGCGACACAGATCAACTGCGGTTCCAGCATCCATCAGCTCTTAAACTCCCTCAGCCCATCGTTCCAAAACTGTCCATCAGCATTTGCACAACCAAACGCCAACCGTCAACAAGCACGAAAAGAAGCAACTTGAATGGCAAAGATATGACCTGTGGTGGCAACATCAACATCCCCATCGAAATCGTGACACTGGCAACCACAAGATCGACGATCAAAAATGGCAGATAAATTTGGAATCCCATCAGGAAAGCTGTTTTTAATTCGCTCAAAATGTACGCGGGCAGCAGAACCCTCAAAGGCACATCTTCAAAACTGCTTGGCAGAGGCCCATCAGGATCCATGTACTGATAAAAAAGGTGCACGTCATCGTGGTTGCCCGCCACGTCAATCTGCCGAGACATGAATTCTCGAATCGGAACAGAGCCTGCTTCGTATGCCTCTTCCATCGTCATCGCGACTTGGGGGTCTGTATACGGTTCGATAGCATCGGTGTAGACCCGCGACCAGATGGGTGACATCACAAACAAGGTCATGAACAAGGCGATGCTGGTCATCACCTGACTGGGTGGTAAGGACTGCAAGCCAATCGCCTGTCGCAGCAGACCCAGAACGATGATGATGCGGACATAACAGGTCGTCATCAACAGGACGGCTGGTGCCAAACTGAGTACGGTCAATAACAGCAATACTTGCAAACTGCTGCTCAGGCCCTCCGGACTGGCCCAGACATCAGGCCCACCTCCCAAACCCTCCAAAGGACTGTTGGTGACAATCGGAAGGGAACTTCCGCTCTTCGAAAGGATCGTCGGCATCGGGCCAGTAGCGACCTCCTGTGCAGATGCACAAGTGGTCACGGCCACCACCGAGATGAGGACTAATCGAAATAAAAACAGTCGGTTCAACCTCATTCGCTCCGTCGAGTAGCGTTGACAAGTTCGACGGAGAGTAAGAAATGCCTAGAACCGAGCGGAAGGCGAATATCGGTCACAAAAACAAAAAACTTGAGGCGGAATCTGACCTCAATTCCTTTTTAGCCGTAAATTTGATACAGCATCAGATAAACAAGCACTCCCGTGACGGAAACATATATCCACGCAGGATACGCAAAACGGACCAGACGCTTGTGCTCGGCTATCCGACCTTTCATCGCCAGAAAGACGGCACGAACCGCCAGCACTGGGACGATGATTGCTAGCATCAAGTGAGTGATCAGGATGCCGTAGTAGGTGTAGCGGGCGGCGGTGGACGCGACCTCCGGATCGGTGGGGAACTTGTTGTTCCATTCCCCGGTAGCCATGTAGAGCGACAATTTGTGTAGCAAGTAAACCAACAGGAAGACCGCACTAACCCCAAGTGCCGAAAGCATCATGGTCTTATGACGCCGTACCAGTCCCCGACGGATATTGATGAACCCCAGAACCAGTAGCACGGTTGCTATCAAATTCAATGCCGCTGTCAGGTGCGGCAAATTGCTGGCCAACGATTCCCACATTACGACTTAACTCCATTCATCATATCTCGAATCTTATCCTGCAGTTTGTTGAACTGAGCTTTCTCGGGCCAGCTGTAAAACCCTTCGATTTTTCCCTCGGGATCTACTAGCACAAAACGTTCGGTGTGGAACTTTTTATCCACTGGTTGCCGGAATATTTCGCCACCGACTCGACGGATATAAGTCAGATCTCCCGTCATGAACAACCATTGATCAGGGTCTGCACCAAACCGAGCAGCATACTCACGTAGGACTTCAGGAGTATCCGTTTCAGGATCAACAGAGATCGCAACGAACTTCACCCCCTCTCCGTCAAATTCGCTCTGCAGTTCCTTTAGTTTTTGATTCTGCTGTACGCAAATGCTCGGGCAGGTGCTAAAGAAGAAACTGACCACGTACGGCTGACCCAGCAATTGCTCGCTTTTGACGGTGTCTCCACTCCGCTCGATCAACTCAAACCGGCTGAGCCATTCCTCGTCTTCGGGTGGGTGACTGGGATCAGAGTTCTCGACAGCGGCTGACGCATTGGGAACGTTCGCTGGATCAGCTCCACCGTTACTGAACACAATGTCATCAGGCCCCAGCTGGTTGACGTTTGCATTGCCTCGATAGGCACGGATTGCCAATCCCATGCCAACACCAGTCAGCAGAATGAACGCCAAAAATACAACTCTTCGCATGACAAAGATTCCTAAACGATAACATCGACTTTGCGACTCCCGCTCATCAATCGCCACGCCAGCATGAGAGCAAGAACTGTCGCAATGACCGTGATCGCCCAGCAAACCGGCGAAGACGGCGAAAAACCGGACGCTGAAAAATCAATCTGTGGAAAGAGCAGACGCCGCAATTCGACCATGGAGTAACTGAGCGGGTTTGCTCTCATCATAGCACCGAGGATCCACTGACCAACGCTCGCATCAGCACCCAACGCGGGAATCGGAAAGAAGGTACCACTAAGCAGCCACATCGGCATCAAGCCCAACATCATGATGGCATGAAATCCCTGAGTACTCTCCATCGGCCAAGCAACAATCATTCCCAAAGCACACATTGCCACTGCCACCAGTGCCAACAGCCCCAGCAAGGGAATCAAAGACCAGCCGGGTGCGGCGGTTCCAATCAGTAATACAAGAGCTAGAAAGAATAAAGCTTGGACCCAGGCAATGGCTGCCCCTCCCATCACCTTACCGACTAACACTGGCCACCTGCCAACGGGTGCGACCAACACTGCCTGCATGAAGCCTTCCCGGCGATCCTCAATCACGGAGATCGTGGAAAAGATCGCAGTAAAAAGTACAATCAGGGCCAAAGTTCCAGGAAGAAAGAACTTTAAAAAATCAAGCTCGCCCGCACTCTGAAAAGCCCCGCTGAGTCCTGTTCCAAAAAGCACCCAGAACAATAGTGGCTGAACCACTGCTGCGGTGACACGATTTCTCTGACGAAAAAACCTGACCCATTCCCGCTTGGCGAGCATCCAGGCTGCGGCCATACCATCACCGGCCCGCTCAGCAGGCGCAGTCATCGCCGATCGTTCAGGATGCTGCTTTTCGATTGGCTTGGACAATGAGTTCATATCGATGATTTGTTCTCTGACTGGCCTGGGATGATGCTGGTGATGTCCCTCATGCGACAAACGCCTGCCCTGTTTTGGCGATGAAGACGTCCTCGAGACTGGGGCGACCAATATTGATGGACTGAGCCTCCTCGCCAAGTGTTTCGATCAGTGCTGGAACCAACGTGGCTGGCGACTCGGCTTGCAATCGCAATTGATGGTGCAATCGCTGCGGCGACAATCCCAGCTGATCACGCAGCATTTGCTCCGCACGCACAACGTCATTGGCAACAATTGTAATGATGCCCCCACCCATTTCGCTGCGCAGTTCATGCGGCGAACCGTCTGCAATCAACTTTCCCTGAGACATGATCGCAACACGGTCAGCCTTGTCAGCCTCTTCCAATAAATGGGTCGTTAACAGGACAGCGATCCCATCATCAGCCATTGCGCGAATGGCAGTCCAAAGATTCAATCTCGCTGCCGGATCCAACCCTGTGCTTGGTTCATCGAGCAACAGCAACCGCGGTCGATGCAACATCCCCTTGGCAAGCTCAACTCGACGCTTCAGGCCACCCGAAAGAACTTCGCAGCGATCGTGGCGGCGGTCTGTCAAATCCAACTGTTCAAGCAAGGCATCCCGGCGACGCTGCAGTTCTCCCCCGTGGATGCCGTAAAGAGCACCTTGGCAGGCAATATTTTCATCAACTGTCAGCTTCTTGTCCAAACTCGGCGATTGAAACACGATTCCAATCTGCTCTCGCACATGTAGCGGTTGGGTTCCGCTCTCGAATCCACCGATGCGAACCTCACCACGCTGTATCGGCAACAAGGTACAAAGCAAGCGAAAAAGTGTCGTCTTACCACTGCCATTGGGACCAAGTAACGCAAATATCTGGCCTGCCAGAACATCGAAATCGACGCCACGCAACGCGGCGTTGTCACCATAATCATGGTGCAGTTCCCGCACCGTACAGACGGTATCGCAATGCGGTTGATCGCTCTCGGTCACCGGATCACTCACCAAAACAACCGCAAGGTAACAACCGCCAACACTGCAGGCAGGACCAGCAAAGACGATCGCAAAAGTTTCCGGGCTGTAGAATCATCGGGACAGCGGGCAAAGCGAACAGACGCAAGGAGCATTGGCCAAGCCGCAGCAGTCACGGCAAGCGATCCGATAATGGCACCTGGTAAACCCGCGGGCATACAACACAAAGTCACTCCAAGCCCAATCAACACAGCTGACCCGGAAATACTTTGCCACCCTGCACTGCGGCCGGTCGGTTCCTCAGTCGTCGTCATTTTGAATCCTGCCTCGCCGTATTGGCGGCGATAGATCCAGGCGATCGACATGAAGTGAGGGTACTGCCATGCGGCCAATACACCGACCAACAACCATCCAGTCCAATCAGTGAGCTCGCCCCCTGTTGCGGTGTATCCGATTAACACGGGGATCGCACCCGCAACCGCACCAACGGTTGTGTTCCATGCCGTGCGAATTTTCATCGGCGTGTAAACAAGGACGTACAGCAACCAGGTAACAACCCCGACAGCGGCAGGCTCGACACCGAAACAGACGCCGAGAACAGCGGTGCCAACCAATCCCAGAAATGCTGTAAACAGGACCGCGGGAGCGGTCGCGAGACGGCCTGAAGGAATCGGTCGATTCGCTGTCCGGGTCATTCGGCAATCGATTACTCGTTCCCAAATTTGGTTGGCGGCTCCCGCACTGCCGGCAACAGCTGCTGTACCCACAAGCAGCCAAACCAAACTGCCCGCCGAAACGAATCCAGCAGCCCCCATCATCGCCGTAGCACACGTGGTCACCAAAATCATGACGACAATGCGAGGCTTGGTGAGTTGCACGTAATCAGCCAGAACAGCAATCATCGCCGGTCCACTTTCGGTGGCGTCAAGACTGTCCTTGCTCTTTGGCTGGCTGCCCTGCTCCACTTTCCCCGTTGCATCGGCGTCAACTGTCCGCTCACAAGCGTACGACGCCGAACTACTCAAACGAGTGTCCGGACAAGACGCAGAAGCGGTATCGGCTGGAAGGAGATCAGTTGCCATGAGAATGAAGGCGTTCAGGCTGACTCAGGTTTGAGGATCGAATCGGAGACACCGTATTGTTTTTGCTCGCGTTCAGACATTTCATGCGTGCCGCTGGTCGCCGCAACGCGGCGACAATGACGCACTCGCAGCATTCGAATCCATAACATGGCCGAAACCGCCAGTATCAGGGATCCAGTCGCCACATGAGACGTCACGATGATCGAGTCGATGAACCCCTTGGCTCGGACGAGAAAACCAGTCGAACCCGGCACCCACTCGAGGAAAGAGGGCCATCCATAATTGACGACCCATGTTCCCACCCCAAGTGTGATCTGAACAGCTACTAATCCTATCAGGAAAGCGGCTGGTCGCGTAAGTGTCAAATCGCCGCAGCGACGGATCCGGACCCAACACACCATCGTCACAAACCACAGTAAAAATGCGAGAATCACGTGCGTGGCCACGATCATGGCGAAACCACCGGGTGCGGCATTTGGCTGCACATGCCTCAGTTGGGCTCCCAGAACCAACTGCAGATAGCTCAATGCGACCAGTGTCCCGGCTGACCAAAGCTGCAAAATTCCAATCGGACCTTGAACAGAAGGCGTCAAGTACGTCCGCCAATGGCGACTGGTAACCACGGCCGTTGCAACACAAAGAGCGAAAAAGGCGGGTCCGAAACACCCGTGCAGCATCGCCAATGTTCGATCCCCGAGAACGACACGCATGCCGCCCAACAGTCCCTGCGTGATCACGGCGATCAGTAAGCCAACAGCTAAGACAAGAACCCAGCGTCTGGGTTCTTTCAAGTAAGCCGTCACCACGATTGCAATGGCGACCAACCCAACCACCGCGCCCAGCAGACGATGACCGTGTTCGATGAACAAGTCAAAGGGTCCCAGCAGCCATGTCTTGTAGGGATAGAGGAACAGGTTGTAGCCGTAGGTTCCCGGCCAGTCGGGAACAGCCATTCCGGCATCGTAAGTCGTTACCAAGCCACCCACCCAGATCAATGGCCAGACCAGACAAACGAGCAGGACAGCCAGGCGGTGAACCAGGCAAGCGGATTGATTCGAATCGACAGAGTGCTCAGTTGAAGACATAGTTCGATTATCGACCCTGATTTTGGCTCCAACGAAAAACTCGTTCGGCAACCATCCCACCTAGCACGCAACCACCACCCGAGAACAGCGCCAAAGCCACCATCCCCGCAAAGCCAGAGGCTGTCATTAAACCATAGCCAATGCCCAAACCGACGACGGCTCCAATGGTTCGATAAGCTTGCTCACTCATGTCAATTTCCGTTTTCACGACCACCAGAATTCAGTCCACTGTTGAACTTCATTGTGGCGACGATAGCTGCTGGACATATCTGACAAGGTCCCCTATTTCGTCGACCGTCAATCCCTTTCCGTTCGATTCTTGCACCACTTCAACCGCAGGCATCGGTGTCCCGGCAATTCCCTGCGTGATACGTCGGTACAACGACGCTGCATCCCCACCACCATGGAAGACACCGTCCTGTAAATTCCGCGGCTTGATCAACCGTGGTCGCAAGGCTCCGGCGTCACGGAAAGGCTTCATCGCGGCATGATCGTCAGGCGTCAGCCCAATTTTTGTTGAATACTCTTTCGTCCAGTCGTCATAATCCAAAGTTTGCAAACTGCCATCGCCCCCCGGACCGTGACAGCCAACACAGTTGGCAATTCTGCCATGAAAAAATTCCTTCCCTCTCTTCACAGAGTCAGCCAACTCGTCACTCTTAAGTTCAGCCATCGCGGGGGCAGCAACCTCATTCTCTGCTGCCTCAGCCCAACCCGCATGAACGCGATCAACAACCTGCTGCACCACCTCACCGCCTTCGGTAGATGCCTTGCTTGCCAGTCGCAATTCCGCTTCGGGCAGCTCTGTCCCATAATCAAGTTCGTCGACTGCCGCTGCAGTCATGCGTCGTTCCACCTCACCACGTGTTGACAGGTAAACAACGTAGTCGACCAACGCGTCGAGATCATCCGGGTCCAACAATGCGAAAGATGGCATGGCGGTACCCGGGATTCCCTTGACCAACAAATCACGAATGTCCTGGCGTGTGGGTTTCAGCCCCCGCAACGTAGATTTCCATTTAAAGACCCCATGACGGAAATCACGAGGGTACGGGTTTTGGAAAACACTGGCTGGGCCAGCGCCGCTTCCCTCCAGCGCGTGGCATGTCACGCAGTGCTCGCGAAACAACCCTTGGTGCGTTCCATCCCTCTCACTACTAGCAGGACCACCCGCACGTACCAGGTTCCTCGTGCTCAGTGGCAAGGTCTGCAACGACGATCGCTCAGGCCAAGTCGGTTCATCAGGTGTCCCGTACAGTTCGCGAGCGACATCACTCGCGTCCTGGCCGGCTGCCGCAGTCGGCACAGAACGTGACCTCGCCAACGACAACGAGTGAACGTCGTTGGGCCGAAACTCTTCGATTCGGGCATCACACCCGATCAAACAGCAGACGACAATGGCCAAAAATGAGTAACGCACATTACTTTCGGGGGAATCAGAATAAGACAATCACCAGCCCCCATTCAACCGCGAAACCGCGATCCTCGCAAACGCTACCCATTGTCGCACCCAAACGGGAATCAACTATCTCTCGCTAGTCTCAGGGGTGGTGTGATCGGGCAAGGGAAGCGATTAAGACCCTATTTCCCCAAGAAACCTGCAGTAGACGGACAACCGAGAGCCTCTCGCACGGCTTAAGCCAAAAGGGAAAGCGTGCAACGATGCAACAACGGACTCCTCGGAACTGAGTTCGGTCTGTCACGATTTGGACACTGCTAACAGCACTACCAATTCAGACCTGCGGTAACGTCAATCTCCAATAGTGATTCCGCACACGACTGCTAACAAGCCCGCAGCAGACAAGCAACGCAGCGTGTATGAATGACGATGCGGCATCGATGACAAGATGAATGCCATGTCATCCGCGGTCAAGCATCTATTTCGCGAACAATGGGTAATGGCCCCAATCAAGACGATTCCGGGACCGCGACCAAGCAGATCCTTCACTCGGTCGATGGCCTCGCCGACGCAAGGTCTTGCGAGACCATCCTGTTTGCTAACGCGCCAAGCCGACCAACTCGGGAAACTGACCGAAAACGATCAGTCAGCACTGAGCGAGTCGGCAGGAATCACTACCGTGCCAAGATCGTTCATACCAGGTTTGATGTCGACCTTGAATCGGCTGCGACTCCATTCCTCTTGCTTGCCATCAACCGTGACTTCCTTGATCCCACCTGCCTCATGGTAGACACGGAAAACCAGCTCATCACCGACAGGAAGACCTTTGATGATCAGGTCGCCATTGTCGTCGCTGGCGGCTACAAATGGGTGATCAAGTACAACAATATAAGACCTCATCCAAGGATGAATGTTGCAATCAACAGGGATAGGAGCCGGCTCACTTTCCTCGAGTGCAACCGTCTTTTCCTGACCGGCAGGAATCGTGAAGTTCTGCTGTTTGTTATTGAAAAATCCAAGGTTGGCGTTATGTCCAACAGTATCGGGATTTGTCACTTTAAGGGTGTCACCCGTTTGTGCAATCACGATATGTGGTTCGAAGCGGCACTTGTCGTTTGCCAGCGTGAGTATCTTTTTCGCTGGTGGTACGTCATCCAACTTGGAACCACCGCGGCCGGTGTAAACATAGACAACGACATTCTTCAAACCTTTGTTCTTGGGGTTCACCAAGAGGCGTTCGTTCATCAGTTTGCCTTGGCCACAAAACTGAACGTCTTTGTTGACGTCGATGGCCGAAGGATTCGGTGCAGCACCGCCGTACTCGAAATGGATCTTAAGATCGCCCTTCTGTGCCATCGCGGGCACCGAGGACATGAACAGAAAGGCAACGGCGGGTAACATCAATATCTTCAATGGTGTCTCTCCTTTGGAGGGATCAAATGGGCGTCGAACGGCAACAAACAACACTGTCCTCTCAGTGTAACCGACCAGATCAGAATCGCACGAATCAAAAACGCGATGGAACTGGGTTCATGGCACCGGTAGGCTCGTGCCGAAGAGGAAGAGCGACGACTGAAAAGCCTTGAATACTTGCAGTCGCCACCCATCAAATTAGTCTTCAACTAAGAAAGTGCCATCCCATGGGTGGGGCTGTGGAGCGGATGGCAGAACAACAATCTTCGGCAGGACGTTCGCAATTCTATTCGCTAGTGGGAGATTGTCTACCACTAAAGGCAAATAAGACCCGCTAAAAAACCGTTCCCTCTCTTGGCTGGGTGTCGCCTGTCGAAGCTCCGCGTCAGCCTCTAAATTGCCATCTTGTTTCCCTTTGCATGCAAATTTGCCAGGTAATTTTAGGTATTCGCGATGAAGGTGTTGGTGGTTGGAAACGGTGGACGTGAACATGCTCTGGCCTGGAAGCTTGGGCAGAGCACCAAAGTCGACAAGGTTTTCGTTGCTCCCGGTAACGCCGGAACGGCAAAAGATGCCGAGAATGTCGACATCGCTTCAACAGATATCCCCGGTCTGATTCAGTTCGCCAAGGATCAGGCGATCGATCTGACGGTCATCGGTCCAGAAGCCCCGCTTGTCTTAGGGCTTGCTGACGCAATGGAAGCTGCCGGGCTGAAAGTATTCGGTCCCTCCCGAGCTGCCGCCGAGTTGGAAGGCAGCAAAGTGTTTTGCAAGAATCTATTGCGCACCGCCAATATCCCTACGGCCAACTACCAGACCTTTCGCAGCGGCGACGATGCTTCCAGATACATCAAGGACCGATTTAGTGAACCCAACGAACCAGTCAATGTGGTTGTCAAAGCTGACGGTCTAGCGGCTGGTAAAGGTGTCATCGTTTGCGACACACGAAGTGATGCTTTGGAGGCAATCGACCGCATCGCATCACGGCGTGAATTTGGTGAAGCAGGCAATGAACTGATCATCGAGGAAAAACTGGTGGGACAGGAAGTAAGTGTTCTGGCAATCACCGATGGTGAAACCATCGTGACACTGCCGGCAGCGCAAGATCACAAGCCAGCCCACGATGGAGACACCGGTCCAAACACCGGGGGTATGGGAGCCCATTGCCCAACCCCGATCGTCGATGACGAATTGATGACGAAGATCGAATCCGATGTACTGGTACCTATCGTCCATGCACTGAAGCGGGCACGGCGACCGTTCAAGGGTGTCCTTTACGCCGGATTGATGCTGACGCCAGCTGGCCCCAAAGTTCTCGAATTCAATGTGCGGTTTGGCGACCCCGAATGCCAACCATTGCTAATGAGACTCAAGACCGATCTTTTCGATGTGCTGGAAGCCGCCGCTGACAGTCGTCTTGCCGAAATGGATCCGCTGGAATGGGACGAACGACCGAGTATCTGCGTGGTAATGGCAAGTGAAGGTTATCCCGGTGACTATGAAAAAGGACGCGAAATCACCGGCCTCGAAAATGCTGATGCACTGGAAGATGTCAAAGTGTTTCACGCCGGTACTGTACTCGCCAACAATCAGGTCGTGACGAATGGTGGTCGTGTCTTGGGCATTACGGCCATGGGCAATACAATCAGCCAAGCAAAATTGCAGGCCTACACCGCAGTGAAAGAAATCCGTTGGCGGGGAGCGTGGTGCAGAAAAGACATCAGCGATAAGGCACTGGCGGAAAATTAGCTTCGTTGTCAGAGCCATTGCCCGCACTGGCTCTAAGCAACCGCTTGGGACTTGAAATTCTCGCAGTTGGTCCCCCAACTGCCTCCAGCACGCAAGTTCGGGGGCCACAAGTTCGGGGGCCACAAGTTCGGGGGCTACGCGCAAAAACTCCGATTTCATCGAGGCTGGAACTGCTTCTGCGGGACACCTCAATCAGGGTATGCCTGCAAGCATTCTGATTCATTTGCGTTGCACAGAAAGGATACGACGATGACCGTCGAGATCCTTGATGAAACGCAAGTCGCCAAACGCAGAATTTTCTTGTGCCAATACCTGACACGCATCTGCGATCATCGGACTGAGTTCGATAATCAAGCGACCTCCGGCAGAAAGTCGATCAGGCGTTTCCTCGAACAATCTGGCGATGATCTCCGTTCCATCGGGACCTGAAACAAGTGCCCCGCGAGGTTCAAAGTCTCTGACAGTAGGAGACAGTTCAGTGTATTCGGACTCACTGACATACGGGGGATTGCTACAGATGATATCGAAGGAATCTGGTTGCTCGACAGCAGACAGCAAGTCGCTCTCAACAAAATTGATGCGATCATCCACCTCCAGTTGCTTGGCATTCCAGATAGCGATCTGCAAGGCTGCTTCACTTACATCTACGGCGGTCATTTCGGCTGATGAGCAATTCTTGACCACACTGATGGCAATTGCCCCGGACCCGGTTCCAATATCAGCAATTTTGAGCGGTCGATCTGCCGAGAACTGTTTGGCACAGTCGAGTGCTTCAATCACCAGATGCTCCGTTTCCGGACGCGGAATCAATGTCGCATCATTGACTCGAAATCTCATGGAATAGAATTCCCGGTAACCAACCAGTTGAGCGACTGGTGTTCCCTCACCCCTGCGACGCACCATTTCCCGGAAGGCAATACGTTGCTCTTCACCGGGTTCGTCGGCAAAGGCGGTATACAGATCGATCCGCGCACAGTCACGAGCATGGGCCAACAAAACTTCTGCATCAAGGCGTGGAGATTCACTTCCCTTGCGTTTGAAGAATTCTGTTGTCCAATCCAATAATCGCAACACAGTCCATGGCTCATCATGGCGTTCGGACATGTTTTGTTCCTGATTCGAACGTGCCGCAGTATTGGTCACTTTTGACATCTGTTCAGCAGATCCGCTTTTGTTAGCTTGCTTTGTCAGTCGATCATATCGCCGCGAATCTGATCGCGGTCATACTCGATCAAGGCATTGGTTACCGCGGAAACATCGCCCGCAATCACCTGATCCAATTTATAAAGAGTCAAATTGATACGGTGGTCAGTCAGGCGGTTTTGAGGAAAGTTATAAGTCCGAATACGTTGACTGCGGTCACCCGAACCAATCAGTCCCTTCCGCTGCTCTGCCTGTTTGGCGGTTTCTTCTTCCCGCTTCTTTTCATAAACACGGGCTTTGAGAACTCGCAGAGCCTTCGCCAGATTTTTATGCTGGCTTTTCTCGTCCTGACATTGGACGACGATCCCGGTTTCGTGGTGGGTCAAGCGAATGGCGGACTCTGTTTTGTTGACATGCTGACCGCCGGGACCTGAAGCGCCGAATTTGTCGACACGATAGTCATCAGACTTCAGTTCAACCTCGATATCCTCTGGTTCGGGCATCACAGCCACGGTTGCCGCTGAAGTGTGCACGCGGCCCTGAGTCTCGGTCTCAGGAACTCTTTGCACCCGATGGCCACCAGATTCATATTGCAAGTCACGATAGACTCCTTCGCCTTCGAGGGTCAGCGTGACTTCTTTGAAGCCTCCCATTTCCGTGGGACTCGCATCCATCACTTCTGTTTTCCAACCACGTTGCTCAGCATAACGACGGTACATCTCGAACAGGTCCCGCGCGAACAAGGCTGCTTCATCACCGCCAGTGCCCGCCCGGACTTCCATCACGCAGCGAGTACGGTGGCTGTCATCCCCACCCACTGTCAGCGACAACAAATCTTCCCAGATTACTTCCCGCTGCCCACGCAAGGATTCGATCTCTCCCTCTGCCATCTCGCGTTCTTCGGCATCATCGGCAGCTTCCGCCATTTCCTTGCAGTCGCGGATCTCGACCGTCAAGCGTTTGAACTCGCGGTATTTGTTCGCCAGTTTCGCCAACCCACCATGTTCGCGGGCAGTGACACTCATTCGAGCCCCATCCCCCAGAACTTCAGGGTCAGACATATCACGCTCCAACTGCTCAAAGCGAGCAAGTTTGTCTTCCAACGTGTCGCGTATCGATCCACTCATGGCGATTTTTTCATGCGATAACCGGCGATCATGATCGAGTCATCTTTGATTTCTAGTCACCGTAGTCCGAAGCCACAATCCACTTGGTTCAGCGGTAGAATGTGGCGTGGGACTACGGCTCGAATACTTCTAAAAAAACAGCCGCGACGGTCGCTGATGCGATATCCGCGCGGCCATAAAAATGGTTCGAGGCCGAAGCCACTGCTTACTTCTTGCCCTTGCTTGCAAGGCTACCGTAGGTGCCCGCTGCAAATTTCTTCTGGAACTTGTCAATTCGTCCAGCCGTATCAATGTATTTCAGTTTACCGGTGTAAAACGGGTGACACTCGTTGCAAATATCGATCTTCAATTCTGGTCGAACGCTGCGAGTCTGGAAACTGTTGCCGCAACCACAGGTCACGGTCGTTTCTTGATAATTTGGGTGAATGCCGTCTTTCATGGCGTCTTTCAGATGGTTTGAGGGTAGCCGCCGCTGGCTTGAGTACAGCCGCTTTGAGCCCCGCAATGTACGTCACATGCCCTCTTTTGTTCAAGGCCTTTGATTTTGATCACCGAATCTGAGCAAACGGCCTCGCCACGCCAGCTCCGCTCTGCCACGCCAGCCCCGCTCTGCCACGCCAGCCCCGCTCTGCCACGCCAGCCCCGCTCTGCCACGCCACGCCCTAACAGCCCACCATCAGGCCTGTCCTCCATTTTGCCGTCCCGAAGCTGTCTCCGGGCACTTCGAGTACCCAAAGTTCGCCAAGTTGGCCCCAGAAGCCGAACCAGTGCCTGTACTCAGCCCATCACCGTTCTCTATTGTGGCTCGAGAGATTCGGGTCCGGACTGCGATCACGACTCAGGAGCGAGTGCTGTTGATCTATGGTTACAGATCCAAAACTGAATTCGCCAGCAAATCAAGGCAATGGGATCAACACCGCCAACCCAGGTCAATTGGTCTGTCAGCTACTTCGGCTCCGCAGGCTTCTATGCGGTCACATCGGCTTGCTCGACCGGCTAGTCTGTCTTCTCCAAAGTCGCAACCGCTTCAGCGTCTGGTACCAGCTCGGACTCCAGAAAGCTGCATGCCTTTTCGAATGCTTTCAGATTAGCTGCGGCTTGCATGTGACCTGCGTTATCGAGGCTGCAAAACGCCGTTTTTACACCAGCAGATTTCAGAGCAAAGTAACTGGTTTTGGTCCAAGCTTGAGGAACAAGTTGATCAGCCGAGCCATTGCAAAAGAAAACAGGGGTATCGTCTGCATCGACAAATGCTGCCGAAGACGCCGAAGACGCCGCGTGAAACTTGTCTCGCACGGAACTCATATCGCCCCCCATCCAGTATTTGGCCCACTTTCCATCATCGGGGAACCAACGAAAATCAGTCGGAGCCCACCACCATCAACGTCAACAGTCGAAGGACAAATCGATCCCGAACGGATCCGCTACCTTGCTCGCGATGGAATCCCAGAAGTACCTTCCCCGCTGCATTACGATTCAAAGATCTACTTCGTCAAGAATGGTGGTATATTGACATGCATCGACTTTAGGACAGGTGAACGCCTTTCACGTATGCGTACAGATGGGCGTGGTACCCACTACGCTTCGCCAATCATTCAGGGTGACCTTCTATTCAGTTCCGCGGGCGGTGGCACGATCTCAGTCATCCGGTTGGCGGACAAGCCGAAAGTCATCGCAACCAACCAACTGGAATCCCCCGTCATTGCTGCGTCAGCAATTGTCGAGGGAGTTTTTTACATCCGAACACGCGACAAGCTTTGCGCCTTCAAGGTAGCGGGTCAGTGACAGAATGATTCGCGCCAGCGAACTGTAAAATACAATTCCGGTTGATCCGATGTCCGCTGCGGCCTTTGATCAATTCCAGACCAGGGTGATGAACCACAACCATGACTCTCCCCCATCAAGCCTTGCATCAAGTACAGTGCAGAAGCAGCAAGACAACCCTGCTGATGACTCTCATCAGCCTGATTGCAGCACCTGCCGTCTGCGCTGAAAACCCTACGAACACATTCGATGCTGTTGCCCCAATCCTGATTCGTCATTGTTTGAAATGCCATCAGGGAGATGAGCCCAGTGGGGGCCTGCGAATGACCACAGCCGAGACGTTTGCGGTCGGGGGCGAGAGTGGTGAACCGACAACCAATGGAGACCTCGACGACAGCCTGCTGTGGGAACAAGTCTCAACAGGCGAAATGCCGCCCGAATCGAATCTGACTGACTCGGAATTGGCGATTCTTCGAAACTGGATCAAAGCTGGATCACCTTGGCGTGATCGAAAGCTGCATCTTTTTGACATGACAACTAACGAACGGGCGGGAAAGGACTGGTGGTCACTACAACCGCTCAAGAACCCGACAATCCCCGAAGCATTTAAAAGCGAACACAATCCAATCGATGCTTTTGTCAAAGCACGGCTCCGTGTGAACGGATTGGAAATATCACCCTCTGCCGACCCAATAACACTGGTTCGCAGGTTGTCACTTCACCTACATGGCATCCATCCATCGCCCGCAACAGAACTCGATAGTGAAGCAGTTGAACAGAACTTCGAAGCACTCGTTGCAACATTCCTTGCATCACCACGATACGGCGAGCGATGGGCGAGACATTGGCTGGATCTCGCAAGGTTTGGTGAGAGCCAGGGCTTTGAACGCGACAAGTCACGTCCCGATGCTTGGCATTATCGCGACTGGGTCATCAATGCTCTGAATCAAGACATGCCTTACGACCGATTCGCCCAGCTGCAAATTGCCGGTGACTGCCAGCAGGAAACGGGCACAGAGGGAATCATCGCAACTGGCTTTCTCGTAGCAGGTGCCTATGACGAAGTGGGTCAGAGCCAACAGAGCGCTGCGATGCGTGCTGTGGTCCGACAGGATGAACTGGAAGACTACGTTGGCACAGTCAGCCAGACGTTTCTAGGTCTGACAACGAACTGCGCCCGTTGCCATGATCACAAATTTGATCCTATTCTTCAGTCTGAATACTACGCTTTATGCGCGGCGCTGGATGGTGTGCGGCCTGGCAAACGCGAAGTGACTGACCCTTCCCAGATCGCTCAAGGTCAGCAACTGGCTGCCGACCTCAAGCAGCAAACAGCAAATGTTGCAGTTCAATTGGCCGAGTTGGAAAGGTCCATTCTGCAGGACGTTAAAAAAACGATTGTCGCGGATGGCAAGGACCTTACACCTATTCTGCAACCGATCGCGCACTGGGACTTTGAACTGGATTTAAAAGATCAATTAGGCAATCTTCATGGCCAGGCTCATGGCAAGGCGAGACTGGAAAACGGAATGCTGGTTCTCGATGGAAAAGACGCTCATGTCATGACCATACCCCTGGAACAGCCTCTGCATGAAAAAACGCTGGTGGGGAAGGTGCGATTGGAAAACCTGAATCAAGGTGGTGGTGCCGTCATGGCACTGCTGGGAAAATCTCCTAATCGCTTTGATGCCATCGTCTATGGCGAGCGGGAACCAGGACGATGGATCGCAGGCAGCGAAAACTTTGTTCGCACCCAAGACGTGGGTGGTCCACCGGAAACTGGCGATGGTAGCAACCCGCAGCCGGTGCACATCGCCATCACTTACGGGCCGGATGGAACGATTTCCCTCTTCCGAAATGGTGAGCCATACGGGACGCCCTATCAAAAGCCCTTACCAGAGTACAGCGTCGGGACTGCCAAAGTCGCCTTCGGAATCCGACTATTGCCGGTCGGTGGCAATCGCATGCTGACCGGACGCATCGAGGAAGCGAGTCTCTACGACCGTGCCTTGACTGGCATGGAAATCCGGTCGCTCGCCAAGGGTGGCAACTTTCTGACAAACGAAGAACTTGCCCGGGGCACATCGGCCAAGCGTCTGGTAATGCGGGAAGGACTCCGAGAGGATCTTCAGGACTTGCGAAGCAGGAATATCAACATTCAGAAACAATTCACATACGCTGTCCAACCTCGAAAGCCAGAACCGACTCGCCGACTGATTCGTGGCAACACGGCGACACCAGCAGAAGTAGTGGTCCCGGCTGGGATCGCGAGCGTCCAGGGTGTGAACCCTGATTTCGGCCTGTCAGCCGACTCGCCAGAAAAACACAGGCGGCAAATGTTGGCCAACTGGATCACCAGCAAACACAACCCGCTATTCGCGCGAGTCATTGTCAATCGAATCTGGCAACATCACTTCGGCGTCGGGCTTGTACGCACACCCAGCGATTTCGGCTTCACCGGGGGCAAACCTTCGCATCCAGACCTGCTGGACTATCTTGCAAACCAGCTCATCGAATCAGGTTGGAGTCTGAAGACATTGCACCGATTGATTGTCACCTCAAAAACATGGAAACAGGCGGTCACGGAAAGCCTGCGGGGGGAGCAAATCGACGGCAACAATCGGATGCTATGGCGTGGGAATCGGACTCGGCTGGATGCTGAGGCGATTCGCGACTCAATCCTTCAGATGGCTGGACAATTGAACGAATCTGGCGGGGGCCCGTCATTCCAAGACTTCAAAACTTTCAACTTTAACAGCCAGTTCTATGAAGTCCTTGATCGTGAGGGTCAGCAATACAATCGCCGCACGGTCTATCGCATGATCATTCGTTCGGGAAGGCACCGCCTACTGGATGCGTTTGACTGCCCAGACCCTTCGGCGACCGCTCCCAAGAGGAGTCGGACAACAACACCCCTGCAATCACTTTCCTTGATGAACCACCCCTTCGCCATTCGCATGGCGGGTCACTATGCCAACCGTGTCCGCGCTGACGCTGGACCGAACCCTGAAAGGCAAGTTCAGCGAGCAATCGAACTGGCCTGGTACCGATCACCCACCCCTGATGAGCAAAAGCGACTTACCGATTTTGTACGCGATCACGATCTCAGCTCGCTCTGTCGAGTGCTGATCAACAGTAACGAGTTTCTTTATGTTGACTGACCACCGTTTCAATCGCCGATCCTGGTTTTCGTTCGCATCACGCGGTGTGGGCAGCTTGGCTTTGGCAGATCTGATGAGCAGAAATTGCAGCCTGCCTGCCGGAGTCATTGTGCCCGAGGCCGCTGATCCAGCCCCACATCATCAGCCGCGAGCCAAACGCGTTATCCACATATGCATGTTCGGCGGACTCAGCCAGGTAGATTCATTTGACTACAAGCCTGACCTCGAAAAACTGCATGGAAAATCACTCTCCAGTGATGAAAAACCTGATGTCTTTTTTGGCAAAATCGGACTGTTGCGAAAAAGTGATTGGAAATTCCGCCAACGTGGTGAAAGTGGACTTTGGATCTCGGAACTCTTCCCGCATCTTGGCGAGGTCGCTGATGAATTGACCGTCGTCAATTCCATGTATGCTGAAACGTCCAATCACACGCCGGCCACCTTTCAAGAGAACACAGGATTCCGTCTGAATGGTTTTCCAACCTTCGGTGCCTGGATGTCATACGGCATGGGCAGCGAGACGGATGAACTACCCTCCTACATCGTGATTCCTGACACGCGTGGATTACCAGCAGGGGGTTCGATTAACTGGAGCAATGGTTTTCTTCCTGCTCGCCATCAAGGTGTGATTATGCGTAGCAAGGGCACCCCGGTAGACGATCTGTTTCCCGCAGTCCAAATCCCTGAATCTCGTGAACAGGCAAGTCGGAAACTGCTGGATGAAATCAATCAAAAGCACCTTGCAGCTCGCCCGGATGACAACGAACTGGCAGCCAGAATCGCAAGCTACGGGTTGGCTGCGAAGATGCAGATGGCTGTCCCGGAGGTTACCGATCTCAGTCGCGAATCACCGTCGACGCACCAGATGTACGGGATAGAAAATCCTGCAACGACAGACTTTGGCCGAAGCTGTCTGCTCGCTCGACGTCTGCTGGAAAAGGGAGTACGGTTCGTGCAGTTGTATTCCGGAGGTGCCTTCGGTTCACCACGCATCAATTGGGACGGCCACGAAAACATGCAAAACAATCATGGACGCGAAGCGGGTCGTGCCGACAAGCCACTGGCTGGTTTGATTCGTGATCTGCGTCAAAGAGGGATGCTGGATGACACGATCGTTATCTGCACCTCTGAATTTGGTCGAACCCCTTTCACTCAATCAGCGTCTGATCAGCTCGGTACCGGACGCGATCACAATCAAAATGGATTCTCGATCTGGATGGCTGGGGCCGGTATGCCAGGAGGTCGAACTTACGGAGCCACCGATGAAATTGGTTGGCAAGCTACAGAAAATCGCACCAGCTGGCCTGATCTTCATGCCAACCTGCTGCATCTGCTGGGTATCAATCATGAGCGGCTGACTCATTACCACAACGGCATCCAAAGACGCCTCACGAATGTACACGGGAAACTGTTGCCCGAATTGCTCGGATAGCTTCCTCTCGCTCGATAAAGCACCCGGCCGTGTCAAGCGCCCCGTCGCTCGGCAGGTATCATGATTCCGAATCAATTCACTTACAAAGGTCGCACCACTGCTGACCCATCAATCACTGATATCACCAACATCGCTGGCCTCTTTCCAGTGATCCACGACAACGGTGTCAAATACCAACTGGTAAAGGTGGTAAACGATCATCGGCACAACACTCACCCCACAGTCGATGGCCATCTGCAAACCAACCATCAACGTCTTCTGACTGCCAGAAATTGCCACGGCAATCTGCTTGCCTCGATCAAGGCCCATGCATCTGGAAAAGAAAATGCCAAGGAATAGAGTAACGGTATGGAGTCCGGCTGCTGAGACAAAAATCAGCATCGCAATCAACCAGGGCGTGACTTCAATTGATGACGAAGTGTCAGTCACACCACAAGTCGCAGCTCCAATAGCGACCATGACCAACATCCCAGCCTGACCCAATCCTGACAAACGCCCACGGTTGCGATCGGCCCAGTCTGCCGCCCCCATCCGCCGCATCGACTGAGCCAGCAACAACGGCAAAACCACGATGATCGAAAGTTTCATCACCTGCCCCACGACATCGATTTCGGCATGAGTCGATAGTACCAGCCAAATTCCAATCGGTGCGACGACCACGCAGGCAAGGTTCGTAACCACGGTGGTCATCATGGCGACCGACCCGTCGCCACCCGCGCGACGGGTCCATACCGATGCTGATGCGAGTGTGCAGGGCACGATGGCCGCAATGAAAAGACCGCCAAAGAGAGACTCCGGAAGCCAATAAATCGTGGGCAGGCAAAGAAGTGGAACCAATAACACACTGATTCCAATTGATAGCAATGACGGGAGCGGTCGAGCGTAACTTTTACGAATTGCGTCATTTCGCAGAGTGATACTCATCGCCCACATCACAACGAAGACGATCCCACCTCGTAATAGTTGCCACTCAAGCAGGTGACTCCAAGCTTCGGCCCAGAAATAACCCACAGCAAAGCTGATGGCCAAAGCTACCAGGAACCAATGTTTCGCCAATTTTTCCCACATACCGCAAACCCCCGAAGCGACCTATCGGTGAATCAATCAGTGAATCTAAGATCGCGTTTCATTTCCGGAAACTGGTTGCCTTCCAACTGGCCTCGCCAATCCATCCCACGCGGTTCCATCCCAAGTGGCTCTGGTGCGTAGCCAAGAGGACGAACGATGCACGAGCGAACACAGCGAACGACTGCAAAATTGTTGTTCGTATTCTGCTGCGCGCTCCCCACCTGTTTCACCTGCCTCTGCATTTTGGTGACATGGACACCATGGTATCACCATCGAGCACTGCAAAAACTTGAGTCGAAACTTTCACACAGCACTGGGTTGGTGATTGAAATCGACGATTTCCTACAGACATCACCATCAAGGTTGCACTTGTACGGTGTCACTGTCAAAGAACCAGAGACTGCTCGCGAGATTGCTCACGTCCGCGAACTTGAACGTGTCGACGACGGTAATCAAGTAACGCTCTTGCTGCAGCAGCCAGAAATTCAATCCCGTGAATTAAAGAGCATCTGGCACCTGCTCCATCAACGCTTTCTGTGTCGCCCTGACTTGACGACTGTCCCTGTCCGCGCCTCCGCCAACGATCTAACCATTCATAGTCGTAGCGGTGCAGTCACCTTTAAGGATGTAGACGCATGGATCACGCCTGACGAAGAGGCTGTGGAAGCAACCATCGCCTGCCTTCCAGCAGACTCGCGTTACGATAGTCCCATCAACGTCAGAGTACGGCGAGATCGCAGCGGTAAACATCCAACTACTCACTGGTCGCTTGACACACAAGGCACCACCCTGCCCTGCTCCGCCGTTGCGGATTTCATACCGCAGATGGAAAAGCTCGGTGCCAATGCTGAATTCGCTGGAACATTGGCATGGCAACTCAACGCCGACCACTGGTGGATCGATCTTGGTGGTTCACGATTTCACGAGGTATCCCTCGATCGAATCTTTGAACGCAACTCTCACCGTCTGAGTGGCACGGCAACCATTCAGTTCGATCGTTGTCGAATCAATCCTCATTCGAAGCAGAGTGACGTTTCGGGATCCATCATCGCCAATGATGGTCAGATTGGTCGCAGCCTGTTGTTAGCTGCCACTCAGAATTGCGGATTCGAAATCCGCATGCAAGATCGCTTGCTTGATCAGTATGGTGATGTCCCGTTTGACCTGCTTGGGCTCGGATTTAACATCAACAATGCTCAGCTCAGACTTGCTGGAATCTGTCGCAACGAACTTGGCTACGAAGGCTTTCCTTCCGATGTAGTGCTATGCCTGGATGGTTTCCCACTGGTGTTTTCAAGCGAACAAACCATGGATTCACTTAACGCACTACGTGTCGTTGCACCAAGCTATAGCGTTGCGGTCCCAATGTCCGACCAGACCAGCTGGTTGATGAATTTCCTGATCCCACCCAGCCGTCCAATGCCTTCCAATGAGTCACGTATTCGGTCAGCCGACAATTGGCATGGCGGACCCCTGATTTCACAGCCCAGGTAACGCCTGCAATGCTGTCTGCACCGCACTGACACTCACGAGCCGCAGACAGACTCGCATTTTGACTTCAAGGCAACTTGTCTGAATCACTGCGACCTGGGGACAACTCAATGACAGTCCCCCGCCCCGGGCATAGGGACCCGGCAACATTGAAGGCGACGCCACATCCCGATCACCCGCGAACGACAATCCACCAACATTCAGCTGGCGGGAGTCGAACCAAATCGCACCTTGCACCACCGCAGCAGCAGGTCAGTGCCAACGAATGCAAGTTGCAGCACAATATAAACTGTCAACCACATCAAGACGCCGGAAGTAAATCCGTAGCTGTGCATCCCAATCCCCAGTTCATTAGTGCCGAACCAGCTCCAAGCAGTGACAACGTTTCCGCCAATCGCCAGTGCCGCAAAACCACGCCCGCTCACCATGCCATCCCAGCGTGCATGCAACATCAGAGCATTCCAGATCACAATCAGCAGCGCACCATTTTCTTTCGGGTCCCATCCCCAGAATCGGCCCCAACTGTCATCAGCCCACAAACCACCGAGCACCGTACCAACGAAGCTGAACAGGATTCCGAAACAGGTTGCGCCATAGCAGCATCGATAGATGTCGTGAAGTTTGGACTTTTCGGAACCTAGCCAACCAGCCACAAGATAACCAGCACCCAAGGTGCCTGCGACGAGCGTCGCCACGTAGCCAAGTGTCACGCTGATCACGTGGGTCGCCAACCAGAACTGTGTATCAAGAACAGCTTGGAGCACCGGCATGGTATCTCCGGTATTCAATCCGTACGCAACCAGCAAAGTCAGCACGCCCGCAGCAGAGGCCAAAAGGTTCCCAATGCCGTATCGGAAAAGACGTTCGAGCACCAAGCCGAAAAGAACGGCTGCCCAACCAATGAACACGGCAGAGGAATAAATATTGATGACCGGTGCCCGGCCTGTAATCGTAATTCGGCAGACAATCGCGACGGTGTGAACGATCAAAGCGATGGCAAGCATGCCCCAAACCGCTTGGCGCAAACGAGGCAAATTCACAGCAAAGTAGACCAAACCGAGAACCAGCGTGATGAGATACAGGATCATGGCAACTCCAGTTGGCCACGACGACTGCATCCAGCGTTCGAGCGAAACCAAGCCGGTGGTATAACCAGGAACCGGGTACGCTGAGACGGCATTCAGATGTTCATCAACGGCCTTATTGAAGGCTTCGGTGTCCTCATCGGAATAAGATGAAACAATGTCACCAAAACTTGCAATCGCGAGTGACCGATCCGTTTTATCTCTGGGTTCTCGGCCCGCTTGAGCCAACTCCCGGATTTCGTTAAAGAAAGCGGCGGCAAACGCCATCCACTTGGGTTGGTCCACGGATTCTGCAGCCAAGTCTTTGCCAGGGGGAATAATGGCGGCAGCCGGCATGTTCTCCAACTGATCCATCCTTCCAATCAACTCTCTCATAGCAAGCATGCCTCGCGACGCTTCATCCGAGGGCTGGCCAGGTCTCAACCTCTGGAACTCTGCTTCCGTCATGATCCTTGGTGCGGGTAACTGGAACGCTGCCGCTGCAAGTGTGTACTGTCGAGTTCTTCGATCAAGTTCGAGCAGTTTGCGTTCCTTGAAAGACTGATCGGGTGCGTCCTTACCCTGTGCCGCTTCGACGAGTCGACTGGCACTCCCCCATTCTTCAGTGATTTCCTTCAACGAGTACAACTTACTCTCGCGACGATCGAGTCCCAATTCACTGCGGACCTCATCAGCATCAATTCGGAACATTGGCAACCTGCGAAGTTCCTGACTGTCGCTGGCAACTTCCATCAGCCATTGTATCGCCGAGATGCTCTTGGCACGTCCATTTGGACTCACGCGATCCTTTAGCTTGGTAGGAGCACCATCGAGTGGAATCGACTCTTTGTTGCTGATGGCCTTTACCGTTTGCCGGGCGTACGCATCCAGAGGCATGACTCGGCCACCAAACTGCGTGGGGATTTTTCCCGCTTCGTAGAAGTCATATTTCGTGACACGTTGTGCCGGACGCATACCGTTCATAACGGCCCCCCAAGGCACCAGCATGCAGATCGTCAAAACACCAAAACATCCAACGGCAGCGACAACGGGCCACATCGATGCAGGTTGTTGATCAGATCCATTCGGGCCAGCCGAATTCTGGCCTCGAGTTTCGCGTTCACGTCGTTTCAAGAACCGAGTGAGCGTACCAAAGAAGTGTGCCAACATTCCCAAGGCGGTGATACTGCAGGCGAGGTAGGGAATCAGCCAACCCGAGTTTTGAACCACCTGTATCCCAGTCATCTCTTTGCCACCCGGCAGCGGTGTGTAACTGGACTGGTAAAAAGTTTCGCCACGATACCGCAGCGGATTATTCATCCAAACACGCTCGCGTCGGTCCTCACCCGTCTCTTCGTCCACGATTCTGATAAACGACGAATAATCACGGGGCGTCTCAGTACCGCTGTAATTGACTCGGCGAACATCGACCAGTTGCACCCAGTAAGGCTTCACTTCACGATGAAATTTCAAACCGATGTCGTAAGACACATCACCAACATTGATGGTGTCATATCGATCTTCGCTCGTATTATCGGCCATCAGCATGACCCTGTCAGACAACAATTGACTGACCAAATGGGTTCCCAGTGTTAGCGGCGATTCTTTGTCTATCAGCTCGACGTAAGCCGAAGCCAGATTCATTGCACTATCGGTCCCGCCAGATTTTCTGGCGTTGACCGCTTGGGTCCCAAGTCCGAATCCAGTCGTCGCAAGGTTATCGCCTTCTACAGCCCTTAAGTTCGAGTTTTCAAAGAACTCGACAACCCGGATGTCCACGGGCAAAGCATCATCACTGATCACGGTATCTGTCTGAAATGCCGATCGGAGCCGGCTACCGGGGATCGCTATCACCTCGTCACTCGTCTCGCCCTTGTTCACGAACGCAAGTTCAATCAAGTCAAGGTTGACCAATGTATTGGAGGATTCACCCTCGATCAAACTCAAACGCTGCTCAAGTTGACGATCGCCAAACGCGAATTGACCAACCATCATCAATCCGACACCAAGATGCAGCAAAACGTTGCCACCCTGTTTGTCGAATACCAACAGGCAGCCGATCAACAATATGACCCCCGCCCCAAGACCCTTCGCCAGTTGCCAAACGATCCGGAGCCCTGGGTCACCAATCCGGAAATCCTGTACCAAGGCATACACGATGAACACTGCCAAACTCGCCGCCAAGACAAAGGCAATGGTCCTAATCGTCGTTTGGGAGATTTGCAGCCCCGCGTAAACGAACCCGAATGCCAAGGCAGTTACGCAAGCCAAGATAGTCGCCCACAATGCCTCGTAACTGATCGGAGGCGTGCCCTGCAAACCATCACTGCTATGCCCCGCGACCACCACCAGCGTCGCCAGCAAAAAGCCTGCGGAAATCAACGTGAATCCTGCCACCAGTTTCGTTCCTGATGTGTGGACTTTGAATCGCGTCACTTTCGCAGCAACCAAGTTGACCATTAACAACAGACCAATCAGAGCACCACCTGGGAATGGAATCCTGCCCGGAATTGGGTTTTCGTGCGGATAGAACGCCTGCGGGAAAAAATCGTCGAAATGCAACTGTGTGAACCAGCAGGTGAAGTACCGCTGCTTGACCTCAAACATGTTCATTTCGTCCTGGGCCAATGTTCCCACCAGGACCGTCACCAGTGACAGTGCAAACAATGTCACTGTCAGTTTCAGCGAACCGAATGCACGAAAAATTCCCAACAAGCTGAGCGTAGCTGCCTGATCATTCGGTCGTTGTGCGGAGTCTGCTATCGTTGCCATGTTTAGATCGCGGTTCGAGTGCGGACGAATTGTTTACAAATTTAATTTCAATGATCGCAAGAAAGACGCTATCGCGTCGGATTGCTTCGCCACCGTTTCGGCAGGGCCAGTCATTTTCACAAAGAGACTCATGTTTCCATCTGGCCCCAGCGGAACAATGGTTGCATCGATCGCCTTCCCCTGATTGGGATCCTCGCCCGTTAACACAAACCGCTTTCCCGCGATTCCCGCAACGGTTACTTCTTTAGCGTCTTTCAATGCCTGATCGATTACCTCATCAGGGACGACACCGTCACGAATTTGCCCTAACCAACGAGCAATGTTGCCTCGCAATTCTCCCCCAGCAGGAATGACCGTAATTTCAGCTGGAGCGTCTTCTGGTCCAACATTGAACGCTGCCAGACGCATGCTGCTCATTTTGCCATCACGCCATCCTTCCGGTCGCTCAAAGGTCACGCGATCCTCTGGTTCCTCCGCTCCCGGGGAAACAGTAGCCGGCGGCAGCGCGGCCGAACTGGCCTTGGCAACGAGATCAACCCAAACCGAACCCGAATCCGCAGCCTGAACAGAAAGAGGCTGCCCCCCAGCCAACTCCTGCTCTGAATTGGCCAGTCCCATTTGCCCACGCCAGCGATTGACGTTCATCTCGACCTGCTCTTGCCAAGGCCGCTCTTGCTGGCGAACAAGCTTCGATACGCTGACATCAAGTTTCCCCGTCGGTGTTTCGACATTCAACGTGGCATATCGGAAAGACCCTGCCACCCCGCGTGTCCAACCCTTTGGCAAATCAGTCAGGACGGGAACTCCCTTGTCGAATTCAATGGTCTCGACAAAATTCCGGAACGGCGTCTCGACCGAAGCAACGGACCCCTTGGACCCTGTCACCTTGAAGAACCAGACGTCCTCACCTTTTGGCACCATCGCAGCCAGCATGCGGTCGGCTGACTTGGCAGCCTGAGGACTGGGGGAGTCAGGATTATTTGAGAACGGAGCAGGTGGCGGAACATGATTCGCGAAGGGTGCTGCCATGGGAGGACTTCCATCGAACCCACCAACGAGATCAACCCAGATAGCATCGGGATCAGCAGACTTCACCGAGAGTGGTTCAGCCTCCGCCCACTTCTGCTCTGACTTCGCCAGTCCCAGTTGTCCCCGCCAACGATTCACGTTGTCCTCGACCTGCCGATCCCAGGAAGAATCCTCCCTTCGTTGGAGCTTCGATACGCTGATCCCCAACTGTTTGTCTGCTGTATCAACATCCAGCGTTGCGTATCTAAGAGGCTTTTCCCCGCCACGCCTCCAACCCTCTGGCAGATCAACGAGCACCGGAGCACCGTTGGCGAATTCAATGTCTTCGACGAAGCTCCGGAAAGGAGCCTCAATCAACCCAACCGCCCCTTCTGGCCCTGTCACCTTGAAAAACCAAATATCCTGACCCTTGGGTACCATTGCTGCCAACATGCGATCCTTACTAGGCAACAACTCGTTAGGAAGCTTGGTTGGCACCGTATAGGTGACGATCGGGGCTGATTGCTCGCAACCTGTCAGACAGGCCATGACACAGGCCATGACAAAAGGACAGGTGCGGCGAAAATGCAGTGAATACGGCTGCAAAGACAGGGTTTCTGGAATAATGGCGAACCGCAACATATCTACCTACGCGTGCGTGACAAAGCCGGCCGAACGTGGCACTTGCCCTAATGATGATCCGATTACATCGGGGCGTGGATCGGGTGAAAGACTCGGCTGAGGAAGCCGACCACCTGACAGGACCACATCCTACCTGCTGAATACTATAAACGGCAATCCAGTATGGTTCGTACCCAGCTAAGTGAATCGAACCCCACAGAGTGGCAACAGGATCCTCTCAGCGAGCAAGCAGGGTTATTAGAATTGCCTATTATCGGAACTGAATCACCCGATTGATGCCAGAATACGGCCGATGCTACTACGGCCCGAAACCCATCCAGCTGACCAGCGTATCGGTAATCGAACTCACAGGAGCACTCGTTTCGCTATAGCTCCACATGTTCTGGACCAGATCAGTCATCAACATGCCGCCAACACTAAGCACAGCGAGAATCATCACCAAGGTGACGCACTGCATCAACGTGAAGGGTATTTCGTAGGCGTTGAATCCTCCGCCGCTGCCTATGGCTGACACAGCAGTCTCTTCCACCGAAATTCCTGCTTCGTCTCCATCATCCATGCCGAGTACTTCAACGGCCTCGGGCTCACTGCCGAAGACATCACCGCCCTGAGCCATGCCGGCATCTCCAAATTCGATCGGCTCACCAATCGCCTCTGATTCTTCGACTTCGATGACCTGAGACCCGCTTTCGAAGTCAGCTTCCAAACTGATTCCCGAAGGAGACAGTTGGAACTCTTCATCAGCTTGAAAATCGACCATCGAGCCACCGCCGCTGCTGCCACCCTCGGAGACTTCAGCGCCCAGATCGAGTGCGGAAATGCTGCTGCCGGCAAGATCGAGTGGTTCACTTTCCAAGGACAAGCCACTGTCCGAAGGGCTCATCAAGTTGATCCCGCTGTCACCCGCCACAGAAATGTCGCTACCAGCACCACTGATGACCAAATCATCGTCGTCATCAGCAATGACCAGTTCGTCATCGGCGAGCACGTCCCCCAAGCTGGATCCCAGACCTGAACCTAAACCGCTGCCGAGTTCAGAGCCTAGCAGACTGCCACTGTCACCAGAAACAACTCCACTGCCGGACTGTTCAGACCCCAGCAGGTCGAGCTCGCTCAAAACATCAGCACCATGCGAACCCATGGAAGCAACATCCAAATCGCTCGGTGCGTCCAAATCGCTCATCAGTTCAAGGCTGCTGGCACCTGTTGCATTCGCCTTCGAACCGCCGAGATCAATATCGCTTCCCAGCACGTCCATCGCACTGTCGTCTTCGTCACCAATCATTTCCTCACCGCTGTCTTCATCAGGGCCGCCCGAAGCAAAACTCAGGTCGCTACCTGACTGAAGACTCATTTCCCCTTCGAGATCCAGCAAGCTGCCGTCACTCGCAGCTGCGTCTGAACCGAGAGCATCTGGATGGGACTCGGAAATCTCTTTCAGTTCTTGGTCAGTGACGGGTCCAGTGCTACCCGCATTAGGTTCGATCGCTATATCGAGTTGCGCAGAATCGTGCATGATCGCGGGGTCATTGAGCTGCAACTCTGCCGAATCAATCTCCTGTAAATCATCCCCAACCTCCATGTCCAAATCGCTCTCACCTGAGACAACCTGCACATCGGCATGGTCACTCTGTGACGCAACTAAATTGACATCACTGCCTGGGCCCGACGCGACTGGGTCACCACCGATCCCGATCTCGCTGCCCTCGGCATCGAGATCGCCGACTGCATCGACCAATCGGTCAATTTCACTTTCCGGGAATTTCCAACTCGCTCCATCACGAAAACCTCGCACTTTTCCTTGGCTACGCAGATCCACAAGTTGATCAGCTGGTACTCCGAGCTTTTGTGCAGCTTCTTCTAACGATAGGTAGTTAGCCATTCGATCTTCGGCTCCGATGGATCCCAGCGAACCAGAATCTTCGATTGGTAATGTGGACACAGTAAAACGGTAAGATTTTACCGCTGCACCCCGACACCATCACCGCCGATTGATCTCTCGAATCTCGTCGGGAAGCGGGGAGGTGGCGTTGAGTTGCAATGAAAAATCAGCATCAATTGGACGACTACTGACAAGTCGGACCTTCCCCGACCTGTCAATATGATACACGGCCATCCAAGATTTGCCGGTATGAACTAGCGTAATTACCTGAGTTCCCGAGGTGTCAGAATGGGAAAATCCGATCATATCACCCGAGGCACCCACCCGAGCCACCGTTTCGGCAACTGTCAGGCTGGACGCTTCGGATTGTGACGGCAATCCTGAACTCTGAGTTGTCGGGGTTTGACTTACCGCCACCGTCGCAACACCAATCACCATCAACAACACTAATGCAGTGCGGATTATCGGAGTTTTGGTATCGCTTGGGACGACTTGGGTTGTTTCGACCATTTCTTCGTTCGTCATGACAAATGCTCCAATTCCTAAGGGATCCCAGCTAGTTTCCCCTGATTTCATGCAAGAAAACACCATCATTGCACTCCGCCCGATTGCTGGTCCGATGGTACGGAGATGCCCGAACCCACCGCAATATGAACCCGGAGATCTGAAACCGCAGAGAAAACTTGCTAGCTATCTGGCGCAATGGCAATTTCTGACGATTGGGTGAAGTCGCCGGGTCCTGACGGTCGATCCGATGTTCTATGGAGGCGTTGCCCTCCCGCCGAAGGCCTCGCCATCGGCGCAGGAACGACAGTAACCAATTGGCTCAGCCAGCCGACCACGTTGCCGATTCGTTCCCCAAAACAGACTCTCTTGAGAGGTTGACCGTGGGAATTGATGTAAAAAGTTCAGGCTTTGAGCCTAACGTCCGTCCCAGCGAGGGTGACTCCTGCAGCGAGGGCACAGAACCCGCCAAACATCACTCTGCGGGTCACGCGGTTTTGGCGACCGTCACGGGGGCCACTCTGAATGCCTGTTTCTACGCCATCGTTTACACGGCGCCGTGGGAGCAACTGCGACGGTATTTTCTGGGTCACCCTGTCGCGATCGCCGCGACGATTCTGTTTTGGTTTGCAGTCGCTGTTCTGTTTACCAAATGGCTGGATGTGATGACCCAAGTCAAGCAGTTGGATGCGATCCGCGACGAAGATCTGTTACCCCCCAAGGATGGTGAATCGCCTGCCCAGCGTTGGCTGGCCGAGAATGATGCAGGCCACGTCTCTCGACAATGGCTCGAAGACATTTCGCGACTACCCAATCAAACACGTAGAAATCGTCTGGTTTCCCGACTCGAGGAATTGCTGACTCGTCAATCGCAGCGTGGAACGACAAAGCACTTGGCGGACGATCTTCGTGAGCTGTCGGGACGTGATGCCGATGCAGCTCATGACTCACTTGGTCTGGTCAGGATCATTATTTGGGCGATCCCAATGCTCGGATTTCTTGGCACAGTGATCGGCATCACCCAGACCTTAGGTGGACTCGATTTTACAAATGGCAATGCAGCCGTACAGAACCTCAAGAGTGGTCTGTATGTGGCCTTTGACACGACCGCTCTGGGACTTGTTTTGTCAGTCATTGCCATCTTCCTGCAATTTCCCATTGAACGGGGTGAACAACGCCTGCTGGCTAAAATTGACACCCGCGTTGGGCACCTCGTATCTGCCTGTCTTCCGAGTGACGAAACCTCCGACAATCAGACCGCATTAATCTCAGACCTCTGTCGCGGGGTGCAAGCTGCGGTTGCCGAATCCTTGGACAGTCAAGCGCGTCTATGGGCGAAAACCATTGACGAAGCACAGCATCATTGGCGTGCTGTTCAGAAAGACAGCGCCGACAAAATCAGCGAAGCGTTGGAACGCACGCTGCTGCCTGCCTTGAACACTCATGCTGCAAGCATCACTGGTGCATCCGAGATGGTCGGCACACAAATGGCAAGTGAATGTGATCGCTGGCGGGAATTGATGGAAACATCGCAACGTGTATCACATGAAGCCCATGAACAAACGTGCCACCAACTGTTAACAGACATCGAGCATCGATTCTCACCGGCATTAACCAAGCACGCAGAGACGCTCAAAACCACGACGGTTCACGCATCCAATCATTTTACTCAGCAATGCCAACACCACTCTGAGTCAGTCGCTCACCACTCTGAGTCAGTCGCTCAACACTCTGAAAACCTGATAGAGCTCCTGGCATCGCTTTCCAAGCAGCATGAAAACCTTTCGGAAACTCAGAGCAGCGCGGCTGCTGTCACCATGCTTCAGAAATCGCTCGATGCAAACTTGCAACGATTGGTGGCGACCAACGTTGCCATTGACCGCAGCGTCGCCGCTGCCGGAGGCGATGGGATGGCTGATGCCATGCGGATTCTGGCCCGCGCCGTGGACGTACTATCTAGCCGGATCTCTGGGCCCAACCGGCCAGCCAATCATTCCTCCTCAAGGCAGGCAGCATGAGCAGCCGCCGTCGCCAAGGGCTCTCACCATCACTGTTCCCTTTCTTAGCGGTACTCGTCTGCACACTCGGAACACTGATTCTGCTACTCGCATTGGTCGCGCAAAACGCGACCGATTCGGCTGAACAAACTGCACGCGCCAAGACACAAACGGAGACACCTCCACAGTCCAACGGGCCAACTGCCAAAGCAGTGGAATCTTTGCTTGAGGAAGATAGGTTTCGCGTGACCAAGCTTGTTTCTTTCCGGGATAAGCAAACTGCCGACCTGGAAAATCGACGGGATGAGCTGAGCCACATCGAAGAACATTTAAAAAGCACTCGCAACAGGCTGAAAGAGCTGAACGACGAAGTCGCCATGCTGGTGGATGATACGCAAGACACGACTGACATCGACCAGCAGATGCTGACCACGGTGCGTCAACAACTCGACTCCGAAAAAAAATCCATCGCGGAACTGCGAGAGGAAGCAAAGAACAAATCTCCTCGGATCGTCATTGTTCCGCACAAGGGCCCCAATGGCACGGATCGGCGACCAATCTACCTCGAATGCAACGACGAGGGACTTACCATAATGCCAGAAGGTTGCCAGATCACGATCGAGCAGTTAGAGAACTCGATTGACTCGGCCAACCCATTGGATTCCGCCTTGAGAATCATTCGGCTGCATGCGATGAGACAGTATGGGGACACTGCACCGCCCTACCCCCTTCTCGTAGTCCGACCAGATGGAATTGAAGCCTATGGCGCGGCGCGCGGCGCGATGCAAGACTGGGATGACCAATTTGGTTATGAATTGGTTTCCGACAATGTCAAGCTTGCATTCGATCGGCCTGACCCCGGTCTAAGGAAAAAAATCGATTTAGCGATTCGTGAAGCTTCTTCGCTGCAACAATCAATACGATCACTTGCCAGATCTGGTGGCGGCGGTGGTCGTGGAGCTAACGGCAATGCTCGAGGCCCAACTGCTATCAGACAAGGCAAAGGTCGATTACCAACGTTGTCGGCAGCCTCTCTTGATCGGGCCGGTCGAGCAAACGGATTTCGGTCCCATCGTGACGACATCAACCCAGAAGGTGCCGCAAGTCAAAAGGATCTTTATCAGCGGGGTTCGCGGTACAACGATCGTTCATACGCGGCACCATCCTATGGTGGCAAGCCTTATGCGATTGCACCGGGAAATACCGATGCCGGGGATGATGCTCGTCAATGGGCAGCAAAGATCAGATCCGCAACGAATGAGATGAAAGAGGTGTCGCAAAACCAGAGAGATTTACAGAATGGGTCTCCGCTCCTCGCTCAGAACTCACCCTATGATTCATTGACATCAAGCTCGAATCCACAGGGTGATTCCGCACAGACGACCGACAAAAATTCATCTGGAGATCAGCAAAATAAGTTTGCCATCTCCTCAACCAATACAGGTGACACACCAGCAGGACTTGCGAATCCGAACGGCTCAGCTAGCCAACCAGCCTCGAACGAACATGTCCCAAACAACGCTCACGAATCGGCGTTGGATCAGGGCGGCAATCACACATCCTCACAGATTGCCCAATCTGGAACGAAGGGAAATGGTGGTGCCATGAGATCAGGAACGCAATCCGGCCAGAGTCCACCGAGCCAGTCAAATTCGGGTAGTGGTTCAAGCTCATCTGACCGTCAGGGAACACCACAGGTCAGGGCTGAAGGTAATCCCAGAACTCCACTGCGTAGAAAGGGAGAAAACTGGGCGTTGCCCAGTCGCATGGCAGGCATTCAGGGCAACGCCATTGTTCGATCCATCCATGTTGAATGTCATTCAGACCACTTTATATTGCTGGCACCTGGAACAGGTGGAGCAACCGAGATTTTTGGATTCACCAATGGAAATGTCGAGCGAGCCACGATGCAACTGGCTACTGCGATCCGGGACCGAGTCAGTCGGTGGGGTCCAGCCTTACCCGGTGGACGTTGGGAACCGCAGTTGGATGTGATCGTCATGCCCGGCAGCGAAGCTCGTTTCTACGAAATACAAAGCTGGTTACGTGGAAGCGGCGTTGAGGTCACCGGGAGAAACTCGCTATGAGTCAGCACCGAAAAAAAAGAGCTGTGCTCGAAATGGGGCATGACTCGTTCCTGGACATCGTCGCCAACCTTGTCGGAATTCTGATCATTCTGGTCGTCGTCCTGGGCACACAGTCGACCGCCGTGATCGAAGAAATCAAAGACAAGGTCCAAGAAGACCAGAGCGGGGAAACCGAATTGGCATCAGAGGCCCAGTTGTCGGAACTGGCAAAGTACTCGATGCGGGCAGCGGCAGCACAAGCAGATTCCAATCGTCTGGAAGACACGGTCCGAGAATATGATTCCAAGATTCGCATTCGCAAACAACAACGTGCTATCGTGCTGGACCTGCTGGCTCAAGTCGAGGCGGCATGGGAGGAGAAGAAAAAAGAATTCGATCAACAGGCAACGCAGGCTGCTGAACGGATGACAGCGTTCAAATCAGCTCAAGATGAATTGGTGCAACTGGCTGGTATTCGACAGCATTTAGAAGATCAACCAGACCCGGTCGTAGCCGTCGCCCATCTGCCAACTCCAATGGCAAAAACCGTGTTTGGGGACGAAATTCACTTTCGTCTCAAAGGCGATCGTTTGTCCATCGTTCCGATCGAAAGACTGCTCGCGGAAATTCGACGCGACTTTGAAAGAATGGTCTCAGGTACTCGCAATGGGCAGACAGAAGCTGCGGTTGGTCCGCTTAACGGCTATGTAGCTCGGTACCGAATGGACAGGAATCGTGAAATGATCTCGCGCGGAGGACAGCTTCAGATGGCAACCCGAATCCAGTTGATTGGGATGACCGTCGAACCACTCAACACGCCGCATGGCCAACCCATTGAACAGGTCTTGGCGCATAGCAGCGTACTCGATGTCGAACTGGCAGGTCGTGACCCTAACACGACAACCATCACCGTCTGGGTTTACCCCGACAGTTTTGCCTCTTTCCGGAAACTCAAAGAACACTTGTATGCACGCGGTTTCGCAACCGCGGCACGCCCACTTCCCATGGGTCAGGAAATTACCGGTGGACCACAGGGTTCACGTTCCAACGCTCAGTGACGCAGACAGCGTCCACGCTTACCCACGCGACAACAAACAGACCCCTACTTCCATGCAGGACACCTGCATCTTGAGGTCATGCAGCTGAGATTCAGGCCGGCGGCTTGCGACTCACCTCGATATCAGGATGAGATCAGTTCCTCCATCAGATCACGCGATTACTGCTGCCGCGTGATTTCCTGTTTCGCCCATGCAGTTGCCCCCAGCACCCCGGCATCATCACCAAGCTTGGCGGCAACGATTTCAAAACGGTCCCGATAGACACTCATCACACTCTCGCGAGCCGTCTTGCGGATCGTACCGACCACCAGGTCTTCCATCGCCTCGACTAAACCACCGCCCAAGACAATTTTGTCGGGGGCCAGCAGATGCACAATATTCACAACGGCAAAGCCAATCGCTACGGAGGCCTCTTCCACCAAATCCCGAACTACCTTGTCGCCATTGGCAATCGCCTCCGCAAGAGCACCACTGCGAATCTCGGCCAAATCCGTGCCAACGGTTTGCAGCAAATGGGGTGCATCCCCGCGATGAGCTGCCTTGGCAGCTTCAGCGGCGATGGCCAAACGACTTCCCTCGGCCTCCACCGTTCCCGGAAGCTTGTAGCCGCTTGACCGCGTACTGCTGCTGATCCGCGTATGCCCAACCTCCATACAACTGATTCCAGCACCCTGAAGGATGCGGCCCTCATACACACAGCCCCCACCAACTCCGGTACCGGGGAAAATCCCGACAGCACACCGGGAACCTTTGGCCGAACCAAACTGGTATTCACCGAAAACACCAGCATCGACGTCGTTGATCACCTTGACAGAGCAGCCAAATTCTTGCTTTAGACTTTTTCCGATCTCAACATCGTCCCATCCCAAATTCGGCGTGGTTAGAATACAGCCGTTGTCGAGGTCAATCGGCCCCGGACACCCAATGCCAATTCCCGCAATCTGCTCAGGCTCAATGTCATTTTCCGTCAGCAAACGATGGATGGTGGTAATGATCCGTCCCACACCGCTCTCCGCCCCCTCCCGACCCCGTGTCTTGCGGCGTCGCCTGCCGATGACCGTCCAGTCATCTTGATAGGCGACCGTTAACATCTTGGTGCCACCAAGATCGAATCCGATCCAAACGTTTTTTTCCATTGCAGCCATTGATTCCAAAACCCAAGGAAGAATCAGCGATCAGGCAGAATTTCGTTCACACAGATATACTGTTTACTGAACAATCGGTCCAAGAGCCTGTTGGCAAATCAGACCGCAAGACCCACCCATCTTCAACCCGGCTAAAAACAGTCGGTTTCAAGGTTCCCCTCACACCCTTTGTCGGTAAAGTTTGTCGGTTCCCCATTAAGGAAAATCGCGTGGGTCACTGAATCCGCTGTTGCCCGACAACCTCTGTCACAAAGCTCGCCTGAGCTACATGGATGATTTTTTTAGGCCGAGACCGAAATAATCGGCCAGACCTGCGCATCTAACTAGCAGTCCCTTGATAAATGAGTGATGATCGACCGCCTAGAACCAACTCGGAAACCTCTGTCGAAACGGCAGAGGAACGGGCAGCCAGTTGGCGGCTTGTTTTCGAGAATTCTCTGGGGGGTCTGCGGGCATTTCTGAGGAAAAGACTGCCGCAGGACTCAGATATCGACGACTGTCTGCAGGTAGTTTTTGTCAAACTGATTGAAAAAGGTGACTCAGTCGCCGCCCCGGCACTGAAATCATGGCTATTCAGAGTGGCTGCCAATGAATCAGCACGAATTTGGCGGAGCAAAGCTGCTGCGGAAAAGATGTACCAGAAACATGGCGGAACGGAGGTTCCGACAGTTGACCCAACCGATGCAGCGATTCAAGCAGAAACGACCAAGCATTTAAAACAAGCACTGAAGCAACTGCCTGATGCATGGCAGCAAGTCGTGCACTTGCGACTATACGAAAATTTGACTTTCCAACAGATTGCAGACCGCCTAGACGTCCCGTTGGGCACCGCACTGACCCGAATGCGTCGAGCATTGGAACGTCTGAGAAACAATTTGAAGTAGAAAAACATGAACAAGATCATTTCATCCGATGGCGAAATACATTTAGACATTGCTTTAACCGATGATCTGAAAAACCGATGTCTGCAATATCTGCTGGACGATCTTGATTCTGAGCAGGTTGAGTTGTTCGAGAAAGCGTTGTCAGAGTCCGCGAGCTTGGGGGATGAACTCAACCGGCAAGCTGAAGCGATTTCCATGCTTTCAGAGATCCACTCCGGCGAAGGAATCCCAACACCGGTACAAACGGATTCCGGCCAGCAAACAGTGACTTTACGGAAAATAGCCTACATCGCGCTCGCCGTATGTTTTGCCGGAATGATGGTTCGGGGCTGGTGGCAGACACCCGGTTCGGTAGCCCAGTCAGAGGTAGCACAACCTGGCATCGTGCCTCCCTTGGTAGCCGACAACGTGACCGATTTGCAGCCAGTTGCTGTTCCAGAGTTCACTTTGATCGCCAGGGCATGGGCAGACAACCAACTGCGTGAAGACACAGGTTTCCAGCAAAGTGAAACGCTGCCCGATACAATCGGTGATTACTTCGAAGAGACCGGTAGCGAGGTCAATGACATCAGCAGTGAACCGGCGTTTTCATGGATGTTCATCGCTGCATCCGAGATTCAGGAATTGGGCACCGATGACGGCTAACATCTTCAAACTACTGATCCTTTCGCCAGCTTTTCTGATGGTCGCAATCACATCCTCACTCGTTCAAAGTGAGGATCCACTGTCGGCATCAAACGAGAACAATAGTGATGGCAAGCAAGATTCTGCGCCGCGTCGGCCAGTGAGCGAAGTTAATGTTGAAAACGAGAGGCTCGCACAGGGTTTAGTTCAATCCCACCTTCCAGAACTCAAACCAGTACTCAAACAACTGCAAACCGACCATCCCCGGCACTATGAACGTGCCGTTCGTGATCTTGCCCAGTCAGCACGAAAACTCGACTTAGCCAAGAAACGAGATGAGCGTCTCTTCGACATTGAGGTTGAATTGTTAAAAGCGGAAACCCAAGCCAGTTTGCTGGCAGCGAAACTCACCGTGCGTGATCACGCAAGCGATCGACAAAGTTTACAGCAGGCTGTCTCCCGCCTTCTGATCGCAAAAACCAGCAAAGCACGCTACGACGTCGCAATGTATCGAAAGCGGCTTGAGCGAGACCAGAAACTACTCGAGACAGCGGAACAGCGTCTTTCACGTTTCCAACAGGAAAGCAATAGCGTGATTAAAGAATCCTATCTAAGTATGCTTCGCAAAGCAGGCCGCAAGCCTGACGAAACTGAGCGACGAAAAAAGAACCAAACAGATACAGCAGCGTCACCGGAATAGTGAACACTGGTTTTCCAACAACTGTACCCTTAATGTCAAAGTTTATGATCCTTCTCAGCCAGAAACATCTCTCGGCCGTAATCCTGACGATTGTCTGTGCATGTCTGATTGCAATCGATGTCAATTCAGCGCGGGTTTTTGCTGAACCGGTAAACACAAAATCCAAATCCTCTGCAGCGTCACCCGATGCCCAGCCAACATCGAAACCGCTAAGCAGCCGTTATGCCACCGAAGAAACGAACGAAGTTCCTGACTTCCAAAAGCACATCGTTCCATTGCTTGGTCGGCTTGGATGCAATGGTCGGGCCTGCCACGGATCATTTCAAGGACGCGGTGGCTTTCAGTTATCACTGTTCGGCTATGACTTCGATGCTGATCATGCGGCACTGCTGGACGAAGATTCGGGTCGCGTTGATACCGATGATGTCGACGAAAGCCTGATTCTTGCCAAACCGATCGACGCCGATATGCACGAAGGCGGCAAACGATATGAGAAAGGAAGTTGGCAGCACCACGTCCTGAAACGTTGGATCGAATCAGGCGCTGCCTATGACAAAACTGCCTTTCGTGAACTGGATCGTCTGGATGTCAGCCCGGCAGAGGTACTGTTCACGAAGGAAGGCGAAGCCATCAACCTGACAGCCATCGCACACTGGCGGGATGGCTGTTCCGAAGATGTCACAGAACTCTGCCGCTTCAGTTCGAACGACGACGCAGTGGCACAGATCGACGAAACCGGACACATTCAATCCGGAGACCGAGGTGACACACATGTGGTCGTCTATTACGACAACGCAGTCGTCCCGGTCTCTGTGGTCCGACCAATCGGCCCTCCACTCAGTCCGTCGGCAGTGGAACCTGCCCACCCCGTGGATCGACTGGTAAAGCAAAAACTCGACAAACTGGGAATCCTCGCCTCTGGTGCTTGCACTGATTCTGAATTCATTCGTAGAGCATCGCTCGACATCACCGGCATCCTGCCCGGAGCCGATGAGGTCAGGGAATTCCTCGCTAATCAATCACCGACAAAGCGTCAACTGCTGATCGATCGATTGCTGGATGCACCGGGATACGCTGCATGGTGGGCAACACGATTTTCCGACTGGACTGGTAACAGTGACGAACAGTTAACCAATGTGTTGCCTATTCGCAACGTTGCCACCCGACTTTGGTACGAATGGTTGCGTGTCCGTTTGCAGAACAACATGCCTTATGATGAAATTGTCGAAGGCATCGTCACCGCCAAGAATCGCCAACCTGATGAGGACTACCTCGAATACTGCAAAACCATGACCGAAGCTTGCAAGCCAGGAAACGAGAGCGTGTATGCGGAACGGGACGGGTTACCGCTGTATTGGGGACGTCGCAATTTCCAGAAACCCGAAGAGCGTGCTATCGGTTTTGCCTACACATTCCTCGGCGTCAGAATCGAATGCGCCCAATGCCACAAGCACCCTTTTGACAAATGGTCAAAGAATGACTTCGAGCGTTTCTCGAAACTCTTTACCCCCATTCGCTTCAGCGCGAATCTGGTCACAAAGGACGCAAAGCAGATGCGTCAGGAATTGCTGGACGCATTGACCGATGGCGAGAAACTCAACGGCGGTGACTTACGCCGGGCGGTACAAAAAGCAGCGCAAGAGGGCAAAACCGTGCCTTTCGGAGAACTGGTCTTCGATGATGCAAATATCCAACGTCTCATCAAAGCACAGCAACAGTCAAAACGAAAGGGAAGCAAGCCTCGCGCCATAAAAATCCCCAGCGGTAAAATCCTCGGAGAGGATGCTGCGATCCAACTGGATACCGACCCTCGGGAGGCCCTGATGACGTGGCTACGTTCCGCCGAGAATCCTTACTTTGCAAAAGCAATGGTGAACCGCGTCTGGAGCAATTACTTCGGCGATGGAATTGTCAGTCCAACGGATGACATGAATCTTGCCAACCCGCCCGTCAACGCTCCCTTGATGGACTACTTGGCGACTGAGTTCATCGCTCACGATTTCGACTTAAAGTGGCTTCATCGCACTATCGTCACAAGCGAAACCTACCAGCGGACCGCTGAAACCAACGAAACAAATGCGATGGATCAGACAAATTTCTCGCATCATGTTCCCCGACGCCTGCCTGCTGAGGTCGTTTATGACGCGGTGATTCTGGCCACAGGCTCTGACAAACATGCCGAAAAACTCCGCAGTGCACTGGATGAAATGGCAATCGCCGAAGGCAAGCCAAAACGCCGCAATCAACAGGACTTTGCTCTGGAAATCTTCGGACAATCCAATCGCGAGTCCAACTGCGACTGCGACCGCAGCAATTCACCAAGCTTGCTACAGTCCATTTACCTTCGCAATGATGCAGACATGCATAAGCGACTCGCCGACAAGAATGGATGGGTGGCTCAAGCCTGTTCAGAATTGGGCGTCGCCGGGCCACGTGCAAGCGTTGACCCCCGCAAAGCGATGCAACTCAAGCGGGCCGATGGCTATCGCAAACAGTTCATGGCTCGCATTGGACAATACCAGAAACTGCCTGTCGAAAGAAAAACAAGACTGGAACGGCAAATCCAGAAGGATTATCAGCGACTGGCCGCGAAAATGAAGCTCGCCGGTTTTCATGTACCGGCGTTGTCGGATCTCATGAAAGACGCAAATGCATGGCCTGAACTTGCTGCTCAAGTTTCAACAAAAGCTGCTACCAAAACGGTCGAACAACTTGTCGAAGAGGCATATCTCCGAACGCTCAACCGCTATCCGGAACCAGAAGAAACGGATATTTCCGTTGCCTACATTCAAGACTCTGAGGTCCCCGCAGACGGTGTCCAGTCACTCCTCTGGGCTCTTGTGAACACAAAAGAATTTATCCTGACACATTGAACAAATTTCCCACTGAACATTGCCAGCTCGTGTGAAATCTGTCACGAGTCCTGAACCTTTACCATTAGCGGACATCAAACGAGACATTTCCATGAAACTACATCGAACCTGTGATGGAATCCAACGTCGGGACATGCTCAAAGCCGGAACGTTGTCGCTCGGTGGCTTGACCCTAGGAAACTACATGCGAATGTCGCATGCAGGAGAAGTACAACCGGGCCGAGCAGACCGTGCAATCTTCATTGAACTGCCTGGTGGACCCTCTCATTTGGATACATTCGATCTGAAACCCGAGGCGGCCAGCGAGTACCGAGGTACTTTCAATCCCATCGCAACTAATGTGCCTGGCATCCAGATTTCCGAACATCTTCCCAAGCTTGCAGCCGTCGCTGACAAGTTTGCGATCCTTCGCGGCGTCAGCCACACATTGGCAGCTCATCGGCTTGGACGCGAGTATGTGAATACAGGCAGCAAGCCAATTCCAGCTCTTGAGTATCCCAGTTATGGCTCAGTGCTTGCCAAAGAGCAGCCCAGCAAAAACAACATTCCGAGCCTCGTCGCTGTCCCCAAGGCAGGACAAGGCGCTGGTTTCCTGGGTATCCGCTACGCCGCTCTGGAAACAAACTCCAGTCCCAATTTTGGCGACCCATTCTCGGTTCGCGGCATCTCTCTAGGAGGAGGCATCGGCGTCGATGAAGTCAAACGGCGTCAAAGCCTGCTCAGAAAACTCGACCGAAGATTTGCCGAACTCGAGAAGAGCAATCAGCTGCTTGAGGGTCTCGACAAGTTCGGTGAGCAAGCTTATTCGATGATCACTTCTGCAGAGGCAAGAGAGGCTTTCGATATCAGTCAGGAGCCAGAGAGCTTTGCCAAACAATTTGGCGAAGATTCGTTCGGGCAAAGCTGCATGCTTGCTCTCCGACTCGTTGAATCCGGAGTTCGATTAGTCAGCGTCCAACTCGGCGGCTGGGATACGCACACCGATAACTTTACCAAGCTGAAAGACACTAATCTGCCCAAGCTTGATGCAGGACTGAGTGGTTTGCTGACTGGTCTTGAGCAGCGTGGACTGCTGGAAACCACAGCCGTTTTCGTCACGGGCGAATTTGGTCGGACGCCCAAAATCAATTCGAGAAGTACTGAGGGCGGCAGAGACCACTACCCACGCTGCATGTTCATGTTGATGGCCGGCGGTGCAGTTCGAGGTGGTCAGGTCATTGGCGAAAGCGATGATACCGCGGCAGGGCCAAGGCATGAAGGAATCTCACCAGATGACGTTGCGGCGAGTTTCTATTACAACCTCGGTATCGATCCAGCCATGGAATACGACACCAACACTGGCCGACCGATCACCTTGGTGCGAAACGGCGGGGTAATCAAGGACTTGTTCTCGTAAGCCGCAGCCAGTGGCCGGATAAGACAAACACAGCCGTCGATACGCAGTATCGGCGGCTGTTTCTTTTGTTTCAGGAGATAGATCTGGATGCTTGCAGCAGGCACTATCAAAAAAGAAGGGCCATGGTGAAGCCCTCCCTGCCTCACCATGGCCCATCAATGCTGGAACGATGGCACCGATCGTTCCACCCTCCCAATCCATGGTATTAGTGTCATCGGCAAATTGCGCGAATCGTCTGAACCAGAACCGGGGCAGAGGTGTAACTTTTTTTGAGGCGAACAAAGACTTTGTCAGCAACCTGGATTACCGGCCTGTTTTGCTATCACAGCTTTCGCAACCGGCATTCTTCCCCTTGAAACAGTCGCACTCACCATGGAGATGGGCATGTTGGGGTCCGCATTCATAGCCGTAGCCATCCCAAGCGTTTGAATAGCAGGGGTTGCCGCGGAAGTACTGCAGGAATGTTGATGTTGGAAGATTTGGACTGACCCGTGGTCGACAGACAACCCCAGTCTGATAGGCATGAGTTTCACATGCTTGGTTCTGAAGGCGATGCCCTACCGATTTGGCTTCCCTTGGCTGAATAGTGACGATCTGTGCTGGCAAAGCGTTGGTGACGTCGATCAGGTTGACCTCAGCCAGAGGCATGGAGTCCGGAATCGGATCTTTCAGGACTGCTTTCACGGTCTGCTCGGGCGGCAGGGCAATTACCGGGACAACAGTAAGTACTTCTGGCAAAACAGGCATCTTCATCCCAACTGCAACAGGTTCGGATTTCACCCGTTCAACTGCGAAGGGTTCAACTGCAACGGGTTCAACAGCAACCGGTTCAACTGCAACGGGTTCAACAGCAACCGGTTCAACTTGGTCAGACGTGGAAAGCTTGTCATCCGCGCTCATCACGTCGCCAAAACTGAGATCAGCTAAAAGCCGCTTGATTTCGTCATTGGCAGAGACAGTGTTGGCCAGAAGTGCCAGTACCAAGAGCGTGAGAGCAGAATTACGCATGAGACGACCATCCATGTCTAGAGTAAACGTAAGAATTGAGGGCTCGCCGCCTTCCAAATCATGGTTTCCTTGCCCGCCGCCTTTCAGCTTTCGGCCTAACCAGTGATTTCGGTGATTGTCGGGTTCGATTCCCTGAGTAAGTGCAAACCAGGTTTGCAGGGATGTTGGAGGAATCCGTCTCGCAATCACGGTCAATGAACCACTTAACCTTTGCCGCGCCACGGATGGCGTGCAACGAAAACCGTGTTAAAGAATTGGAAACTAGATGAGCCGCGGGTGTGCGATCGGTGTGAATGCCAATCTTTTCGTACGCGTTAGCACAGTTACGGTTTGCCTAACCAGACCTCACTGTCAATCAACGGCCCTCGAATCCAGCTTGGCTAGTCACCCATGCTCAACAAAGCATTCCGGATTTCAGCTCGTCTTTCCGATCTGGTGAACTTGGAACCATCCTGTTCTGAAACGTAAAACACATCAGCCACCTGATCGAGATGGGTATCAATCTTGGCAAAGTGCAGCACCACACGCAGTTCAGCAAGAGTGGCCGCAATTCGATACAACAGTCCAACTTCGTCATAGGCAAAGAATGACAGAATCGTATAGCGATCGACCGTCTCGTTATCAAACACAACTTTTCTGGGCAGAACATTGACACTGTCACCTTCACGTGAGTTCTGGGAATCCCATTTGCGGCGATATGCCGGCAATGGCTCGTCGGGAGAGTCAAGCAAATGACACACGCTAGCGCAAATACCCTCAGTACGTGAATCGACTGCATTGTCATCCGTACACTCGGAATCAGCCACCCAGTAATTGTCCCAGGCAAGATTCCCAACCATCTCGATCTGAGCTCGCAGAATGACCAATCCACTGGTACTCAGTACCCCTGTGGCCCGTGCGAACGTTCCGATGGAATGCTCATCTTCACGCCTTACCACGGTGTAGCGAATTGCATTGAACCGTGGGTCATAGGTGCTTGTACATAAAGCTCCCGCAGCCAAGTTACAGGCGACCATTTCGATCTGTTTGGCAAGACAATCGGAATCGGCAAGGCTAAGTAGCGACAGCGGCATCCTGTCCAGCAACTTCGTGCATCTCTCGTACGAATCGAGTTGTTGCAGTTGCTCACGAACCTCGGATCGCTTCAATTCAATTTCGGGATCATCCGGACTTCCTGGCAGACTGCCGGAGTCAAAGTACCGCCGCGTCCGCTTATAAAGATCTTCGATCAGGTTGACTTTCCAGTCGGTCGCAACGCCAGGTCCCACCGCAACCAGATCGGCATAGGTATGCACCACCAGCAGTTCCAGCCTTCGTATCGATCCTACCTCCGCTGCAAAAGACAGCACAATTTGCGGGTCGCTGAGATCGTGACGAAACGCCACCACATTCACCGCCAGATGCTTCCGAACCAGCCATTCGAGCGTCTCGGCGGTAACAGGATCCAGGTTCAGTCGTTCCGCTGTCTTTCTGGCGATCCGTGCTCCCACAATGCAATGATCTTCTTCATAGCCTTTGCCAATGTCATGAATCAGCAATGCCAAGTGCAGCAGCCGCTTATCGGCAAGCCGACGGTATCGCCGCCCCATTCCACCTTTATCATTTTGTAGTTCAGTCGCTGCCTCTATCGCGCGGAAACTGTGGGCATCAACTGTGTACTTGTGGTAAGCGTTGAACTGAAGCAGTCCTCGCATTCGTTTGAATTCAGGAATCAGCTGTTCAATGATTCGCAGTTCATGGAGCCGTCGCACTAGAGGCGCCAGTCGCCCAGGGCGACTGAGAAGCAAGAGGAACGCTTCGATCGTCTCGTCATCAGGTGGCGTGGAAACACGATCTTGCATAGCATGCCGAATGGTCTGCCATGTCTGGTGAGTAATACGCCGACAGTGCTGATTGGCAAGGCTCATCAGCCGCAGCACGTCCGGAAGGTTAGTCGCGAATTTCTCAACATATTCCTTGGGTACCCAGATGTGCGCAGGCCCCATCCGAACGTGTTCGGAAATTTCTTTTGACAGAATCGACTCGACCGCGCGGTTAATCAAAGGTCGGCTCTGAGCGTCGTCCACAAAGTAGGCAGCCGCGTATCTGATGTTCCGGGTATTGTCGAAGTAATCCTGCATGAATTGCTCGACAGGCAACATTCCCTCGGTGCCGGTGTAACCCCAAGCTTCAGCAATCTCCAGTTGGGTCCCGCGATCCAGAACATCCATACTCTTGCCTTCACGAAAATGCAATTCATGGCGAAGTCGCAACATGAAGGCGTACGCCTGTCGAAGGTGGCGGTAATCTTCTTCCGGCAGAGCTCCCAGCTTGAGCAGGCGTTCCAGGTCTGTCTCACCATAACGGGCAAATCCAATCCACCGGATTAGCTGTATGTCACGCAGCGCGCCACGTGAGCGTTTCACGTTTGGTCGCAGCAAATAGGCCGTATCACCCCACTTGGCCCGTTCTGCGCGACGCGCTGCAACCACCTGTTTTACAATCGCCGTGCTGCGTCGCATCGCTCCATGTCGAAACGCATAAAAGTACTTGCTATACAATCGCAAGCTGCCGGCCAACAATCGTGATTCAGCAAGGGAGGAATAAATTACCGGATCCTCCCACGACATCCGGCACGCTTCGCTGGAAGAACGAAATGAAAAACCCGGATCGATTCCAGAATCACCAATATCTTTCTGCAGGTTCCCAGCAATCTTGGTTGCCAGACTCTCTGCCTTGGGAGTCGTCAACAACATCAGATCAGCGTCACTGTAGGGAGCTAGGTCACGCCTTCCAAAACCACCATGCGCGATCAACGAAAGACCGGTCAAACGTTCATCTGTCGCATGTTCACGAATGGCCTCGTGCCAGATGTCCAGCACGACATCGTCGTAAACATCAGCCAACAATGTTGAAACCTGCATCCCAGGCGTCCCTGAGCGATGCTGTTCACGCGCTTTTTCACGCCCTTCTTCGAGTGCCGCGCGACAGCGTAGAACAATGGGTCGCATCGACATGAAAGATACTCATAGCAGACGCAAAAATGGAATGGTCGCCCAAACCAGAAAATGACGAGTGACAAAACGACCACATGCCAAAGCAATCCCCCCAATACCGTCAAGGAAACGGTAAAGTGATGCCGACCCTGTCGGGTGACTGCAGTAACGCTGGCAACTAGAGGGCGTCCTCGCCACGTTCCCCAGTCCGGATTCGGATGGAATCCTGCAAGTCCATCACAAAGATTTTTCCGTCACCAATCTGCCCGGTCTGAGCCGTTTGCAGAATGGTATCGACCACCATTTGCAAATTGTCGTCCGTGCAAATGACTTCAATCTTTACCTTGGGTACAAAGTCGATGGCGTATTCTGTGCCTCGATAGATTTCTGTGTGCCCTTTCTGGCGACCGAAACCTCGGACTTCGCTCACAGTCATCCCGTGAATCCCCTGGTCAGTCAGGGCATTCTTCACATCCTCTAATTTGAAGTGACGAACGATGGCTTCGATTTTCTTCACGATTTTTACCTCACACAGGGGCAAAGGTTGCTGCTCTTTTGTCGCTCATTGTACACCCGACGGAACATCGAACCAGACGGGCACCGGTCAGGAGCAGAGGTAACGGAGCAGAATAATCCCAAGATCCGATTTGGGGTTTTTTGGGTAATCCACGTCGCTTTGATCCCCATTCCCACCCACCAACGGTCTAGGAATCCGAACTGGGTGGGTCGGGCCTTATCCATGGCACGTCCGCCACACCGCGAGTTTGATTCGCCACCCGAGACAGCACGAATAGCAGATCACTGAGTCGATTTAAGTACATGATCAACTCTTCCGAAACACTGGTTTCATGTCTCCGGACCAACGTCACGACCCGTCGCTCGGCCCGACGACAGATGGCCCTGGCCAAATGCAGATGAGTGGCACCAGCATCGCCAGCTGGAAGAATAAAATGCTTGAGTGGGTCTAATCCACTCTCGTTCTTGTCAATCCACTGCTCCAACTGCCCAATATGAGCATCCGAGATGATTCTCATGCTGTGATCGTCTGGCTCGGGCGTCGCCAACTCGGCTCCGATCGAAAATAAAGCGTGCTGGATGATTTCCAGTTGCGAATCGATCAATTCGCCCAAATTGGCGGATCTTGCCATCCCAATCGCTGCATTGAGCTCATCAACCGTTCCATAGGCCTCAATCCGATCATCATCCTTGGCCACCCTGGGTCCGCCAAAAAGCCCTGTGCTGCCCGTATCGCCAGTTCGTGTATAAATCTTCATAGATGACCTGTTAGTGAAAACAGTACTACGCCGCCACTGGCCGCGAGTTTCGCTAGATAGTGTTTTGTAGGGAACTCCTGATAATCGGCAAGCCATGAAAACCTCTTCCGGAAAAAGAGTTACCGCGGCAGGCATTTTTTTGATGACGGGAGTTCCCGATTCGGTTGAATTTCTGCTGATGCGACACCAAAATCGCTGGGATCTACCAAAAGGCCACTGTGAGGCGGGAGAATCGTTTCTTGAAACCGCCCTGAGAGAGACCGAGGAAGAAACGGGAATCCCAGCCAGTACCATCGAAATAGACAACCGATTCAAATTCGACCTGTTTTATCCTGTTCAGTATTCCCGAACAGGTAGCCAGGTATTTGAAAAACAGGTCCGATACTTTCTGGGTTTTCTGATAGACAAACCAGATCTGGTTCTTACCGAGCACCCATCGGCAGCATGGCATCACTGGGATCCACCCCACAGGATCCAAACACAAACCATCGATCCCCTGCTGGAATCGGTGGCACAACACATCAACCAGCATGGCTTCACCGCAAGAACCCGCTAAGCCTGCTGCCCATGGCTGAAGACTGCCCCCCACATTGCGTGGGCATCAATGACACCTCTGAGCGGGCGTCATCGTCTGCGGATACCGCACCAGGTGGCAGCCTTTCAAACCCAGTTAGTCGAGCATGGGTCCAATTATCCGGTTCGTAGAGTCTGAGTCTATTATGCCAATCATACAGACTTGGAATGCCAACCTTTTTTGGAAGCTTGAGCCGGTTAAGCAAACCTTTGGGCGGGCGTGACCTACCGTTGGTTGTAAGCGAATCGGGTAATTAACTGATTTTGATCTGATGTTCGCGACCCATTTTATCTTCAGGCACCTAAATCGGCAATTCATCATGGGCTTTCTGAAACGCATCTTACGTAACGGGGTAAGCGACGACGCGATTCGCGGTACTTCCAACGGCAGCTTTGAATCGCTGACAGACGTCGAACTGCAAACACACATGGGAATCAACTCTTATGGTGTATTTGATCTGACGGACGCGATTAGGCCTTCTTACGATCTTCAAATTGTTCCCAAACAGGGTTTCCGCTTTGACGAGTATATCGACGAAGGCAGCGGAATACGTACTCCTGTGATCATGGCGTCCGCGACCCGTCACGCATTGATAGATCTGTTCCTTGACCTGATTGAACCACTGGGCGCGACCGTCGATGTCGTCCTCGAAACAAGCCATCATGGCGGTGGTGACAAAGAAGACCTGTACCGCGAACACATCGATGTCCCTGTCTTGAAAAGCATTTTCCTCGATTTCGAGGACCTTCTTCTCAATGACGGATGCACCGGCATTGCCGTTATCAACCCTGCCAAACGTCAAGAAATTCAACTGGATGAGCACAAACTGTTGATCGCGTACGGAGATCCTCTGGCGGAATTTGAAAGAACTTTGATCAATAGTGATGTCTACCCTGACAAAGACATCCAGTTTGTGACTGAAGCCGAGCATGTGCACAGCAGCAGCGAACGGATGTTTGATCAGTTCAACATGCTGAAAAACCGACTTGGCATGGACGGTGAAAATTTCACCGGCGAGTGGTAGCAAACGGCCTTACGTGATCGAGCGGCCGCAATTGTCCATTCGGCCGCAAAAAAATCAAGCCGCACCGTCTGACCTCTGGTCGACAACACGGGGGACTTTTGCGAGCATGTTCTGTGCTCCAGTCCATTCCACGGGTAAAGTAGTTCCACCCATGATCTTGGTGATCAGTTCCAGCCTCCACCCCGGCAGTCGCAGCCGCATCATGGCTCGGGCTTGCGTCAGCAGACTGAAAGAACTCACAACGGACGTCGAACTCTTCGACTTGTCTGAGACACCATTGCCACTGTGCGACGGTGCCACTGCCTACGGAGACAGTAACGTTCAGCAACTCGGCGGACTGGTTAAAAATGCGGATGCCATTCTGTTGGCTTCACCCGTCTATAACTATGACGTCAACTCCGCCGCAAAAAATGCGGTGGAATTGACGGGTCGAGCATGGACCGGCAAGATCGTCGGGATGATGCTGGCAGCAGGTGGGCAAGGAAGCTACATGTCGGGAATGGGCCTTGCCAACAGTTTGATGCTTGATTTCCGTTGCCTCATCGTCCCCCGTTTTATTTATGCAACCGGGGAGTCCTTTGAGGGAGAACAGTTGGCGGATGAGAGCATTCAGGAACGTGTTCACATTCTGATTGACGATACGCTCCGCCTTGTCAACGGACTCAAGCAGGTTCCTTGATCAAGCCGTCAATTGCCCTGTTCTTTTGGTGATGGCAGATAAAGTTTCTCCGCTCTGATGTAAGCCTCTACCGATCTGGGTGTTCGGAAGCGAATACTAAGCCCCTCCCCAACACGTTTCCGAAGTCGCCGACTGGAAACTTCGATCAAGGGCATGGGCACCTGGCATGCACGAATCTTTGCAATCTGTTCATCACTCGCCAAGCCCGACAAAACATCGAAGTCAATGGCATCATCCGCACCACGTTGCAGCACTGCCAAAGTGGCCAATTCCAGCAATAGCTTGGGATTGTGCCATTTCCGAATCGAGGCAAGAGAATCGCTTCCCATGATCAAATGCAACTGAGCATCGGGAAACTCGATCTTTAACTGCTGAAGCGTATCCACGGTGTAGCTGACACCGTCTCGACGAAGTTCGCAATCATCAACGCGATAGCCTTCACAGCCGAAAACAGCTAGTCGAAGCATCTGGAGCCTCTGCTGATTTGAGGCCGTCGGACCATCGGGCTTCAACGGCGAAATAGCGGCAGGAATCCAACGAATTTCGTCCAGATTCAGACATTCACGAACCGCTTCGGCAATCCACAGATGCCCTATATGTGGAGGATCAAAAGATCCCCCCAAAATTCCTATTCGCATTGAGACTTCCATCTTTCTGTCGGGAATTCGCACCAATTGCAGGTCTGTGACCGAACTTGTCCAACCGGACGGTCACTGTTCATTTCAGGTCCGGCACCAAAAACAAGCCATGTTTTCTGCCAAACACCATGAATTGCGCACCTCGACCTTGCTGTAATTACTCATCGGGTTGGAACATTTACTATGTTGACGGATAACTCTGTTCTTACCAATCAGTCTTCCTCCATTCTTCCCGATTCCATGACCAGCCCAAATGAACCGCCCGACGCGGAACCGGGTAATGGAACCGTGGGCCAAGGTCGTCAACCACAACACTCTGAAACACGTTCAGGTAAGTCTCATCAAGTCGAACTCTTCGAGACCGACCTGCCACCGTGGGAATTGGAGGCTGAAACCTCGGTCGCTGCGGCAACGATCGTGTTCAGCGAGGCCCCTTATGGCCCTTACGACTACCGAATCCCTGATCCCCTGCGTGAAACGCTTCAAATCGGGATGCGAGTAAAGGTCCCTTTGGGAAACCGCAGAAAGCTGATCACGGGCTGGTGTACGCAGATCGATCTCGCGTCCAGTTCTCAACGATCACTGCGGGACATCGCCGAATTGGTCGACAAAATACCACTCTGCGATCCTTCTCTGGTAAGACTCGTGTTGTGGATGAGTCACTATTATCTGGCTCCCGCAGGGCAGGTATTTGATACGTTGATCCCGTCGAGTGTTCGCAGCAACGCGGGCACCCGCGAGAAAACTTATTTCAAACCTCGTTCGGAATCTCTGGACGATGCTACGATCAACAAACTTTCCAAAAAACAACAGGCCGTCATTCGGCATTTGATGAAAACAGCCCGTCCCATGACGGCAGCCGAATTGATGGTGGAAGCAGCGTGTACCCAGGATCCAATCCGAAGACTGAAGAAAAAAGGATTACTGGAAACCGAAACCCGACGTGAAATGACATCGGGGAACTCAACCCGCTGGCAGGTCAGTGATGGAGAAATAGAGCGAGCACTGACCCTGACCGAGGACCAGTCTTTCGCCCTGAAACGCATCACTAGTGCAGTCGACACTGGTGAAGGCAAGACACTGGTGTTACACGGTGTCACTGGCAGTGGAAAAACAGAAGTCTACATTCGTGCTATTGAGCACATTGTCAGGTTTGGCCGCGGCGCGATCGTGCTGGTTCCAGAAATCAGCCTGACACCACAGACCCGTGGGCGTTTTGAACGTCGTTTTCAATCGGTAGCGGTCCTACACAGTCAGATGACACCTGCAGAGCGTCATTTTCAGTGGCAACGGATCCGCAGCGGCGAAGTCCAGGTCGTAATCGGACCACGTAGCGCGGTGTTTGCGCCTTTGCCGCGTCTTGGCTTGATCATTCTGGACGAAGAGCATGACTCGTCGTTCAAACAGGATACCCAACCAAGATACCACGCCAGAAAAGTCGCTCATGCCCGAGCCATGTCACTGGGTGTACCGCTTGTTCTGGGATCTGCGACTCCTTCACTTGAATCGTGGCATGCCACTCAGACAGGTCACGCCGAAATGGTCCCGCTGCCATCGCGTGTCAACAATCTTCCCATGCCGGATGTCCAATTGGTCGACCTGCGGGTGCGGGATGATCGGTCGTCCGGTGCGATTAGCCGACCGCTGTACTCTGCGGTTCAGGCAACGCTGGAAGATCAAGGTCAGATCATATTGCTTCTTAACCGACGTGGCTTCGCGACCACGATTCAATGCCCCGCGTGTGGAGAAGTCGTTGCCTGTCCAGATTGCGACATGCCGCTAACACACCATCGGGACGGCGGTAAAGCGATCTGCCACTACTGCGACTTTACCATCGCGACACCACCAGCCTGCCCAGCCTGCCAATTCGATGGCATTCGATATAGTGGACTTGGTACCCAACGCCTTGAAGCAGAAATCAAAGCCAAGTTTCCCAAAGCACGTGTCGCCCGCATGGATAGCGATACCATGCGGCGTCCAGGAAGCCACCAGAGGGTTTTGTCCATGTTTCGCAGTGGTGATCTGGACATCCTGCTGGGGACACAGATGATCGCCAAGGGACTGGACTTTCCAAATGTACTTCTGGTCGGCGTCATTAATGCAGATAGTGCCTTGCACTTCCCTGATTTCCGCGCCGCTGAGCGAACGTTTCAATTGGTGACCCAGGTTGCCGGCCGCACGGGACGTGGAGAACGCAGCGGCCGCGTCATTGTGCAGACATATTCGCCAGAGCATCCCGCGATTCAAGCTGCCTCGCGTCATGATTACAACCAATTCGCTAAAGATGAAATGGTTGTGAGGCGCCGATTCAACTATCCCCCATTGGGTAGCGTGGCCAGAATCATCATTCGCGGTTCGGTAGAAGATGTCACAGAAGCGGTGGCCGACTCCTTTCTGGCCCGACTGGATGCTGCCCGAAACCAACTAGGATACGAAGTGCGAGTACTTGGACCAGCGCCACCCCCTATTTCCAAATTGCGAGGCAAGTACAGGTTTCATATCCTGCTGCAGTCAGTCAACGCCGCACATCTCGGAGCCACAATCCGAAAGGCAATTGAAACCTTCACGATTGCTGAAAAAGACGATGTCCAATATGTCATCGATATCGACCCGATGGATATGCTCTAAAGCCCATGTTACACGAGTCGTTCAAGTTTCTAATTTCCGTAGTATCGCAACGTTAGCTCATGGGAAAACTCGATAGCCAAACCGACAAAACGCTACGGCATCCGAAAAGGACATTCACATTGACTAGGGTGACAAACGCACTAGCTGCCACTGATCACCGGTGTTTCGATAACAGATTCGGTCGTGAAGCCTCCCCGGCCTCCCCTGCCAAAACTCAAAACGGTTGGGCTGCACATCGTATCCACCCCAGTGATCCGGGCAGGGTATTTCCTGCCCCTCGTATCGCAATGCCAACGCCGTGAACTCGTCCTGAAGCGAACCGTATGAATCAATCACCGATGACTGTTGGCTCACGTGAGCTCCCAGTTGACTGTCTCGTGGACGACTGCGGAAATAGTTGGACGACTGCCCCCGATCCGACTTGGTAACCGTTCCCTCAATCCGTACCTGTCGTTGTAGGTGACCCCACAGAAAGCACAGGGATACCTGCGGGTTCAACGCCATTTGCTGCCCCTTCTTTGAATCATAATTCGTATAGAAACAGAGTCGCCCGCCTTCGATTCCTTTCAAGAGGACTACCCTGGACGTGACCATTCCTTCTGCGTCAGCAGTCGACAAGGTCATCGCATTGACCTCGACCCAAGCGGGCAAATCTGGCTGCATCGCTTCTTCAAACCAACGCTGAAACTGAACCATTGGGTCTGGAGCAACGTCCTTTTTTGAGAGGCCAGCCATCGAATAGGTTTTGCGCATTTCGTGGATGGACATGCTCTTATTCCAAAGTGCAGAGAGGATAGTAGGAGAATTTTCGGGACCCCGCAGTGCAACTTAACCCCAGTTTGGCCCGCCGCTTGCCTAGTTTAGAAACATGGCATCCTTCCTGCCAACCTGACAGTATCGTTGAATCCCGGAGTTCATCATGAGGAAGTCGTTAACAGGACAGCTATTGGTAGCTTCCACCACCGTCACGGATCCGATGTACGCTAATAGCGTTTGCCTTGTGGTCCACGAGGATGAGACCCGCGTGATTGGCGTCATACTTAACCGCCCCATCGAACCCAATTCCGAGGCTCTGAGAACCATTCTAGGTGAAACCGATCTCTCAATCCCTCGCAGTCCATCAAATCGATTCTCCGCAGGGGAAATGCCGGAAGGAATGACAACCCACGGCAGCGAGTCCGCCAGCCCCAATTCTAGTCAGGGCCTGTCTCCGCCGACGCGGTCTCTCCATTTCGGAGGCCCCCTTTCGGGGCCAATTGTCGCACTCCATCAGGCCAGCTACTACGCAGACGCAGAAACTGGCGATGGAATCTACGTCGCGGCACAAAAAGACCATCTGCTCGAACTGATTCGTAGTCAAAATGAACCCTGTCGACTGATTGTGGGCCATTTGGGTTGGAATGCGGAAGAATTGGAAGCCGAAATCGAGGGTGGCATCTGGCATCCGGTTCCTGCCAGCGTCAACGATGTCTTTTCACCGGCAAGAGAGATGTGGCCTGGAATCATCCGTCGCGCCACTTCAACCTCGCTAGCCAAGTGGATTGGTCTCCCTGATGCAAATGCCGTCGGGGAGCTAAACTGAAGTCGCCTTTGACTTCAGCGAGGCTGTGGCAAGATCAATCGCCCTGCCACGACCAATCAGCCACGGTTACGACCAGCCAGCTGAAATTACACCAAACACACCTCCAAGAGCCACACCGTGGATGATTCCGAACAAGAAGATGGCATCAAAAAGAAATTCCGCATTCAGCGGCGACGATTGGGAAAGATCATGTTCATCGAGAAGGAGGGGACTTATGGATTCATCCAAGCCGAGGACTTCACCGATGACGTGTTCTTTCATTCCGTGGACTGGGATGGACGTGTCACCAGAAATGGAATCACAAGAAAAATCAATCCGGAAGTCGAATTGTGGGTCGAGTTTGAACTGGACGATGAGCATCGGGAAACACAGGATCGTTTGCGTGCGAAAGTCGTCAGACCGACCAGTCGGCCCACCGGTGGAAAACTCTCGGGACGCGATGCGACATTTCGAATCGTGACTCACCACCCGCATGCGCGGCGTAAGAAACCAACGTGGCGAAAGTGAGGCGTCCAACTCAACACGATGAGTTGTGTTGATGGGCGGGCGAATAGAACGTGGACAGCGAAACGACGCTGCTAGCCTGCAATGGCGAAATCACGCAACGCGTGAATACCACGAAACCCGCAAGTTAAGCGTGCTCAATCTTTTTTATTGGACTTCTTGGCAGCATCTATGTCTGCTGCGAGATCCCGAACCAGTTTGTCGTTGATGTGAGATGTCAACAATTCACGGGTCGTCCGGAACATCTCGTCCACCTTGGCTCTCTGATTCGCGCTGCGGGCGAGGTCAGGGAGGTTGATGAAGTCTGTCTGCTTTTTCCCCATTTCGTTGGCAAGTTGCTCATTGCTCGGTCGCTCCTTTAACGCGACCATCAGAGCTTCAGCCTTCTCTATCTCGCCTCTTTCAATCCGCAAGTGAATCCGGGCTCTGAACAACTCGCGGACGGCAACCAAATCGATAATGGAATTCTGGACGCCTCGGATGTAAGCCTCGGCCTGCAACCGCGTATCATCCCCGGACAGATCAGCGACATCATGCTCATGCAGGCCTGGAACAATCGGTAATCGAGCCAGAACCGCACCGCCGTTTTTCACATACAACAACCGGAAAAGATCTTTCGTGAGTGTGATTCTCAAACGACCGTCCCAGTCAGTCCGACCGATGAATGTCATCGCCGGGGAATCCAACTCCCTCTCATAGAGTTCGTATCCGATCATGGGAGTGCTCGGGTCCCGCTGTAAATGCAACCGCAAAGTAGAGGCTTCATAGAAGGGTCGGACACGCAAAGCTGTCCGGAAGGTGCGTTTGTTCTTCCTGCCCTGCAAGCCACCCACGCGTCCTGCGTAGAAGTCCATCTTCACATTTCGCCCTTCAAAGTGCGTCACATGAAGAAAGGCCCAATCGATAGGTCCAATGATGATCGGCTTGCCATTGCGATCATTCTTTCTTGTCATGGGTTCGAGCACGTCACCAACTTTCAGATCCGCTGGTGAATCCTTGTCGACAATCAAGCCTCCGGCCCGAAGCAACCCTGTTGCTTTCTTCTGACCGGCATTGTCAATCCGTACCACTGGAGCGAATGCCAGTGTGAGCGTCCGACCGATGGCTTCTGGCAACGCCCATCGATCCTCGGCCTGCATTTTTGCAACGGGACCAAAATGCCGCATCAAGGTATCCAACTCAACAACCTCGATCCGTGCTGGTACTTGGTCTGCCTGCACCCGCACGATAAAAATTTTGTCGTATTTCTCGACAGCTCTGCTGACAAGATTCGTTAAGTCCGGCAGGATCAATTTGGCCTCGGGATTATCCAGCATGCTGGCAATACCCCGTGACACCAAAACGGCTTCTGTTTTCTCATCAGCCCAGAGATCACGAACTGCCATGGCATCTCCTTCCACCACCTCCAAGAGTTTTCCGACACCAGAAACAGTCTTATCGCCCTTTTCTGCAGCACGCTTTTTCACCTCTTCAATGCGGCCAGCGGTTCCATAAACCTTGGTTACATATTGAGCGACATTCTCTGGGATACGAAGGCGGACGGCATCTTTGTGATCCCGTTTGACCGCCAGCACAGGATCAGCTGCCGTGATCACGTCGTAGTCCATACCGCCCATGTTGCGCTGCGCAGCTGTCGCAACTGCCCGAGGCGCCTCCGCGATCCTGACTCGCCAGACCGCTGCATAATCACGATCAAGAAACTTACGGAGCGGCTGTTCGATCGAAGAAACTGTTACATCCGGATTATCGGAGACCAACCAAATCAGAACCCTGTAGGGCGAATAATCCCACGGCAATTCAACTCCTATCGTCTCGAAATCATCATCCACTGCCTGCGAGATCGGCGCGACACTGGGCGTTTCGGTTTCCCCTGCAGGGTCATTGCTTTCAGAAGCTGTTTCGCCCGACGATTGTGCTGTGGCTGATTCGGAAGCCACCCCGGCAGCGTCCGTGGACTGTGACGCTGTCGTGGAAACAGTTGCAGCAGACTCAGCTTCAGCAGGTGTTGCCACCTGCATCGACCACCCACTGTTATTCCAGACAGTGATCGAAAAAACGATTATCAATAAATTCCAGCGCATCATTGTCCCAATCGCCAATTTCCCGCGTTCTGATAGAGCGAAACGATATCGGAGCCCATGCCAACCAATTCTCGACGGTAGGCGTACGACTCCACCATTTGCCAAAGAGGCAAGACCGGAAGCTCGTGATGGGCAATGGAGTGCAGGTCGAGCAAACGATCCCGCACCTCTCGCCAATTCTTGGCTTTTTCAAGTTGCCGCAACCCGAGTCCAACAAGTTGATCCTGGCTGCCTGCCAAACCTTCCGGCCCCAACACGCGCCGCGCATCGATGATCGGTTCCCAGACGGCAGCGGACACGTATACGATATCTGCAATATTTTCGTTGGGCTCTGGAAAAGTCCGGCCAACAGGAAGCTCAACCAACTCAATTTCCAACCCCAGCAGCTTCCATTGAGTGCTGATTGCCTCACAGGCAACACGTGACAGATTGTCCGGCGGAAAAGCCAAACGAATCGGCGTCAATTTTGGCATCTCATGTTTTTTTCGTTGAGCAATCGACTTCATCTGATTGGCATTCATGGCCAACAGGAGCTTAGCCAGAGGAGGTTCGTAAGGCCGTGGGTCTAGCTTGTGATTGTAGGCATATCCCAGCGGATCATTCAGCTCGATCCCGGCTGGGAATGGGCCTGAAAGCACGCGGCAACCTTCAAATTCGAGACCTTCCAGCAGTTCCCCTTTGAGAATGTCTTCTCGATTGATTCCGTACAAAAGCGCGCGTCGGAAGGTTCGTTCAGCAAGGAACGGATGATCCGAGCAGGGAACCAACATGTGCACCGTAGGCAAGGGATAATTCGCGACTTTGATCGCCTTGCTGCGTTGTAGTCGCACAGCGTCAGCGGGAAACAGTTGATCCAGGACATCAACTTCACCCTGAAGCAACAGATTCACCGCATCAGCAGCCGATCTGCATCGAACCTCAACAATTTCGCGAGGTTGTGTTTCAGTCTTCGGTTTCCCGGACAGCACATAACGCACTTCATTATCGGTGGCCTCCTGACGCAGGTAATCGCCTGTGGGAGAAAGTGGCTTGCCCCCAAACCAGCTACCATCCACCGGAATTTGCAACAAGCAGGTTGGCAACACATTCGGTCGCCGTAAATTGAACGTGACTTGTTTGGGTCCTACCAAACCAATCGAGTCCACAACTGCTGCCCACGGCGAAAAATAGTCCTGCGAATTCGGCTGCGCTCTATCGGCCATGATGTCAGCTAGAAAATGGCCGCTGACCTTGTCCAACGGTGGCTTCAAAGTCTCGGTCTCTAACAATAATTCAAAATGCATTCGATCGGGGCTCATTTCGACTTTACCAAAGATGAAGTCATACTCACCGCCCTCAGGCCCCGCACCCTCCATTTCAAACAGAGTTCGGTACAACAACCGTCCAGAACGCCGAGCGCCCCAATTATCCAACCGCGTCGGGTCGAGCACCGTCGCAGTTTGAAGCACTCCGACATTGATCAGTGGGTAAATCGTATCAATCTGCCTGATCAGTTCCCTGCCACCCGAGATATCCGGTTTCAGATACACGCTTTCCCGCGAAAGTTTGCGTGCTGAGCGGTAGTCTTTGGCAGCAAGTGCCGCCTTCGCTTGTTCCTGTTTGACGGTCGCCATTCTCAGGAACTCCTGATTCCATTTAGCGATCGACGCAAGATTTTCATTCACATAATCTTTTTGCAAACGCGCCAGCATCTTCTGAGCCAGATCAAGCTCACGACCATCCATCAGCTGTTGCAACAACTGATCAGTCGTATTGTCAATTGCAGCCAAGACATCCGATCTCTTGTACTCCGGCGCATAGCGTCGCAACTCCTCAAGCATCGCCAAGGTCGGTGCTAACTCCTTCCGCTTGGCACGTGCGATGGCATCTTTCCAGAGGAATTCACTCCTGAGATCACGCAGGCCCGAACGATTTGGGTAATCCCGAATCAGAACAGACAGGAAGGGGTAAGCACCTTTGAAATCACCCCGCTCAATCCGCTCCTTGGTCTCACGCTCAAGCCTCTTCTCCCAAAAATCGATATTCTCGATATCCGACCATCTGGCAGTGAAATCTTTGCCCTCGATCCCCACAACATTCAATTTAAACGACCCGCTTCGGTCGGTTGGCATGACACGCCCTGGCAACTCTAACAACCGGACTTTGGCCCAACCACCACCTGCTTTCTGTGTGAGATACAACAGATCGTGAGAGTCTTCCTGAAGCAACTCCAGTCCTGGATCTCCTGGCTTGCCCTGTTGCGCATAATTGGCCAACTGCCCGTTGACCGGCAAAGCGCAGGGCCATGCTGTCAACCAAATGGCAAACAGACAAAGCGATATTGTGGATTGGGTTCTCATGAGAAAATCAGACTACATGAATTGAGAAGAATGGAATCTATCAATTGCTTGGGACTGGAGTCCTGTAAACAACGCCCTCGCTGCCGGGCACCATTAGTATGTTGTCAATCAGCAGGGGCGTCGCGGAAATCGGTTGGCCCAAATCAGCCTGACCCAAGACGGTTCCTGAACCAGTGTCAATGGCAACGATCCAACCAGACTTGCCTGCAAGGACTACCTGGCCTTCGTACATGATTGGTTTTCCAATCGGAGGTCCTGCCGGAAGCTCCACTTGGAACAGCTCTTTCCCATCGGCGTCGATACCCCGCAATTTTGAATCATCTGTCTGATACAGGCAAAGATCGCCCACGGAGATGGGGCCCCACACGACTCGTCCATCAAGAAGTGTCTTGAACTTTGGTTTCAAGCTGATCATTTCAAAACCAACGACGAAATCCGCGGCCGGGCCGGCCGTGGTACCAATGACAGTGTCCCCCAACCCTGCGATCGTCCCTAGCAGATCAAACTCCAAATCAGTTGAGGCGAGTTCGCGGATTTGTTCCCCGACACGAAGTCTGTACATCTTCTTGCGACTGTCGGCCAAGATCACCTGATCAGGGTCGTCCGTTAGCGTGATTGCATTAGTCCAAACAACTTCTTTGGCTGGATCACTTGCTGGCTGAAAAGGCGTGCCGATGCTGGCCCCGGTACGCCAGTCCACCAAGACTGCTCTACCATTACTGAGCGGCAGGAACAGGCCACCTCCGGAAACTACTCCACCGTTCTTGGGCCTGCCAGCTGAAAAACTCATTGTCAGCTGTCGCAACTTTCCGTTTTCCCGTTGTGGCTCGTAAACGATGATGGACTGATGATCCACCTGATTCAGCATCAGGCTTCGAGTGTCGTCGATCGCAATCGGATTTTCGAACCGGATTGCTACTGCTTTCTCACCGGGATTTTCGATCGGCCCAGTCGTCGACCCTGAATTTTGTGCTTCCTCATCAATGGCAAATAACGCAGCCTGAGTTGTAACGCTCTGCAGGGCGTTACTTCCTGGCGGCATACTCAACATTGCAACAGGAACGCCCACATCGGTCCGCCAAATTTCATCTCCAGTCTTCGGGTCTGCCGCAGTGACTCGGATGGCAGAAGTACCCCTTAGAACCCTGGCGTAAACCAGCGCATCATCGGCCGAGTAAGGCTTTCCTATAAACGTGTCCAGTTCGTGCTTGCTCCAATCCCGAATCACACGGCCCGTATTGATCTGCAACTCGTAACGGCCAATTCTTGTACCGGTAATCCACATCTGGCTGCGTCCAACTGCCATTTCCGTCGAAGTCGGTTGCTCATAGAAAGCCGGCAGTTTGGCCGCCTCAGTGACCTGATCTCTCTCTGCAGTCGGTTCAATATCATAAACGACAACCTCACCGCGGTCAGTCAACACGATCAGTCTGCGACCCTGAATAATCGGTGGAACCCTGACATTTCCAGTCAATCGAAAACTCTGTGTTTGCTTGAGATCCCCACCAGTCTCATCAACACGCAGGACTCTCATATTGGCATATTCGCTTCCCTGATTCACGATAACAAAGACATGCCCAAGCAACGGAATGGGCGCGACACTGATCGTTCCCGGTTCATGGCCCACATAATGACTTTCCAAACAGGACCCGTCTCGAGTATTCACCAGATAAAGATTGCTGTGGTTTCCTGCGACATAAGCACGATTGGCACGATCATCGATTCCTGGTCCCACCTCAAGTGATTGGGGGATCTGTGCAACCCACTTACTGTCACCGGTTTCCACATCCAAACAGATCAGACGTCCCGACTCAGTGGACACATAGATCTCATTTCCGCTGCTTACTGGTTGGCCGAATGGTTCATCGATCTGTGCCCGCCAGATCACTTTTCCATCAGTTTCACTGCACCGGAACACCTCCAGCGATGCCGACTCACTGAGCAGAACACCCTCCTCTAAACGCAGTGGTGGAAGATCTTTGGAGTAACCCACGAACTTGCGCCACCGCAACTTTCCATTTTCACCATCGAAAGCGAGAATCGAACCACCAGCGCGAAAATACAAGGTGACTCCACGAAGCTCTGGCGCGACACCTCCCACTAAAGTGGTCAGCAGAATAGATTCAAGGGCATCGCCCTCCGGGGGAGCATCAACGGTTTCCGGTAAATTCGCGGACGGCTCAACCAGACGCTGCTGGATACCACTGGCCTCAAGGATCAGCTTGACGAGCCGTTCATTATCTCGCAGATCCGGGAAATCCCGCAGCAGAACTGTCCGCGTGTCGTACGCCTGTTTGGTGTCCTCCTCAGCCAGCGAGGCAATCATCGAAGCTTCCGCTTTATCGAGGTTGATGTTGCGGTTGATATCTCGTTCGACGCGTGCACGGTCTTCTTCGACCGCCATTATCTGGGACTCCAGCGAGGTTTTCACCGAGGCTGGCATGTAGATCGGATTTTCCATCAACAAACGTTGCTCGTCGAGCTTCGCGAGTAACTCCTGTTTCTTCGGTGTCTCTTTTGCTCGTCCGGCCGCAGATGCCACATTGCTGGCGATGCTCACCAGCAGCGCGGCCAAATTGCCACGTTCCTCGTTCATCCCCTCCTCTTCAGCAATCAGAGGCAGTTTTTCCTTCGCCAGATCGACGGCTTGCCCAGGCTGCTGCTTGAATTCCGCTGCCTTGTACAACTCAGTCATTGTGACGCGGGTCCGCGACAAGGACGAGTATTGGTGCTCGTCACCAAACAGATCCAAGAACCTCACGTACATGTCCTGAGACTTGCTGTAGCTCTGATTGTCGTAATGTTCATTGGCTTGTGCGATAAATTCATCCGCATTTTCGCGTGAAAGAATCAACCAGATCCCAACCCCTGTCAGGATCAACAGCATGATAATCGCGATGTAACCGTAGATTTTGAAAGAGTCCCAAACAGTTTTTGGCTGCTCTGGTTTTTTCCTAGCAGATTGGGGCCTCTCTTTCGGCGTATCGTCCATCATATCAGCAACCACCGCCTCAACCTCGACGGGCACCGCTTCCACTACAACAGGATCTGCTTCGAACTCTGATGCTGCAAAGACTTCCGCTGACTCCATTTCCTCCACCGGCGTGGCCTCTTCCACCACGATCTCACCCCCCTCCGCAAATCCAGCTGTCAGATCGGAATCTTCGGATTTGGCAGCGGTTGTCTCGTCATATTCCCCGCTGCGTAATTCGCCAATCAGCTTGGTCGCTTGAAAATGCGTCAACTGACCATTGTCGACCAACAGCTTCGCTACCGCTTCAGGTGTGATACGGGTGCCACTTTGTTCCAGTTGTTCGCGCAGAGCTTCGATGATCTCCTGGTCAAGTAATCCCAGTCGCTCCAAGCGGTCGATCAATTCGTTTGCAAGCATGTTTCTTGTCGATTTCTACAGTGAAAAGAGTTCAGTCAATGGGTCAGTCCTGACATGGCGGCCAGAACTAGCCACGGGTCAGGTTCTTGAAAATATTGTTCCGTTGGTCATCAATTAAATTCTTCGACTTGCGTGACTTCCAGTTCCGCAAATCCCGCAATCGTACCGGCATCCATGGCATCGACCAGTGCGTGCAACTTGGCCATCTCATGGACCTTTACTACAAGCCGCATTCCGTCATTGCTAGCGCTCAGCGCTTCCTTCAAAGCGATGATCAAATTCTGTTTCCCAGGAGTCTCACGCTCCCAGTCCTGGGCGATGACAAGAAAACCGCCGAACTCGTCTACTTCGAGCTCAACCGACTCCAACTCGTCATCTTCATCCTCCACCACCGAAGTACTCGGCGCATCTGTCTGTTGACGGGGCATCTCAATCGACTTTTGCAAACTGAAGGCAGCCGTGACCATGAAGAAGATCAGCAGCAGGAAAGTCACGTCCACCATAGGTGTCATGTCTATTTCCTCTTCAGCCCGCTTCTTTCGGATCAATACCTCATCGTCAACATCCTCATCGTCAACATCCTGACTTGGTGCATTGCCTGTCGTTGCGGCGGTCCGCACACCGACCGGCGTAGAGTTTCTGCCAGTTTCTACGGAGCCAACAACAATCGGTTCAGCTTCCAAGACCGGCGGAACAACCTCCACGCTCGCTTGATCTGCACTATCAGCTGATAACGCACCGTCTTCACCTTCGCTGCCAATCGGATTTTCTGGCACGTGAACAGCCGAGTCACAATTAGGGCAACGTATACGACGACCCGCCAACCGATCATTGACGTGATGACTCGCGCCACACTCCAAGCAACTCACTTCGATCGACATGAGAGTCCTGATTCCTGTTCCGTATCCAACACGTTCTCGCCCCACTTTCTCAACTGAAAGATCAGGGACTATTGTCCGTTTTTGTTCGGCACAACCTACCTGCGCTAAACTGGAATAACGCAACACACGCCATTCCCTCGCTGTTGGTCTCATGACCAACGACTGTTCCTACATCATTGTTCTTTTACAGCGATGTAGGTCGAATTCAAATCTTCGAAAGCGTCACCGATGATCTTTTGAATCCGTGTGACCTGTCCCACCTTCACATCTGCATCACCAAACAACATCACATGCTGCTTACTCTCGCCCATCGACTTCTCGAGTTCGGTTGTAATGTATTCAATGATTTCCGTCGCTTGAATATCTTCATCTGCAGTGAAGTTAGTCCCATCCATTCGCGACAAAATGACATCATCACCCGATCCAGGGTTGATGAAGATGACAGCGGAATTTTTGGCTGCGATGGCCAGACCGTTATCGGCCTCCGGAATAGTCCCGATTTTCGTCGGGTCCATCGTTGAGCAGACGATGAAGAAGATCAACAACAGAAACGTGATGTCGATCATCGGAGTGATGTCCATCTCGTCGTCTTCGCGTTTCTTTCGAGGAAGTACAAAGTCCTCCTCGTCTTCTTCAATCATCGAATCTGTATGGTTACTCATCTTTCAGTCAACTTCGGGGATCGCAAGTTCTCAATCCGGCACTTCATGCGTCAGACACAGCCTGACCGGAAACTCATCGTTGCATTAGTCGCAGTGTCAATTCACTCAACCCGCGACTGCGAAGTCGCGGGGTTAACCGTCGACGCAGCAGATCCCCCACGCGTTGAGGAATACTTGTTCAGCGATTCCCGGTAAACCGTCATGAAACGAACCAGCCCGGCACCCACCAGATCTTCCATTTTCGCGATTCGGATATTCACGTTGGCAACCAGAATCATTAGCGGGATTGCAATCGCCAAACCACAGGCAGTGGTTCGAAGAGCAATGTTGATGTCCGCAGCCAAGGCAGATGGCTCGACGGATTCAGAAGTAGCGAGTGTTTCAAACGCCCCCATCATTCCGAAAACAGTACCGAACAGTCCGATCATGGGAGCACTCTTGATCACAGTGCTTACCCAACTGAGTCGATACTCAACGTCGCTCATCACATCACGCTGAAAACGATCCATCACGAAGGTGCGAGCCTTCTTGTAACCCATCTCACGATGCTCGATTGCCATCCCAACAATTTGGGAAACGGCACGTTTGTCTCCGTCGCAATATTCGGCGATCCCCTCAAAGTCTCCGCCGCTCAACATTTGCTCGACATCGTCCATGAAGAAATCCTGTTCTTCCTCCGATTTAAAACGCTTTTGGTTGACGCGTGACCAGACGATCACAATACAGTAGAGACCCCAGATCGCGACACCGGCGAGGGCACCGTAGGTGGCGTTGGAGATAATGACAAAAAGGGACATGGCAGCAAGTAGCATCGGCGATCAGATCCTTACTTCGTAGCTAGAAATTTAGTTCATTTGACAAGTGGGAGGGCCATCCAAAAAGTGCCCTGTAGGCAATATACAAAATCTTGAGGCATGATCTGCCTCCCGTTGGTTCTAGTGACATCGAAACAGCGACAAGCACCTCGCAGTCCCAGCAAACCGGGCCTTGCAGCAAACTGCTGTCCGCGGATTGCTGCTAACAGCATATTCGAGTTGCGTTTTTCCGAGTTGTTTCGATTCGCCTCGCGGCACAATTTTGAACAAATCTCGCCCTCCAAGGGTGGACACGGGAGGCTGAATGGATGAATCCTTGCCAAACAGCAATGGATTGGTCGTCTTCATGGGGGTTGGACATGCGGGATTTCGCCCCGTTTGCTGCCCCGTTTGCTGCCCCGTTTGCTGC
>JAPKCI010000070.1 GCA_028823035.1 Rubripirellula sp.
CCGAAAGCGAAAAGCGTGATCTGGCTGTTCATGGCTGGAGGCGTTAGTCAGGTCGAGACGTTCGATCCAAAGCCCGAGTTGACAAAGCATGGCGGTAAAACGATTCTCGACACACCGTTTGGTAGCGTTTTGGAATCGCCCTACATCAAGAATCGCATTGAACTGGTGAAGGGCGATGCTAACGGAAAGATTTACGACAAACTGTATCCGCTGCAGGTTGGTTATCGGAAGCGCGGCGAATGTGGTACCGAGGTCAGCGATTGGCTGCCACACCTTTCCGAATGTGTCGACGACATGTCGATCGTTCGGTCCATGTGGACGACGGCGAGCAACCACGACGCTCAGCTTCAGTTTCATACAGGCCGCAACCGGTTCGATGGATTTTTTCCCACGATCGGATCCTGGGTGCACTACGGGCTCGGTTCGCTGAACGACAGCCTGCCGCAGTTCATTGTCATGGGTAACAAGATTGGCGACTGCTGTGGCGGCAAGGCGACGGAAGGAGCCGATTACCTCGGCCCCGAACACGACGGAGTCAGTTTGTCGGTCGATCCGAAGAACCCGCTGCCCTTCGCGATTCCTGCTGCAGGTTCTGGCTCGATTGAACGTTTGAAAGCGCAGCGATTGCTGTCGCGACTCAATCGACTGACGGCGGACGACTTCCCGGACGACGCGGCCTTGGCTGCTCGAATCAAGTCGTACGAATTGGCGTTCCGAATGCAGACGGCGGTTCCCGATGTCGTGAATTCGGCGAGCGAGACGGCGGCAACTCACCGGCTTTACGGGACGACTGGTGGTCCGACAAAGTCGTTTGGCCAACTCTGCCTGACAGCTCGACGATTGGTCGAACGCGGCGTGCGGTTCGTGCAGATTTACCACGGCGGTGGCGGAGCCGGAGCTTGGGATGCTCACAGCAATTTGAAAACAAATCACGAGAAGAACTGCCAACAGATCGATCAACCGATCGCGGGGCTGCTGAAGGATCTCAAGCAGCGCGGTCTCCTCGACGAGACGCTCGTCGTCTGGGGCTCAGAGTTCGGCCGGACTCCCGGCGGCCAGGGTTCGAACGGTCGGGGTCACCATAATTTCGGCTTTTCCGTATGGATGGCCGGGGGCGGAATCAAAGGCGGAACAGTCCACGGTGCCACCGACGAACTAGGCTTCCACGCCGTTGAAGATCGCCATTACGTCACCGACATCCATGCAACCGTTATGAAGCAACTCGGCCTCGATCCGCGCCGGCTCGCAGTCCCCGGTCGCAAGCGACTGGAAATTGACTACGGTAACCCGATCGAAGAAATTATCGCATAGAGCCTCTTCGGATTCCCATGTCCCAACTTGCCAGCGAAGAATTGCCTGCCAAAGAAGAATCGAATGAGTCACACAAAGTCACGACGTGAATTCTTGAAATCTGTTGGCGGCGCCGCGTCCGCATTGGGTCTGGGAGATGCGGCACTGGCACAGGAAAATCGGCAATCACCAAAAGATGCCCGGAGCAATGGGGATCAGCTTCAGAAACATCCTTTCGAGCTGATGATATGCGATTACGTGCGGTTCACACTGTCCAGAGTGGACACGCGTGGGAATGTCATTTGGGAACACCGGCCGAAAGGGAAAGTATGGGACTTTGTTCTAACGGATGACGACAAGCTGATTTATCCAGTCATCACCGACAGGCAGGAAGTTCGCTGCATTGATTTGCAGAAGAACCGGATTTGGTCTTGGCCTTATTTCAAAGAGTTCAGAGAGATCATCAATATCACAAAGCATCACTCGCAACTGATTGTGAGTGGCCAAAAGCCGCCTCATGCGATTCTGATGGACCTGGATGGAACGATTCAGAAACGGCTGCCAATCCCCGCCAGATACACGCATCATCATGGCCAATTGGGGAACGTGTATGACGTCGGAAATGAACACTATCTGGCCCAGCTTTGGGGCGAAGGAACAGCTCTCGAAGTTGATGGAAACGGAAAAGAAGTATGGCGATATCAGGTACCAAAAGCCGGCAAAGGGCGTTATCCGGAGGGGACGATTCAGGATCTGCTGCGATTGGACAATGGCAACACTCTTCTGGCGTGTGGCACACAAGCTCGTTTGCTGGAAGTGGATCGTTCGGGAAAGATTGTCTGGGAGTTCACAGGAAGTGAGTATCCCGAACTCAATTTCACCAATGCCTGTAATTTGCAAAAGCTGAAAGACGGCTCCATTCTTGTCACCAACTTTTTGCGTGGCAATTCAGGTCGCGGCGCACATGCCTTCAGGCTGTCGAAAGATAATAAGATCACTTGGACGTTCACGGATCACAAGCATTTCACGGCCGCCAGTCAAGTGTGGGCGATCGAACAATAGGTGCGTCAGAATGGACGTCATCAAGACGGATGATGATTTCGTTCGTTACCGAAATCGCTGTTCAGGATCGGCGATACGTGACTGATTCGGGCACCTTGGTCCGGTTATCCGGATTCGTGCTGCGAGACGCGTCCAGTAAAGATTTAGCCCGATCAACGGATACTATCTACTCATGAAAAGGGGGGTCTTTACGGCCGAAATGATCGTTCCAAAAGTTCGATCTCAGATGATCGTCAAAGCGGGCCTGAGGCCGCTTGCCGAGCGTGAACTGCGCGGTGTCGACTCGACGCCAAACTGGCGGGATTGGCAGCGGCTTTAGGGCTGACGCCCCCATCGAGAACTCGCGAGGACAAGTCTAGAATGTTGTGACAGTCAGCACGGCTAGTTGCCCGACTTAAGAACACGCCGAGACTGTTGCTGCCTGGCTTGGCGATCGTCTGTCACGGCTTGCCCTGATTTTGATCGGGACCCGTAATGATATTTTAACCGGCGGTCACGACGTGGTCAGATTAACCAATTCGTATCACAAAAAACATGAATCAATCACAGCCTAAAAATCCGCTACACGGCATCACGCTGAAATCGATCCTCGAGTACTTGGTTGCTGAGTATGGTTGGGAGCGGTTGGGTGACCGCATCAATATCCATTGTTTCAACGACGATCCGAGCATCAACAGCAGTTTGAAATTTCTTCGAAAAACGGACTGGGCCCGAACAAAAGTTGAGCGGCTGTATTTATACTCGATCAGTTACGACAAGCGGCATGGAAAGAAGAACGCAGATACTAATGAAAAGCAAAGTGAAACGGGCAGTGTTTGGGACCAATCAGGCAAGGATTAGTGGTGCCAGTCCACGGAACGCGTGGGGAGAAACGCCTGGGGATACAGCACTTTTCCGAGCAATTAATTTTGGTCGCCCGTAACAGATCTCGATGAGAAAATTTAGCGGTTCAGGCGTCTTTGCCCGTGGAACATCATGTCGGATTGGGGACGGGAAAACGTTTCCAGGAATTTGTTCTTTTACTGAAACAGAGGGGCGAGTGGGTTTTAACTAGAGCACACCCGCAAAACGTCGGAAACACAGACCCGCTTCAGTTTCGACCGCCCGGCCGTTGCGAGCCAAGTTTCTGGCATGATCAACAAAGGTCGCCTGTCAACAAACGCTTGTCCTTCTGAAGCCATGCCTCCATTTGCTAACTGAGCGACTTGGCGTCCGCGTTCATTTCCGCGTTCATTTCCGTGTTCATTTCCGCGTTCATTTCCGCGTTCATTTCCGCGTTCATTTTCCGGCGCCACTGTAGGATCCAGAGTTCAGGTGGCGGTCTTAAAGTCCGGACATCTGCTGGTTGTAGTCGAACTGCAGGTCCGGATGAACTTTGTCGATTACCTTGTCGATCTTCTTCAGTTGAGCTGCGTACATGTTCGCGCTGAGGCGGCAGTTACCGAAGCTGATTCTCATGTGCTTGATCCGTCGACAAAAGTGAATCCGCACTTGCAACTCGGTTTCTTTGTCACCCGAGAACCGCAGAGACTTGTCCATCCATCGCACTACCTTGCGCAGTGTTTTCTTGTGGATTCGTCCGGGTGTATTCAAGTGCTGATCGATGTCGCTGCACAAGTCGTTGGCGTAACCGAGTTCGTCATCTGATTTCATCAACAAATACGTCAGCAGTTCTTTGCTCTCGACTTTGAACTTGGCCATTCGAACACAAACGTCCAGCAAATCGTCGTGATGCAACTTGACAAGTTCCTTCTTCAACTGGCTGATCGTGGCGGCTTTCATGGACGTCTCGTGATCTGACTGACAATTAAGCTGGGTTCTAAACGTATCATCGACCGTGCAACGACGAAACGGTGGCAACGGACGCTTTACCCTACTGATAGCGTGTCCGTGCTATCCAGAAATTTATCCGACGTGTACCGGCAGCGATTATAACGATTTGGCGTTGCCAGAGTTTCGTATTTGCATCTGAGTTAAACGCATTCAGTTGACGGGGTGCGATAAATGCTGCAACTTGAGACGTTTTTCGGAAACACGTTGATGCCATTTCTTATTCATCCATTTTATCTGATAGTTTCGGTGCTCAGCGAGTTCGCGTGCAGGGCGCACGAGAAGTAGATCGCATGTTTGAAGGTAGAAAGCGAAAAACCTCAGCGACATCGTTTGGCCGCCAAGAGAAAAATTGGCGGCAGACGGCAACTGGCGGATTTGACGATCATTGCTCAGGCTGACACGCTGATTCTCTGGTATCGAGAACTCATCGAGAAACCTGAGCCGCGTTCCATTTCGCGCCGCGGAGCAAACTTGTTCTGATCATGGAATTGCCGGCCCGCAATCGCTCCGCAGCACTCCGGTCTCAAGACGATCGGTGTGATGTCTGCTGCGTGGTGCCGTCGTTTTTGCTCATTTTTCCTAACAACGGAGACATCTCGCGGTCAAATTCTCGCATCGCCGCGATTACTACGACGAGTAACGGTATCGCAACCAGTGCCAACCGGCATGATGCGACGAACAAAGGTTTGCGATTTCGTAGTGGGGGTAACTCAGTCGTCCAACACAACAGTGGCGCGAGCAGTATCGTGAGCGCAGGACCTGTCGAAATATCACCGAAGAAACGACCAATGAACAGCAGGCTGAACAAACTCACCACGCCGACTCCAACGATCCCTGCAGCGACGAAGCCATTCGGTTTGTCAATCTCGACGCGACTGGCGGCGTGTTTTGTAACCATACGCAGAGAAAGCGATACTGCCAGCAGCGTGGCAACGAACGGAATCGCGGCGGCGCCTCCTTTGATATAGCCGGCCAACATCACAGCCACGCCACTGCACTGAATAGCAAGACAGAGCGCGAATGAAATGGAGAGTCCGCCACTTCGCCTGGACAACCAGGAAAGCAGACTCCATACGAGTGCCAACCCGAGTCCGCAAACCACGATCGTCGCGCCGGCTCGCCACGCTGTCCAGTCTCCTGAACTACTCAGATAGACAGATCCGTTGAGCAGAATTCGCGGGGTCGCCAGCGACAGGCTGATACGCAATAACCAAGCCGCAACACGCGGGACTCGATTGAATCCTGCGATCAGTTCAACACCGAGCACTGCCGGAACAACGATCATTAACAACCGATCGAGGCCGTTACGCGGCGGCCACGACAGGTTGAGAGCCAACACCGCGTTTCCGATCGCGAGGCCGATCCCGATCCCGAAAACGCACGCAACGTTCAACTTGGTCTCGTTGATCGATCGACTCAGCGCCAACATCACCAGCACGACAACCACGCTGGCGGCGGCCGCAATCCCCATCGCCTTCCAATAGAGCAATGGTTCGGGCATCAGCTATTTTCGAACACCTTCACAGTCAATCATGATCAACGCTTTGTCGCCGATTGCTCCGATCGCTTTTTTATCGAAACCGTAGTCACTGCGCTTGAGTGCTAACTCCGTCGAGAATGCGACGCGTTTGACGTTCTTGAACGAATGTTCCTTGCCACCCATCAACACGATCGTGATCTTGTTCGTCGTGCCGTGCATCGTAAAGTCGCCTGTCACTTCATAGCCACCATCGATCGCCTTCGTGCTCGTGGATTTAAACTCAATCGTGGGATACTGTTTGGTATCGAAGTAATCGGGTTGTCGCAGGTGTTTGTCACGCGCTTCGTTGGCGGTGTCCACGCTGTCGGTTTTGATCGTAAGAGAGAAAGTCGACTTGGAAGGATCCTCTCGATCGATAGAAAATTTCCCGGCGACGTCATTGAACCGACCGTGAATCCAGCCGATGTCGAGATGTCGCGCTTTAAAACTGACGGACGAATGAACGAGGTCGTAATCATATTCGTCCGCAGCAAAGGTGGGCGTGGTGTAGACGCATAGGATGGCGCCGCATACGAGCATCTGGGTCGACGCTGAAAGAATACGGATCATGAAATGGTTCCTGGGAGAGTTAGGAGCGGGGCATATTCGCCACCATGCTACCACATGCAGATCATTGGCGAATCGAATTGATGGATGTTGATGCTGATCGAACGTATCGACCATATCCCAGCCGACAGTAACCTTTCGGTCACGATCAGCCCCACGGGGGTCCAATTTTGGATACCCAAACAACGGAGGCCACACAATGAGTCACCTCCGTCTAGGTTCCAAGTCCCGCCCGTCGCAGACGCCCGACACCGCGTTGGCTCGGAACGTCCCATTAAACCAACGCCGCCGCCCCGCGTGCCCCCGGTCACCAAACTGATGACCTCTCGCTATCCGGTTCGACACAGGTCGGATTCTCGCCGACCACAAGAGGGGCCAGACCGTTGATCCCGACCACGATTCCTCGAGAGTGTGCCATTCGAGTCTCGCCTCTCTGTAGCCGACCACCCCCGGTTGATTGGTGACAACTTAGGCAAATGCCCCGTTGGGCATATGGGCGTGACAGTCATGTGTTTGGACTGCAGTGATTCTCATGTCCGTCACTCTCGCTTCTCCGCACTGCTCTTGAATCAATTGGTGCGTTCTCTGTTGCGCGGTGCGGATATTTCGGAACGCTTTTTCGCCGCCGCTGTACAAGTGCAATTTGAATTCGATTTTGACCCCCAGCCCCGCCTCATTTTTCGGCTGGAAATCAGATCTTAATGCGCAAAAAATTCGTCGGAGGTTTTTAACCGCAAGGGCAACTCAAAATCGCTTCAATTCCTGCCGGCGCACGTTGGTTGATCTTTTTGAATGGTACGGAATGCATGATGTGGTAACATGCGCCGTTCTGCCGACGTTCGTGCGCAGCCATTGGTCGTCAACAGTGGTCTCAGTGACTGGCAGCGAGACAAACACTTACCGTAGAACGACTGTGCTGGCGATGGCGTTGTCAGTAAGTGACGAGAAACAGGTAACCAAATATGACAACGTGTGTTTCACAGCAACAAGCCTCAGGTCGGCGAATGAGCGTTTTCTGGTCGTTGTTCTTGGCTGGCCTTTTTTGCTTGGCCGCTCGGTTTGCGGCAGCGAACGAATCACACGTCGAATTGAACACTGACGACTATCAACCCTCGTGTGGAATTGAGGTGACTCAGGACGCGTCGTTGATTCAGGTCACCTGGCCGCTGGATGCTGGTCGTCGCGGCCGGTTGAGTTTCGACCTCACACGCAATCGTCCGTTGGTTCACACCGCCGCCGTATCGTCGAAGGACTCTGCCTCGTTTCGGCCGATCGCCAAGGGGCTTGATCCGATGGTTCAGGTTCGCATTGGAAACCGTGATCTCGAAAAACGCGGTGGTTGGACGGTTTTCTTCGATCGCATGCAGAGCAAACCAAATGAAGTTTTTCTCGCCAAGATCGAACAGAAACGTGCGATCGTCACCAGCAACTCGCGTCGCGCCACGCTAACAATTGGCGATGTGTCAGCGGGCCCTTTTCAAGGTCAACTGCGTTGGACGTTTTACGCCGGCAGCTCTTTTGTCCTCCAAGAGGCGGTGCTGAAAACGCAACGCGGCGGCACAGCTTATCTCTATGACACCGGCCTCGTCTGTCGCGAGACCGAGCCGACTGAGATGTCATGGCGGGATTCGCGTGGACCACTCAAGACGGAAGTGGTGGACGCGATCAAAAAGCCTAGGCACCTGGCCGTTCGCGGCAGAGCAATCGCCGCCCAGTTCTCCGGTGGTTCGATCGGGTTGTTTCCGCCTCCACACCGATACTTCTACCCGTTGGACTTTTCCGACAATCTCAAGAATATCTGGATGGGTCCAAGCTACGGCAATCAATCGTCTTCCTTTGGCTTCGGTATTCGGCATGACGCCAAGGGTGACAATCGCTACGTGCCTTGGTTCAACGCGCCGCCTGGCACGGAGCAGGAAATGGGTGTCTTTCTGGTGTTCTCTGATGGCTCAGCGGATCAGGTGTTGGAAGACATCGCCCGGCTAACTCGGACCGACCAGTTCGCGCCGCTTCCGGGGCACGTCGTGTTCGCGAGCCATTTTCATGTCGAACATACGCGCGAGATGCTGAACGCCCAAAAGAGAGCGGACGAAACCGAGTCCCAGACAGGACGTCTTCCTTCGGGGGGCGAGTACCGGATTCCTGGGTCGCTGGAGAATCCGGGCTTCGCGAGAACGCTTCGTGACCATGGTGTCGATATCGTCCACCTGGCAGAATTCCACTCCGGTAAAACTCCACGGCTGACAATGCGCCAACGCGTCCAACACTTGGAGTTGTTGCATGCCGAGTGCCAGCGACTCAGCACGCAGGGGTTTCTTCTTTTGCCAGGCGAGGAACCCAACGTCCATTTCGGCGGGCATTGGCTAAGCTTCTTTCCCAAGCCGGTTTACTGGGTTCTGAACCGACCGGAGGGAACACCGTTTGTCACGGAACACCCGCTGTTCGGTCGTGTTTATCACGTTGGTGGCGAGGCGGACGTGCTGCAGTTGTTGCGAGCCGAAGACGGACTGGCGTGGACTGCCCATCCGCGAATCAAATCTTCGACGGGCTTTCCCGATAGCTACCGCGACCGACTGTTTTATCAGTCAGACCAATTCCTGGGCGCTGCCTGGAAAGCGATGCCGGCCGACTTGTCGCAGCCGCGATTGGGCTCTCGTGTGCTCGATCTATTGGATGATATGTCGAACTGGGGAACGCCCAAAGTAGCTCTCGGAGAAGTCGACGTTTTCAAGATCGAGCCGGATCATGAGCTTTATGCCCACATGAACGTGAACTACTTGCGTCTAGAAGAGGTGCCTCGGTTCGAAGACGGCTGGCAGCCCGTGCTGGCCGCGCTGCGGGACGGGAAGTTCTTTGTCACAACCGGAGAGGTATTGATTCCCAACTTCACGGTGAACGGTCGAAAGTCCGGCGAGAACGCAACGATCCTGAAAGGTCGCAAAGCCGAAGTACACCTGGATCTGAAATGGACCTTCCCGTTGGCGTACGCCGAAATCATTACCGGAGACGGCCACGAGACCAAACGCAAAAGAGTTGACCTGGCTGCGACCGAGTCCTTCGGAGAAATGTCGCTCAAGGTCGACGTTGAAGTGGCCGGTCAACACTGGATCCGCGTGGAAGTTTGGGATGTCGCGACCAACGGTGCATTCACGCAGCCTGTCTACCTGCACGAAGGCTGATTTGCTTTCCTGCAATTCCGTGACTGGGCACACTGGGTCCTGTCTTTGGGGTCCTGTCTTTGGCGGCAGGGGGTACTGGCGGCAGGGGGTACTGGCGGCAGGAACTTTTTCTAACGAGCCTACGGCTGATTCCTTGTTGGTTGCTTGATTGGCAGCATCCACTGTCGGCCTGTCGCTATCCATTTGCGAATCAGCACCGGTTTTCATTTCGAACACCGCGATGTTATCGACCGCCTGTCAGGCCAGCAGTGATTTCATGACGTTACCGTGGACATCGGTCAGACGGTAATCGCGACCCTGTTGGCGAAATGTTAGACGGCGGTGGTCCAGGCCCAGGCAATGCAAGGCGGTTGCGTTGAGGTCGTGAATGTGGACGGGGTCGCGAACGATATTGTAGCCGTAGTCGTCGGTTTCGCCGTGTACATGGCCACCTCGGATTCCGCCACCGGCCATCCACATGGAATAACAGCGACCGTGGTGATCGCGACCGTAGTCATCCTTCAACCCACCTTGTCCGTAGACAGTACGTCCGAATTCTCCTCCCCAGATGATGAGCGTATCGTCCAGCATGCCCCGTTGTTTCAAGTCTGTAATGAGTGCCGCTTGTGGTTGGTCAATGTCTTTGCACTGTTTCGGAATGTTGGTTACCAGCCCGCCGTGCTGATCCCAGCCCCGATGATAAAGCTGCACGAAGCGAACGCCGCGTTCCAACATCCGTCGCGTCAACAGGCAGTTGGCTGCGAACGTGCCCGGCTTCTTCGATTCTTCTCCGTAGAGTTCGAACGTGCTGGCGGATTCCGATGACATGTCGATCAAATCTGGAACCGACTGCTGCATTCGAAAGGCCATTTCGTACTGAGCGATTCGCGTTGCGATCTCGGGATTACCGGACGATGCCAGTTCTTGCTGGTTGAGTTTCGCCAAGCCGTCCAGTATTTTTCGGCGGAAGTTGCGGTCGATACCGGGCGGGTCCGTAAGATACAGCACCGGATCGCCGCTGCTGCGAAGCTTGACGCCCTGATGGCTGGACGGCAGGAATCCGGCTCCCCAGAGCCGCTCAAGGAGTCCTTGATTATTGTCTCGACCGGATCCGTGTGAAATCAGTACGGTGAATGCGGGCAGATCGTCGGCTTCGCTGCCCAGTCCGTAACTGATCCAGGCACCCATCGAAGGACGTCCCGGCTGCTGTGATCCCGTCTGGATGAGCGTGATGGCGGGATCGTGATTGATGGCTTCCGTGTGCATTGATCGAATCACACAAATGTCATCCATGACACGACCGGTGTGAGGTAACAATTCGCTAAGCCACGTTCCAGCCTCACCACACTGTCGGAATCCGAACTTCGGTGCGACTACGGGAAAGCTCTTCTGGCCGGATGTCATACCCGTCAACCGTTGACCGCGCCGGATAGAATCGGGAAGTTCGCTGCCGTGAAGATCCTGGAGTTTCGGCTTGCGGTCAAATAACTCGAGATGCGAAGGACCTCCCGATTGGAAGAGGTAGACGACCCGTTTGGCCCGCGGCAAAAAGTGTGTGTTGTGAATGTTCGGGCTGTTTGTCCCGGCCACCGCGTCCTGACGCATCAGCGAATGCAGCGCCGCCACACCTATCGTGCTGGCGGAACTCTGCAGCAGCAATCTGCGATTAAGTAACTGGTTGGATTCAAAAATCGGATTCATGGCTTCGAAATCGTTTCGTCCAGGTTCAAGAGAATACTTGCCACGGACGTCCATGCGGCCAACTCAGCAGGTTCAATCGCTGTGTCCACCTTTGAATTGCCCACGGACAACAACTTTTTTGCAGCATCCGGTTGAGTGGTAAATCGCTTGCGCGCTGTCGCAAGGATATCACGAACAACGACGAGTTCCGCATCCCGGGGAAGCCTCGCCAGTGCAGATCGAAAGGCGAATTCTAGACGCTGTGCATCACTGTCATCGTGCTCGGTGATCCGCTCGGCGAACACGCGCGCCGCTTCGACGTAGGTCGGATCATTTAACAGAACGAGTGCCTGAAGAGGCGTGTTCGTGCGGGCACGACGGATGACGCAGGTCTCGCGGTCTGGAGCGTCAAATGCCGACATGCTGGGCGGAGGACAAGTACGTTTCCAGAATGTGTACATGCTTCGTCGATAGAGTCCCGGGCCTGTGTTGGCAACGTATTTGTCGCGACGCGAGACGGAGACGTCCTCCCACAACCCTGGTGGTTGATACGGTTTCACGCTCGGTCCACCGATCTGACGATGCAGAAGTCCGCTGACCGCCAACGCGTTGTCGCGTACCATTTCAGCCGGCAACCGCCACCGTGAACCACGCGACAGCAGGCGGTTTTGTGGGTCAGCATCTAGCAATTCCGGAGTCACATCAGAAGACTGCCGATAAGTGGCGGACAACACTATTAACTTCAGAATGGCGCGTTGATCCCACTTCTGGCGAATCAACTCGGTCGCAAGCCAATTGAGCAGTTCTGGGTGGCTAGGTCGTGCGCCTTGCACGCCGAAGTCTTCGGCCGTTTCCACCAGCCCTGTGCCAAATAACATCTCCCACCAGCGGTTCACGGCAACGCGAGCAGTCAACGGATGCGCGGGATCGGTGAGCCAGCGTGCCAGATCCAGCCGAGTTGCCTCGGGTGTCGATGATTCTGCAACCAAAGAGACCGGGAGACCGGGCGAGACTTCGTCGCCGAGTTGGTCATACTGGCCGCGAATCAGCAGGTGAGTGGGCCGTCGCGTTTCCATTTCCTGCATGACCATCGTCACTGGAATCGCCTTTTCGATGGCTGCAATTTGACTCGGAATTGTCTTCAGTTCATCACGTAACCGTCGCGATCCTTCGTCGATGCGATCCGCATACAAGTGTTTTAGCTGTTCTCGTTGCCGTTTTGTACGATCCGTCGGTCGCAGGGAAAGTATCGTGCTGAGCCGTTCCAGCGACTTGCCTTGGGCCAATCGAGCAGCTTCGGTAGCCGAAAGTTTTACGGAGTAGATTTGTACGTCGTCAATCAGCCCATGAAACGGTAGCGACGCATTCCGTTTTCCGATGTGAAACGGTTTGCCGGTTGTGAGTGGGCCATCGAGACGATTATTTGTTGTCACGTCGACTTCTTGGAGTTTTCCGTCGACGAATACCTGAAGCCCGGTTGCCTGACGCGTGCCGTCGTAGGTAACGGCCACGTGGTGCCACTCATTGAGCGGCACTGTTGATTTCGTAACGACTTTGAAAGCCTTGTCCGGCCAGTGATTGACCACATGGCATTCCACTTTGCCGTTGATGTAAAGCAAGTCGTACCCACGATAGGCATTGCCATCGTCCATTTTTGAAAGGATGCCACCTGCTGATTGGACGGTCGACCGAAACCATGCCGCCAGCGAAAACTGATCGTCGCTGTCGAAGACGCCAACCTGTCCGGCATCAACGTAGGTCGAACCCTCGAACTTGATCGCCGTGCCCGCAAATCCTTTTTCTCGCGTCGCCGGTCCGTGAATCTTTCCTTTGCGATTCGAGTCGACATCATCGGCAGTCTCGTTGGCGTCTTTATCGTCAAAGCGAAAATGTGCAGTCAAACCGAGAGTTCCCAGTTTCGCGATCGCTTGCGGCGTCAGCCCAGTTTCCCAGGCAGCCAAGTTGGCGTCGATGCCGTCCGTTCGGGTTTTGAGTTCAGCTGTCAGTTTATTCTGTCTCGCGTCGTGTTGGGCGAGTTCGTGTTGCTGAGCATGTGTCGGAACTTTTAGCACGGGGTTCGCCATCCGCGCCGAGTTGTACCGAACGAGTTTGTCCGGAATGTTATTGAAGTAGGCAGCGAATCGATAGTAGTCGCGTTGTGTGAAGGGATCAAACTTATGATCGTGACACCGAGCACATTGAAGCGAAATGCCCATGAACACCGTTGCGGTAGTGTGAACCCGATCCGCGACGTACTCCGCCTGATACTCCGCAGCAATGATCCCGCCTTCAGTCGTAAGCACATGGTTACGATTGAAGCCGGTAGCAACTCGCTGACTGATCGTGGGACTGGGAAGCAGGTCGCCGCCAAGTTGTTCCGTCAGAAATCGGTCATACGTCATGCCGGATTGAAACGCGTTGATCACCCAATCCCGCCATGGCCACATCGTTCGGGTTTCGTCGTTGTTGTAGCCGTTCGTGTCTGCATAACGAGCGGCGTCCAGCCAGTGCATTGCCATCCGTTCGGCATACGCTTCGGTTTTTAATAACCGATCAACCACCTTGTGTTCGGCCTTCGGAGAATCATCTGCCAGGAATCTATCCAGCTCTTCTAACGAGGGCGGTAGTCCGGTCAGATCCAACGTGACGCGACGTAACCATGTGTGGCGTTTTGCAGCGGGCGACGGCTTCAGGCCAGCCGTTTCCAGACGTTTGAAAATAAACCGGTCAATGGCATTGCGTGGCCAGTCACTCTGTTGAATCATCGGTGGATCGATTCGCTTCGGCGGAAGGAACGCCCAGTGCGTAGTGTATTGAGCCCCGCCCGCAATCCAACGCTCTAGAATATTTTTCTGAGAAGTCGACAGCGGCTTGATCCCATCTGGCGGCGGCATCACGATGTCGTCGTCAGCCGATTGGATGCGGCGGATCACTTCGCTTAAATTCGGTTGGCCTGGAACATCCAATCGCAGTCCGGACTTTCTGCTGGCCTTATCCGGACCGTGGCAACTGAAACAGTGATCCGAAAGAATTGGCAAGACATCCCGAGCAAAGTCCATCGCGGGTCGCCCTGATTCGTTAGCCGTGTCATCGGCAAACAAATTCAGAACCATCAAGGAGAAGATCACCATGGTCCATGCGATGATTCGAGATTTTGTTTGCATGGATTCCACCGATACGACTCACGAACACATCCATCTTCAACTGATAGGAAATTTGATTTCCAGCAACAGTCCTGACGCTACAAGCTGAGAGTACGCATCTTAGCCGAAACGATTTTTCAGTGTGGTCTTGGCCATCCTAGTGAATCATTTTTGTTCTGGAAGGTTCGGGGATGTTCGGGTGAAAACGATTTCACTTGATTTTCACTTACTACAAACCACTCCGGTTTCAAAAGGTCGGTGTGATGTTAGCTGCGCTGTGCCGCCGTTTTGAACACCTGCGAGTGAACTCGACTTGATCTTTATTTAAAATCGGTCCTCCATTGGCAATTGACGCTCGCAAACTTTGCGTCAGAGTGTTCGTTTGATTTTTTCACCCTACGGGAATTGCGGCTTACCGATGCCATGGATCCCGACTCGCCTTCACAGACTGAAGCTTCCGTGATCAGCGATTGCTGGTTGCCGCCTGTCGAAGCAGCGTGATGGCTGCTTCGACCAGCATTTCACCGCCTCCGGCTTGCAGGACCGAATTGGTCACTTCATAGCTGCCGCCAGCGTATGCCGCGCGGTGAGGGACGTAAATTGTTTCCACAGCGTTCGACAGTTCGACGATGATCGTGGTCCGAAATGGCGACGCCTGCTTGATAGCGAGCCCCAGATCCACAAAGACCTCGCCCGGTAAACACACGATCGCGACCTCATCGCCAATCGTCATCACAGTCACCTCGACAGGTAACCGTTTGCCGATTCCGGCCAGTGAACGGCTGAGTCCCCAGCTGATGTGTTTGAAAGTTTCAGTGTATGGCTGACGATGAAGGAACTGATCCAGAATCAGCTGCTTGTACGACGTAACATGATCGTGGAACTCCACAGCGCCACCCTGGTTTGCCAGGGCGACGATTTGGACGGCTCGCTCAACTTCTGGTTGAGTCACATCTTCCAGAGGTAGTTCCACAACTTGTGATCTGACCTTCAGTCGCGTGTTCTTCAACGGTGTCAAGTTCGTAAACTGACGGCAAATCGACGTGCCGATGGAATCACCTATGTAGACTGCTTTGTTGCGTTTCGGAGTCGATGGATCGACATGGTTGATGTCGCCACAGCAGCCGGTACCGAACAGCGAAATCACATCTGTGCCATAATGTTTTCGCAACGTTCGCTCAATGAAGAATGGATAGTCTGCGCTCCACCGCATCCCACCGACGGTATCAAGATGCAGTGCGAAATTACTGAAAATCCCGCGAACTGTCCCGTCGTCCAAATTGCGTATGGCCAGCAATTCGATTCTGGGATCAATCGGGCCGGCGGCGCGGACCACCGCTGGGTTCGACAACGCTTGCCATGTTTTTACGCTGCCGTCACGCATGACAAAGCGTCGGTTGAATGCGACGGGCGTCGTCTCGAAAGCCGCTCCCGATGATAGTGTAAAGTTCCCCGCGTTTTCGTGGGCGCTGGCAATCGCATCGACGGGACCGCTGAGCAGTTTTTCGATGTACTTCGCACGCAACGGTTCCTGTTTTTCTTTGCCCAGATAGAGCCACAGTTCCTTCATGTAATCGGGCGCCGTATGTGAATGCGTTGCCGCGATGACGATGTTGCTGGCGGGAATCCCCGTTTTCTCGGAAGCGCGTCTCCGTACTTCACGCGACAGATCGGTGGCAATGCCGATCAGGTCGCAGATCACCAGCGCAGCGGACGTGTCGCCTTCGCGAAAGACGAAGGCTTTGGCCTTCAGGGAATCGATGGTGCCTTCCGCCAGTCGCTCGCGGTAATAACCTGCCATCGGAAACCCGACGGGAGGTGTGATGTCCGATTCCGCCATGCCGACTCGCAACCCGCCCCGCTCATTTTTCGCAGTCAGCAATTCCTGGCGAATCGATGCCAGCCACATTTCTGCGGCTCGTCGCTGCCCGATGCCGGTGAAGTGACGTCGTGAATGGATGTCTCCTCGGTTCTCTCCAGTCAGCGTGTCGGTGTCAGGGCCGGGAAGGAATGCGGGTTGTTTTGTCAGTGTATCGATCCCCGCGCGAATGCGTGCTTCACCTTCAGGGTCACTGTAGACGGTCGGATGGTGCGTGGATTTTGCCAACAGCCATGGCGGTGATACCCCCCACGCCGTTGCCGCTGTCTCGTGAATTTTGCTGATGTTCGCCACGTAGCCTGCGGTTGTATTCTTCGTCAGTACATCTGATTCGCCCTGCTGCCAGAGCACCGCGCGGAAAGTACCGAGTGCCTTTCCCACGCTGATCAATCGCGGAAGCATGGCGCCTTCGGGGAGCCACTGTGTCGACGAACTTCCTCCAATTGCCACGTTGGCAAAACCGATTGGTACTTCAAACTCTTTCGCCAACGCGTCACCCAGCGGTGGCCAGATCGATCCGCCATCGCTGCCATCGAATACCGGCTGAGGGTCATTGGCGACAGCCCACGACGGCTTCGCAAAACTAAACGCGACAACTCTCTGCTGCCGATCCGCCACTTTCAGCTGCTCGTCATTGCAGTTGGTAGCGTAGGACTGACCGGCGACGACAAAGACTTCGCCCACTCCGATCGGCTCAACCGCACCGGTTGCCAGCAGGTTGCCGTCGACTCGGCAGCGGCATTCCAGTCGGTACCAGCCGCCGGCAGGAACGCGGACCGCTAGCTGGAATGTTTCCTCCGCGAGGGTCGGTATCACGTTTGTCCATTCGCTTGCACCATCGGCCTTGGTCGGTTGCTCTGCCAGATCTTCCTTATCTGCCAGCAGTTCCTTGTCTGCCAGAACTTCCTCGGCTGCCAGAATGACGAATCGATATTCCCATGTCGATTGATGAGCCTCTGCAGGTAACACGCCGACGATTCGAACATCTGCATAACCTTTCCCAGGCGCAATGCCGATGCGTTGCAGCACTTGATTAGGCTGAGGATGTGTCAGGGAAAGTGGATCAGCACCCTGAACCACAGCGGTGAGGATCAGGCTGAGCACTACGACGGCGTGAAACAGAGTATGCATGCGAATTCAAATCCTGGGTGTTGTCAGGTTCCTGATCAGAATGTTCGATCTGGTTGCAGCTGGAGCGACAAACGATTCTACCTCAGTTCACGGATACGAAGTTTGCGGAATTGAATCGGCGAAGCTTCGCTTTCGAGTCACAGGAATACCGCGGCCGGGTCACTGCCTGTACCTCCGGAGACTCCCTCTCTGTTGACACACAGTCGCACCTCGCCGTCTACGTTTGAATCGATTGCGGTGTGACCCAGACGAACACGCCGCTGTTGCCTGCCACTCTTTCATGTATCCATTAGACAACGATTTCGAAGTCACGGTTTTGCTTTCCCTTGCTCGTTCCCTTGCCGCCCGGATAGGTCAGCCGCTCGTCGGCAGATGTCGACGGAGAAGCAATGCCGCAGCAACCTATCGCCAATAGCGTCGGTAGAAAGCGATGGATTTGCCTCGTGAAACGTCTGCCCACGCGAATGAAGATCATTGGATGGAAAGTCAACGCTGGATTGTAACAGAGCTGATGGCTCCGCCGTATTAGTTCTTCGGTTACCCCTGATTCTTAATTGCGTTCCACAGTGCGTTGGCGAGTTCCACCATTCCTTGATCGCCAGGGTGATCAGCAACGCCGGCGTGCTCAATCTGGCGTTCCGCGCGGGCGAAGTTGGCGGCATCTGAACCGAGCTTGCTGATGTCAATGAAGACGCCGCCCGCGCTCTCGCACGCCCGCTTCATGAGCCCGTCCTTCTGAGCGTCTTGCCAAAATTGGCTACGGACAAACAGTGTCGGTTGTCCGTGCTTCTTGAGCTCGGCGAACAAATTGGCGGATGCCGATTCAAACTGTGCTTTGGCTTCGTCGGTCGTAGGCGAGGCAATATTCTCGCCCACTGCGATGACGATCACATCGGTGTTGAAGGCGAGTACTTGTTTTAATTCCTCCTGCAAGTTGTAGTCCGTCAGGCGGCGCTCAAAATTGGCGATGTTTTTGACTCTGATTTTTGGTTTGCCAGCGGTCGCCTGGGTAATGCGGTTGTACAGAATATGGACGTAGTCTTTGTCTTCGGAACTTGCAGCCATGCCCCAATTGCCGGTCCAGCCAATTTCCGGAGCAGGACCGTGTAGTGTGATACTGTTGCCGAGAAACAAGATTCTGTTGACGGACTGTGTACCGACACGCAGATCAGTGGCTTTGGCCAATGGGGGTTCAGATGAAACGATCGCGTTGACACCTGCTGCGTACAACAGCAGTCCCAGTAGCAGTCGAAAACAGGCGTGTTGGGTCATGAAACAGCTATTGGAGCTTCGCTTCTTTGAATGAATGATCCAGATTTTTCAGCAACTCGATTCGGTCGAACAGCGCGGGACCACCCATGGCGGTCGGGGCGATGCCCGTCAGAGTGAATTCGCCGAAGTCACTCCACAAATCAACCGTCACAGTGATCCAGTCCTCGGGCGTATCGGGCGAGACTTGCGTGGCGGACCAATTGGAAGAATTCGTTCCCGAGAAATAACGTCGTAGCGGCTTGTCGGCTGGGGGCCAGTTTCCGGAATCGGCCAGTTCGATCATCACACCGCGGCCACCCACTGTTTTCCATGCGAATCTCAGATAACGAAACTGTTCAGGTTCGCCGGGCTGAACCGGTTTTGGTGTTTCGACAATCCGAAAATTCCAATCCGTGATGCGTGGCGACGATCGCTGCAGCGGGGTCATTTGCAGGGCGAATTTTCCCGAATATGTGTCGGTCGAAATCAGAGTGGCTATACCATTGCCGTCGGTAAGTGCTTCGACAAACGATGGTTCGTCATCAAACAATGTCCTGGCTGCTGCGACTGGTGGACCGAGTGACTGGCGGAGATAGGCAAGCAGGTCAGCCAGTTGTTGTGGCGATATCTCTTTTTCGATTCCGTCGGGCATCAGCGATTTTGAAGATGCTCGGAATCCTTCGATGTCTTTGCGCAAAAACGTCTCCGTTTCGTTTTTCTCCCGATGCAGCGTTATGCTGGTGGCGGACTCGCTTGACAAGAGTCCGCTGGCGATGCGACCGTCGACCGTCACAATCGTGAACGTGACAAACTTTGGATTGATGGTGCTGCTGGGGTCGAGGATATCGAGTAGCAGCGATTCATCCGGTCGGGTGCGAACAGAATCCAGGTCCGGTCCGACAGCGAAACCAACCTTGCCCAGTTGATGACATTTAACGCAAGTCTTCTCGAAGATCAGTTTGCCGGCGGCCGCATCCCGAGGACCCGCCAGCGCCGTCTGATATCTTTCCAGCAGGTTCTTGCGGTCCGCCGATGTCGCCGGGATCAGCACTCGAGCGGCCCGGGCACGCAGTTCGACGTTGGAGTGTTCAAGCAATTGTAGGCGACGAATCGGGGGCAGGTCGTTTGGCGACAGTGATTGTTGTTCGAGCAGGTCGAGAATTCTGGGCAGTCGTTCCTGCCGCGAGCAGGCTGTGTCAACGATCGCGGCCCGGACCTCGGGCGAGAGCATCGCAAAGCCGCTCATCAGAACGTCGATCACTTGCGGTTCGGACGCCGTCGATACGGCGTGTACGGCCGCAAGCTGCACGTCAAGCGGTTGTCGTGCATCAAGCAGTGGTTTTAACTGAGCCGACTTTTTTAACGGCGCAGCGGCGAGCAATGATATTGCAACCAGACGGTTTGTCATGGGCTGAGATTCATCCAGTGCTGTGTCGATGGCCAGGTTCCAGGCGGCTTCCATCGCGGGGGATTCGTGCATACGCAACAGTCCTGCGATTTGCAAAGCCTTACCGGAAACGGTCGGCGACGGACTGGATAGCAACTTGCCGAGCGCCTGCTGACCGACAACCGACCGGAATGGTTCAGTTGTGCCGTCCTTCAGTCCCTTGATCATTCCTTCCAGCAACCGCTGCTGAATTGCCATCGAATCTTCGTCCAGCGCAGCGATCCTCACCAACAACTGCGCCATTTGTTTCTCGTCGCGTTGAGTGCCAACCAGGCTGGCCAGCGTATCAAGCATTCCGAGCGCGAATTCAGGTACGTTCCGCTCCGGTTGGCGAGGCTTCAGTAGTGCTGCGATCAGTTGATCGGCTCGGCCGGCGACTGAACTGCCAATCGCGGTATCGATCCACGGTTCGGCATCGATCGGCGATTTGGCATCGATCCGCGATTTGTTGGGGGCCGTGAACGCCAACTGAGCCAGCAGTGGGATGGCGGCTGGATCGCGGCTTTCCCCTAGTGACAGCGCGATCTGCAATCGCACCGATGAATCTGGATCGGCGACAAGCGCGAAGGCCGCTTGCTTGACAGTCGCGTCTGTGTCCAGCAGCTGTTCGGCGAGTCGCAGCCCATGTACGCGAACTCCAGCGTTGGCTGATTCAAGTGCAGAGATGATGTCATCTGGTTTGAGCTGTCGCAGGTCCCTCAACACATAGAGCGCGTGCAGCACGACGGCGGTGTCTTGGGATGTTGTTGCGGTTCGAGCCAGCAGCGGCGCAACGCTCGCATCCTGGCGTTCAGTTAACAGTCGGTGCGCCGTCTGTCGACGCCAGTGCCGCGGACTCGCAATCTCTGTGGCTAGTTGTTTCGCACTGAGGCGGCTCATGTCCGACTTTGTCTGCCGAGCAATCTGGCTGCCCACGGAGTCATGCGTGAGCCGCCACAGTCGACCGTGTTCTCGGCCGGCGATCAGATTGTATTGCTGCTGAAGATAGCGAGGGATCGCTGAATAGTCTTCGATGATCTCGCGATAAAAATCGGCCATCACAATCGTGCCGTCAGGCGCGTGTGCCAGCGAGATCGGATGAAACCACTGATCCGTAGAGGCCAGAAATTCGGACTGCTGTTCGCCCGTCACACGATTCAGTAGCAGCCGTGAGCCGTTACGACTGATTTGCATTCGAGTGATCATGTTTTGCGCCGGCTCACAGGCCAGCAATTGACCGCGGAGGCCCGGAAGCAGCGAATCCTGATAGACCAGAGGCGCACAACACGATGTGAAATATCCGTTGGGGGCGGACTCGGCGATGCCGTATCGGTCGGTGTAAAGTTTATTGAAGCCGGGATCGTCGGCTCGTTTGGATCGCCAGGGATGTGGCTGGCTAATGGGATAGGTTCGGCGATCGGGCGGGTTGGTGTCGTTGAGTGATGGAGAGGGAAGAAAGGGATTCCGCGCCAGATACCGCCAGGGCAGCGGAACGATAGAGGTGGCCGGCCAGCCGATCGAACTGACGAAACGTTCATCGGTTTCCGTGAAGGCAAAGCCCATTCCCCAGGTAGTCCCCGAGACCGGCTCGATCGCGGATCCATCAGGTCTGATACGCAGATCCGTCCGCGGCAGAGTCACAGCGTCTTTCAGATTCGGGCCGGTGATTTCCGTACCTCCATGCCCTGTGCCGAAATAGATCCACCCATCCAGTCCCCATTGCGGTGCATTCAACCGGCGTTCGAGAACACCTTCCGGGAACCCTGTAAATAGGACCTCGCGGACTTCTGCTTTACCATCGTTATCGCGGTCGGCAAGGAACATGATGTGTGGGCTGCAGGCAACGATCAATCCGCCGCGGGCCGCTACCATGCCGTAGCAGGGAGGCAGGTTGTTCGCAAACATCTGAGCCTCGTCCATGCGGCCATCGCCGTCGATGTCGATCAACCGTTTGATGGTACCTGTCGTCCCGGATTCGGCCTTTGTTTTGGCGTCGTCGGTTGCCTGAATGCGGCGGACAACGCGGTCCAGTTGTCCCGTCTTGTTGAGTTCCTCGATGTCGTAGTGCCCGTCAAGGTTATAGCCGTGCAGTTCACAGACATAGAGCCGCCCCTGCTCGTCCCAGCAAACTCCGGACGGCTCATGAACCAGCGGTTCGCTAGCAAGCAACTCCATGCGAAAACCGGTTGGCAGCTTGAAAGACCGTGCACTCTCAGCAGGGGGTAAGGGGCGCGGAGCATCGGTGGCCGGTTGAATCTGAGCCGCCGCCATGACATGCAGGCTTGCCCAGATTACAGCCACGGTTGGGAGTATTCGCATCGATACAGAAGCCTTTGTGGACGACATAGCGGTCATTCTTCGTTGATGAGCAGAGCAGACAACACTTGTGCGTAAACGCGATGTCCGAAATCGTTGGGATGGTTGACTCCATTGCCGGTCAGATCGTGATCGCTTTTTCTCAACAGAAATTCGTGCCAGACAGAAGTCATGTCGGCGAGTGCGATTCCCTGTTTGCAGAGCGACGCCAGTTCGCCACGATATTTTGGAAACACGTCATGCTTTAGCGCCGTCCAGTCGCGGTTGCCCAACATCGGTGCGATGAGAATGAATTCGACGTTGGGCAATGTTTTTCGTGCCGTGGAAATCAACAGGGAGATGTTCTTCCCAAATTCCTCCGGTGACCGAGCGGCAGAATCGTTCATGCCAAACGCCAGAATGATCAGATCAGGCTCTGGTTCCAAAACCTTTGGGATCTGCGTGATCCCCCACGGAGTCGATGTGCCGCCGACCGACAGATTGGTGAGATTGACGGTTGTCGAATAGTGCGACTCCAAATGCATCTTCAAAAGGTTCTGATAGGCGGGTTGAAAGGGAGCCGCGTTGCCCCAGCCAGACGCATTGCAACCGGTCGAGATACTGTCGCCTAGTAGAACCACAGTAACCGGTTGCCGCTGCTGCAGACGGCTGATCGTCTGAGGTAGCACCGACGGCTCGAAGGTCGGCATGGAAACAGGCCAGTCGGCTGTCGCTTTAGAATAGGTGATCCATGTCTGCATGTTGTGGTATTCCAGCCCTCCGCCAAACAGAATCTCACCGTTGCCGTCCCGATGAGTGAGCCTGTACTGCTGTGAGTTTGCCGGTCGCCTCAGGTCCGCCACTGTCTTCGTAACGATGCCGGACTTGGCGGGAATGGTGATCTGACGTGAGCCTTCCGAATAATGAAAGTCAATTCCTGATTTGTAGGTGACGGCGCCCGTTGAATCCTGAACCGAAATGATCTTCCGGATTGGAAAAAGCACGGACGCTCGAGTCTCACCCGTAGCCGCGTCGCTAACAAACAATACAGACTCGCGATGAACAATGTCCGAAGTCCAGAATGGCTGTAGCTGCTCAGGCGAGTATTTCCATTGCGAGGGTTCATCGGCTGCCGATGAACCCGCCGAAAGGAACATGAAGAATGCCACGCCAATCGCGTAAATTATCGGAATGCAGGTTTGCCGCATGAGGCAATACCGTCCACACCGGCTATCTCTCAGCGACGAACGCGGGCGACCTCCCGCAACAAAACTGATAGATTCTGTCATTGTGCAAACCCTTTGTGGAAATCAGTAGTCAACCTCGCCACGCTAACAATTTAACTGTGAATTTCTATCTTCTGCGGCTCCGAGTCGATGGGGCGTTTTCTTAGTTGATCCCAAATACCGCGACACTTACGATAGTGAAAATGTAATTCGAACAACTGTATCATACGTTCGAACTCCGAGGTTAACACGCGTCGCAGACGAAGCACTTCCTGTTCCCGACCCACCTGATTGCATCCAATATGAGTTGCCCACTCTGTTCCGTCATTGTTTTTCTGGTCCTGATCTCCACCCAGAGCCTGTGCGCTGACGACTTTCCGAAACCGTTGAACACAGAGGACCCCGACGCAACACTGATGTCTCCGGAAGATGCTTTGAAAGGAATGACAGTACCGGATGGTTTTGAGGCGACGCTGTTTGCGGCCGAGCCGAATGTGCATCAGCCGATTGCTTTAGCCACGGATGATCGAGGGCGGTTATGGGTTGCGGAAAATTACACGTACGCCGAAGCGGCAACTAATTTTGACTCGCGTATGCGAGACCGCGTTGTCATTTTGGAAGATGTCGACGGGGACGGCCGCTTTGACAAACGCACGGTGTTTTGGGATCAGGGCAGACGTCTAACGAGTGTTGAGATCGGACACGGCGGTGTCTGGGTTCTAGACGCGCCAAACCTGCTGTTCATCCCCGATGCAGACAACGACGACGTGCCCGACGGTGAACCGGTCGTCATGTTGAATGGCTGGGACGACGACGCAGCTCGACACACAATTGTGAACGGTCTGCGGTGGGGGCCGGACGGCTGGCTGTATGGACGCAACGGCATCATGGCAATCTCCAGCGTCGGTGTGCCCGACGCGACTCCCGACCAAAGGCAGTTGCTGGACTGTGGTATCTGGCGGTTCCATCCGACGCGGCATCAGTTCGAGGTGGTTTGCGTCGGAACGACAAATCCGTGGGGCATGGATTGGGACGAAAATGGGCAAATGTTTTTTATCAATACGGTCATCGGGCATCTGTGGCACGTTGTTCCGGGAGCTCGTTTTCGCCGCATGTACGGTGAACACTTTAACCCGCACACGTACGGCATGATCGAACAGACGGCTGATCACTTTCATTGGGACACCAACGAACTGTGGCATGATATCCGAAAAGATGGAAAGACGATCATGACCAAGACAACTGACGAATCGGGCGGTGGTCACGCGCATTGCGGGATGACAATTTTGCAGGGCAAGCCATTCCCCGAAACGCTGCAGAGTTCTGTGCTGGCGCTCAATCTGCACGGTCGACGCATCAATCGGGACACACTGCATCGTCACGGAGCAACCTACACGGCGAGGCATGCTCCCGATTTTTTGAAGGTAGCGGATCCGTGGTTTCGTGGCATTGAGTTGATCAACGGCAGGGCGGGTGCATTGTTCCTCGCAGACTGGTCGGACACAGGAGAATGCCACGAAAACGACGGAATTCATCGCGCGTCCGGGCGTATCTACCGTCTGGCGATGAAAGGGAATCCACAGGCCGGATACCCGGCCGTGGGCCCGGCGGATGAACTCAGCGACCAGCAACTGGCGGAATTGGTGGCATCCGAATGGGAGTGGCTGTCGCGAAAGTGCCTGCTGGAACTAGCTGAACGTGCCGCCCATTCATCGACTGATCCGGAGATTCATCAGTACCTGCTGACAAAGTTGCGTTCGGATGAAACTGAGCAGAAGCGGTTACGCCGACTGTGGGCATTGCATGTCACTGGCGGAACGTCCAGCGAACTGCTTGCCAGCTGTCTTGATGACAAGAGCGAACACGTTCGATGCTGGGCGATTCGCTTTCTCACTGAAGACGGCAACTTGTCGCCGACTGTCCTCGCGAAACTCAAAACCATGGCGCAAAGCGATGACTCTGGCCTGGTGCTGACATGGCTGGCTTCGGCGCTGCAGCGTCTGCGATACGAAGATCGCTGGCCGATCGCACTGGCGTTGGGTCGTCACAAGGAATATGCAAATGACCGAGTGCTGCCGCTGATGGTGTGGTACGGAATCGAGCCTGCCGTTCTGGCAAGCCCGGATCAGGCAATTGAGATGGTGGGGGTCTGCCAGTTGCCGATTGTCCGCGAATACATCGCCCGGAGACTCACTCTGGAAATTGAACGCCAGCCGGACATCATCGCGGGCCTTCTGCAGAGTCTATCGACGCAGGGCACAGACTCATTGGTCGTTGGCGATGTCCTGCGCGGTATGGCGGAAGCTCTACGGGGTTGGCGAAAGGCAACGCCGGTTACCGGCTGGGACACTTTTGCTGCTGCCAATGCAAACAACGGTAACGTGGAAGTTCGAAGGTTGAGTCGCGAGCTGTCCCTCGTATTCGGAGACGGTCGTGCGCTGGATGAACTGCGCACAATCGCCGCCGACGGTGGATCAGAATTGTCGGAACGGCGCGCTGCGATTCGAGCGCTCGTCCTGGTGCGTGATACTGACGTTGTCCAGCTTCTTCAAAACTTGCTCGGAGACCGCGACATGTCCCGCGACGCGATCAATGGACTTGCGGCTTTCGGCCACGATGAAACACCCAAGCTGTTGGTTTCGAAATTGGGTGGCTTTAACATGACCGCCAAACAGGCGGCGATTACCACGCTTGTGTCACGTCCGAAGTTTGCGAAAGTTCTGCTGGATGCGGTCTCAGACGGAAGCATTGATCGATCACTCGTTTCGGCCTTCCAGCTTCGCCAGATGCAAAACTCCGGGGATGCGGACCTGAGCGAACGCGTGGCCCGCATGTGGCCAGAACTCGCCGAACAGTCGAAGGAAAAGATGGCTTACATTACTGAGCTCAGAGCAATGCTGACAGCGGAAACCCTCGAAAAAGCTGATGCTTCTGCCGGACGACTTCTGTTCCGTCAATCCTGCGCGACTTGCCATACACTCTACGGTGAAGGAAAAAAGATTGCCCCGGATTTGACCGGAGCGCAGCGAAACAATCTGAACTACCTGCTCGAAAATATTGTCGACCCCAACGCCACTGTCTCAAAGAATTTCAAGTTATCGGTCGTGTTGCTGGAAGACGGTCGAGTTCTCAACGGTGTCATTGTCGGAAGAACAGAGAAAACGTTGGCGTTCCAGACGGCGACGGACCAGGTTGTGGTTCAGCGCGATGAAATTGAAGCGATGAAAGAATCACCCGTGTCGATGATGCCCGAGAAACTAATCAATGTACTCAATGATCGACAGATTCAGAATCTAATTGCCTATCTGATGTCATCCAGCCAGGTACCGCTTCCGAAAGACGAATGAACAGTGGCTCAACGTTTCGTGCGTTCGGCGGATCGGCCACTGGCCTGACCTGATGGTACGAAATCGATCACGCCGCACTCACCCCCAACAAGAGCATGGTCATGCTCACCTTGGCTCACGGTGATCGCACGGTTTTGTATTACCGCATATCATCGTGATTCAACTCTGTCGCCAAGCCCGTACCTGTCATTAAGCGTTAGCCGGATTTGGTTTCTGGCCCTTTTCGCTGATGGTCCCAGAGCAATCCCGGGCAACGAGTCTTGGCCCCTTCGAATGGTCCGAAAGAAAGCCGACCCGTGAATCTCTCGCTTACTGCAGTGGAAATGTCGATTTTGCAAGTCACGTGGGTGACCACAAGCAACATGATGGGTGGCACGGAAAACAGAAAACCACGAGAAAAGAAAAAGCACTCATTTGATCAAAAATACGCCGTTGAAAACCGTCACTACGTCACCGACATTCACGCCACCGTCCAGCACCAACTCGGCCTCGATCCTCGCGAGCTTACCATCGGAGGTCACAAACGCCTTGAAAAGGAGTGCGGTGAGCCGATTCGCGACGTGATCGCGTGACTGAAAACTGGACCAGTTCAGAATGCCTGGTGACCACACGCTATCGCGTCGAACTCGCATTTTCACATCCGTTCCGCGGTTTTGTTAAGATATTCACCCATGAGTCGCGAGAGAATCCGTGTCTCATTCCCGCCGCTATCCCACCCGCCGCTACCCCACCCTCCGCAAGGAACATCGATGATACGCTTGTTCTTGGGAATTGTCATCGGATGCCTGGCAACCCATTCAAACTCGCTTAGCGCCGCTGATCCGCTTCACAGGCAGATAGACACCCTCGTTGAATCTCATTCTGATTTCACGAAGCCTGCCGCAGTCATTTCGGACGACGCAACATTTTTGCGACGAGTCCATCTCGACCTGGCAGGTTCGATTCCGAGTGCCGCTCAAGTGCGTGAGTTTTTGAGTGATTCTTCGCCCGATAAGCGGGAACAGATCGTTGACCAATTGCTCAGTTCACCGCAACACGCGAGAAGAATGCAATACGTCTTCGATGTGCTGTTGATGGAACGCCGGGTAACCAAACATGTCCCCGTTAAAGACTGGCAAGAGTACCTGCGGGAATCGTTTCTGAACAACAAATCGTGGATTCAGCTGTGCCAGGAAATATTGACGGTTGATGGCATCGACGAGGCGACACGACCGGCGGCCAGATTTCTTTTGGATCGTGAACTGAAGGTCGATATCGTGACGCGCGACATCGGTCGCATCTTTTTGGGTCGCGATCTAGAGTGCGCTCAGTGCCACGATCATCCAGGCATTGATGACTATCTGCAACGGCACTACTACGGGTTGGCGGCATTCATCAAGCGAAGCTATTTGTTCAAAGATCCTACGACCAAGAAGTCATCAATCGGCGAAAAAGCAGAAGGCGAAGTCGAGTTTACGTCCGTTTTCACTTCTGAAAAAGATCAGACAGTGCCGCGGATGCTGGACGCGTCTCCGATCGAAGATCCACCACTTGGTGATGAGTTATATAAAGTCAAGCCTGAGAAAACCGTCCGTTCCGTTCCGATTTATAGTCGGCGGATTCAATTGGCAAAGTCACTGACTGAAGACTCGAACACTGCGTTCCGTTTGAATATCGCAAACCGATTGTGGAGGCTGATGATCGGCCGAGGTCTTGTAGAACCAGTCGATATGTGGCATGCGGATAATCCGCCTACCAACCCAGAACTCTTGAATCTTCTCGCTGATTCACTGCTCCAGCACGACTATGATGTGCGGTACTTGCTGCGTGAACTGGCGTTGTCTGAGACCTATCAGCGGAGCAGTCAAGTCGTATCGGGTGCCGTCGACGAGGAACTCGACGAGGAACTCGACGAGGAACTCGACGAGGAACTCGCAGA
>JAPKCI010000306.1 GCA_028823035.1 Rubripirellula sp.
CTGCGATGCGACCTGCGATGCGACCTGCGATGCGACCTGCGATGCGACCTGCGATTTTGAACCCGATTCAGGCCCTACCTCAACGCTGGCAATATTCGTCGCCCGTTTCCGTTCGGCCTTGCTGATTTTGCGACGAATCTCCCGCACGCGGTCCTGAGCCTCTTGCAATTCACGTTCCAGGCAATCGATTTTCGCGTCCACATTGGAGCCAAAGAACCGCGAAAACAAGTCCAGCAAAATCAGTCCTCGAAGTGCCTTGACTGCAGTTCCCCGCATTCGATAGACACGTAACATTTTGGTGATTTGAGGGAGTTTCAGGGCATTCGTAGCACGCACGAACTTCACCGATCTGAGGAACGAAATCAGAGGCAGCAGAATGATCGCCATATCAAGCCAGTGTTCCTTGCAATAATCCAGCTTCTTCTCGGCGACCGACACCATCAAGATAAATTCTGCCGCGAAAGCCAACCAGATCACCCCCGTTCCCACATGGAGCAACAACCATAGAGCAATAGAATTCTCGACCTGATCATGCAGAAAGAACTCAATCACCAACACTGGCAGAATCAGAAATGCAATCGCAATCATCGGAAGACTGAAGCGACGCTCCAATCTGCTCCTCAACCTGCGATTTGGATGACGCCACCCAAGTCCCGGCAACCAGAGTCGATTCCCCATTTCATAACTGCGAGCACACATGCGCAAGGATGGGCAGAGGCAGTACATCAAGCTCATCAGATGCAGCTTGCCACTTTTTGCATCCCAAGATCGAGTCACCCAGTGAAAGATCGACTCGGCAATCACGATCGGCCACAGAACAAACAACAGCCTGACCGTGGCCTCATACAAACTCAATTCCACTCCGTTGGCAGTCGCGATCTCGCTAAGCCATCCACGGGTAGAACTGGAAGGATCCATCGCTGTACCGGCATGCTCACTAAAGTTGGGCATGTCAACGAGAATGACGACAAGCACTGCCTGGCAGACCAAAAAGATCAGCGACACCACGAACATCCCTGGTGCCATGTACGCAGCAATGGTGCGACGAATATCTTTGTGTTTGTTACTCTCCCCGTTCATCGACGCTGCTTTCAACCTCCCTAAGCATGCGTAACCCACTGCTGCAATGACAGTCATTTCCTTTGCCCCTGAATGAGCAAAGCTGGCTACCTGAGCCGGCATCACTGGCACTCAGACCCGTGCCAGCTGGTTCTCTAAAATAGATTTCTATCCTATCTAACAATAGATGGCCGGTATTTCATGCCCGCAAGGCGCGAAAAAACGAGCATTTAGTTAACAGCAAGTCAAAACGCCCGGAAATTGCAACGTGCAGCTTTCCAGCACCGCATGACACTGATTCCTGTGGCACCGTTGTCCAGATACAAGTTGCACCGTTGTCCAGATACAAGTTGGTTTCAAGTACCAACATGTGCCACACGCAGAATACTGACTCGATGTTGGTAAGTCAAAACGACTCCGAACTGACATTCGCTCTTTACACTTCGAATCTGTCTGTCTTCCTACCCCCGTCGGCTCACTTCGCTATTTTGTAGCCCAGCTTACGCAGGTTTTCCTTGACACGTGTTAGATGATCACCCTGCAGCTCGATCTCGTCGTCCTGCAAACTACCGCCACTACCGCAAGCTGCCTTCAACGTCGAAAGCAGTTCTGCCAAGTCGCATGCAACCGGATCGAGTCCCCAAACCACCGTCACCATCCGCTTGTGTTTCCGACGATCAACACGCACTTTTGCCGTTTGTTTCTCGGGAGGTAACCGCTCTGGCCCGGCTGGTTCGCACTGGCAGGATTCTTCCAGTTCGCCACAGCGGTCGCAGCGTGGTGGGATGTCAAAAGGTGTACCGGCAAACAAACGCGTCATGGATGACTCAACAAAATTAGCTGTGAGGAACGAACAAAAACAGCTGTGAGGAACGAACAAAAACAGCTGTGAGGAACGAACAAAAACAGCTGTGAGGAACGAATAAAATTAGCTGTGAGGAACGAACAAAAACAGCTGTGAGGAACGAACAAAAGCAACGTCGATAGCGTTCTGTTGAAACTAAAAAACTGGCCAACGTCGACAACACGATCTCGAGCGGATTCATCTTCGACACCGGCCAACAGAGATAGCACAAACAACTCGACGATGGGTCTCAAATAACTCGACGCTGGGGCACTCAGAGACTCAGTTGAGTTCATTCAGGGCTCCGAACGCAAGCCTAGTGGCACTCCCTTCAGAATATCATCCGGTAACTCAAACGACCCATCCAGTAAATTTCCGTCTTCGTTCACCAACTCAGCAAGCCGATTGAGAACGACTTCAACCGCGAAAATTTCCTGCACTGCATCCTCAAATTTGACAAAGGCGACGGTCTCCGCCGTTTGCAGATGCACAACCCAGACACCGCAGGTCCATTTCTTGAATTGCTTCTCTGCAATCGGAACACCACCAAATACAGCAGTCTCACGTACCTGTGACAATCCGACAAAAGCCAGCGGACCGCAGAACGTCAACCCACGTGTAAAACCTGGCAACGTGAGCAACGACTCGTAACGTCCCGTGGCCAAATCGATCTACCCCAGTCCCCCGCGTCCAGATTCCAGCACCCATCGTCGGTCCAGATTCCGACGAGACGAATGTGGCATCGACAAGCCTCGCATGACCACTTCACCCGATTCCACGTCGACCAACAAACTCCCATCTTTTTTGTTCTCACGCCAACCGCTAGCGACGGATGATTCACCTAACGCGGTGACATATCTAGGTCAACCATCAGGCAGATCCAAACCATTGAGATGGCAACCGTCGCCGGGCAAGAAACTGTCGATGAACGAGGGTTGCCACGCGGGTTGAAAATTGTAGATATCACTCCGCTTGCAAAGACAGAAAAAGCGAGTGTTGACGAACCAAAGTTCAGCATCCGTTCCTTGTCCAACCCATGCCATTTAGTGGATTTGAACAACGCCGATCCAATGTATGATACGTGGCAAAAATTCGCATCTATCTTTGCATCTACGTTTACTCCGACTTGACGCCAATTGTTTTGCAAACAGCCGGCAGGTTGTCAAATTCCCAAATGCTGTTTGCTGCGCCGATAGCAAGTCGGTTGTCAGCCAGCGAGCACTGCACGTTCGAGGACTCAGCAGCGCACGTTCGAGGACTCAGCACCGCACGTCCGAGGACTCAGCACCGCACGTCCGAGGACTCAGCACCGCACGTCCGAGGGCTCAGCACCGCACGCTCGAGGACTCAGCACCGCGTTCGAGGACTCAGGCGAGGACTCAAGTACCACAGAATCGGTCCAAAGCAGGGGGAAATGGGTAAACGGGGTCCACCGGAAAGTCTGTAACCGCCGCTGCATTGGCGAAAACGGCCAGAATCGGCCGCGAACAGGAAACAGAACTAGCCCCAATGAAGTCTTTCATTTAACCTAACTTCTTCTTTGAAACCCCGTTTTTTCCGCATTTTCTGGAACTGTCTGGCAGACCCGTCGCATGCTGAAAGCACTCGAGCTGGCCGGTTTCAAGAGTTTCGCGGATCGCACGCGATTCGACTTTCCCGATGGAATCACCGTCGTCGTTGGTCCCAACGGTTCCGGAAAATCGAACATTGTCGACGCTATCAAGTGGGTGCTGGGCTCGCAGAGTGCCAAGAGTCTCCGCGGCAAGGAAATGTCCGATGTCATTTTCAAGGGATCCCAGACACGGGGTCCTGCGGGAACGGCAGAAGCAACGATCATTTTCGACAATCAGGATGGCACGCTGGGAATCGATGCTCCGGAAGTCCATGTCACTCGCCGAGTCTATCGCAGCGGCGAAGGCGAATACCTGATTAACAATCAGCCTGTCCGACTCAAAGACGTCCGCGACCTGATTCGTGGCACGGGCATTGGAATCGACGCTTACAGCCTGATTGAGCAAGGCAAAGTCGATCGCATGCTGCAGGCGAACGCCAAAGACCGACGTGCGATCTTCGAAGAAGCAGCAGGCATCAGCCGTTTCAAAGCCAAAAAAATCGAAGCGGAACGCCGCTTGGCGCGAGTCCAATCCAACCTCACTCGACTGGGCGACATCGTCGATGAGGTCGCATCGCGTCTAAAAAGCATTCGCAGTCAGGCCGGCAAGGCTGAGCGGTATCAACAAGCCAATGCGCGGATGAAATCCCTCCGCACCCAGATGGCATGGGCAGACTGGCGTGAACTAACCTGGAAACTGGAAACAATCGAATCCGATTTGGGAAACTCGATTGCCACCCACAAAGACCTTGAGTTGCTTCGGGCTCGCATGTCCGAAGAACGCCAAGCAGCCGATCTGCAGTTACAACAGATCGCCGAAGAAGCGAGAGAGGTCGAGAAACAGCGAAGTGCCCAACTTCAAAAGATAGCTGAGTACGCGGGTCGTCGGACGGCAGACAAGTCAGCAACACAAGATACGCGGGGAAGCGTTGCCAAGCTGCTCCGTCGAGTCCGGTTACTGCAAACCCAAGCCGGATCGGCCGCTGCTGAATTACAAAATGCGACAGACCGACTGCAGAACTATGAGGACGATCTCGCGCGTGTTCGCGAACGAAACACTGCTATCCAACTCGAACGCGACAAAATCCAGAGCGAAGTCAGTGAAGTCATTGCTCGCCGTGATCGTGTCCAGCAAACACACCTGACCCTGGTGCGCAAGGTTGCTGATCTGGAAGCCAAACGTCAACGAAGCGAACAGCGTGTTGGAGAGGCGCAACGAACTCTGTCAGGACTTCACAAGCGCAGCAACAACGCAAAGCACCTGTTGTCTGAAGCGACCAGTGAAGCAAAAGTTGCCAAGCAAAGCGTCGCTGATGCGGACGCCCGGATCGAACAGATCGTTCGCGAAATCGAAATCGCTGATGCAAAACTTCAAGAGAGCCGCCGGACGCTTGAACGTCGCCGCGATGAAGTCTCGGCTCTGCGGATACGGCTTCAGGGCCTGACCGAACGACTAAGCGTTCTGGATGACCTGCAACGACGCCAGGAAGGGATATCGGGCGGAGTTCGCACCATTCTGGATCAATTGGGCAACGCAACGTCGCCCCTCGCCAGACAACTCCACGGAATCGTGGCAGAGAGCTTCGAAGTCGACATCAACATTGCTCCGTTGATTGATTCCGCTCTGGGTGAACGCAGCCAATATGTGATCGTCAGTGGCGGTGAAATTCAAGCAGCGATCATGGACGGGACACTTGCCATTGATAGCCGCGTTGGATTGATCCGACTCGATGAACTTCCGAAACGCCGGCCCGGAGATCGCATCCGTCTGGATGGTCTGAAAGGTGTCATCGGGCGAGCAGACCGGATGCTGAAATGTGATTCGATCTTTGAACCTCTAGCCCGCCATCTTCTGAGCAGCACGTGGCTGGTCGATTCGCTCGAAACCGCCATGGGCCTCCGCAAACTTTCAGGCGCAGGACTACGATTTGTGACTGCCACCGGCGAGTTACTCGAAAACGATGGCTCAGTCGTGGTTGGTCCCGCCGCCGCATCCACCGGACTGGTCAGTCGCCGTAGCGAACTGGCTGCAGCCCAGCAGCAAATTCAGCACTACCAGTATCAGCTCGCCGAAGCAGAAGCAGAAACGGCGCGTTTGGCCGGCCGAGTCGACGAGGAAGCCGCCACCGTCGGACGCATCGAACAAACTCACCGGACACTCATCGCCGACCGCGCTGCGGCAGAAGCCGAACGCCGACATACCAATGAACGCGAGGCTTCCCAACGGTTGATCGTTGACGAAATTGACGAAGAACTCAGAGCCACTGAATCCAACCAACAATCGGCCAGCAGCGAAAGCAAGGCACTGTCCGTGATGATCCAGCAGGGCCGGCAGCAAACCGAAACACTGGAACTCGAAGCAGCCGAGGTTGAAGAAACACTCTCTGAGTCACAAACCGCCCTACAAACCGCTACCAGTGGCGTAATGTCCGTCTCGGTCGATCTGGCGCGAGCCGAGCAAAAAGCGGAGGCACTCTCTGCGACAATGGCACAGCAAAAGCGTGACCAGAACCAACGTGAAGCCGCAGTCGAAGACGTCAGAGCCCAAGCCTCACAGGGTCGCGAACGCATCAAGGATCTGACACTGCGTGTGCTCGAAGCCACCAACCAACTGACATCCCTGCATTGGCAAGCGGACAAAAACGAAGACCATCTCAAAGAGTTGGCCCAATCCGCCGCGGAGGTGCGGCAGGAAAATCGGCAAATCATGCAGGCCAGCGAAGACGCGATGAAAAAGGCAGCCACCGCCAGTGAGGCTGTTCACGCACTGTCTGCCAAACGCGATAACGCCAAACTGCGACGTGAAACGCTTGCCGATCGTCTGATGGAAGATTACGAAATTGACCTGCGGAACAGTGAAGTCCCCGAAGACTGGGAAGCTCCTGAAGATCGCGCGGAAACAGAAAAGGAAATCAACGACCTGCGCACCCAACTGCAACGAACGAGCAACGTGAACATGGAAGCGTTGGAAGAACTCGAAGGACTGCAAGACCGTTATGACGAACTTCACGGCCAATATCAGGACCTGACGGCTGCCAAAGATTCGTTGCAACGCATCATTGGGCGAATCAATGCTGACAGTCGTCGCCTGTTTCTGGATACCCTTGAGGCGATCCGGTTGAACTTCCAGCAACTTTACCGCAAGTCCTTTGGCGGAGGCCATGCGGACCTTGTTCTTGAAGATAGTGACGATCCGCTGGAAGCCGGTGTCGAAATCGTTGCCACCCCACCAGGGAAGCCGAACATCAGCAACTCACTGCTCTCCGGTGGTGAAAAAGCGCTGACAGCCGTGGCCTTGCTCATGGCCATCTTCAAGTATCGACCAAGCCCGTTCTGTGTCCTTGATGAGGTCGACGCTCCCTTTGACGAAGCCAACATCGGCCGCTTTGTGACCGTCCTGAATGAGTTCTTGGATCAATCGAAATTTGTCATCGTCACGCACAGCAAGAAAACCATGACAGCAGCCACCACCCTGTACGGTGTCACCATGCAGGAATCGGGGGTCAGCAAACAGGTATCAATCCGATTTGAGGATGTGAGCGAAACAGGCGAGATCACCGAAGGTGGCGAAGCAGCCTGAGCACAGCATGCTCACCCGGCCCTCGTCGCACCACTGCTTTGACCTGCGGATCTGCAACTCAGCGGATCTGCAACTCAGCG